>AXCX01000103.1 GCA_000767215.1 Actinotalea fermentans ATCC 43279 = JCM 9966 = DSM 3133
GGTCGGGTGGGTGCTCGGGTGGGTGCTCGGCTGGGTCGGGTGGTGGCTCGGGCGGGTCGGGCCGGGTCAGCCCTTGACGGCGCCCTGGGTGAGGCCGGCGACGATCTGGCGCTGGAAGAGCAGCACCAGCACGACGACGGGGATGGTCACGATCACGGCCGCCGCGGAGATCGACCCGGTGGGCTCCTCGAACTGCGACGCGCCCGTGAAGAACGCGAGCGCCGCTGGCACCGGCCGTGCCGTCTCCGTCGAGGTGAGCGAGATGCCGTAGACGAAGTCGTTCCACGCGATGAAGAACGCGATGAGGGCCGTCGTGAAGACGCCCGGAGCGGCCAGCGGCACGATCGCCTTGCGGAACGCCTGCCAGGCCGTCGCCCCGTCGACCTGGGCGGCCTGCTCGAGCTCCCAGGGGATCTGGCGGAAGAACGCCGCCAGCGTCCAGATGGAGATCGGCAGGGTGAGCGACAGGTACGGGATGATCAGGCCCAGCCACGTGTCGTACAGCCCGACGGCCCGCCACACGTTGAACAGCGGCGTGACGATCGAGATGACCGGGAAGATCGACACCCCGAGCGCCGTCGTGAGGATGAGGCGCTTGCCCGGGAAGTCCAGCCGGGCGATGGCGTACGCGGCGAGCGTCGCGAGCACGACGGCGATCAGCGTCGCGATGAGCGAGATGCCGATCGAGTTGCGCAGCGACGACAGGAACAGCCCCTGCGCGTTGCCGACGAGGATCTGCTCGTAGTTGGTCCACGACCACTGCGCCGGCAGCAGCTGCCCGGAGTTCAGGTCGCTGGGCAGCTTGAAGCTCGTCGCGAAGATCGCCACGACGGGGAACAGCGCGTAGACCAGCACGAGCACGGTGACCACGCCCCACCACGTCTTCTGCCTGCGCGTCAGCGTGCCCATCAGCGCTCCCCCCTCGCGCCCGCCAGGTCGACCTTGAAGAGCTTGATCGCGACCACGCAGATCGCGACCACGCACCCGAAGAGCAGGACCGAGATGGCGGAGCCGAGCCCGATCTCCAGCCGCGCGATCGCCTGCCGGTAGGCGAGCAGCGAGAGCACCTCGGTGCCGTTGGCGCCGTTCGTCATGATGAAGACGTTGTCGAAGATCCGGAACGCGTCCAGGGCCCGGAACAGCACCGCGACCATGATCGCGGCCTTCATGTTCGGCACGATGACGCGGCGCAGGACCTGCCACCAGGTCGCGCCGTCGACCTTCGCGGCCTCCTCCAGCTCGGTCGGCACCTGCGCGAGCCCGGCGAGGAGCAGCAGGGAGATGAACGGCGTCGTCTTCCAGATCTCCGACAGGATGATCACCGTCAGGCTCGTGCCGGTCTGGGCGAACCAGTTGAGGTCCGGGTCGATCCCCGGCACCCAGTCGAACCACGCGTTGATGAAGCCGCTGTTGATGTCGAACGCGTAGAACCACGCGAACGCCGAGACGACCGTGATGATCCCGTAGGGCACGAGGATCGCCGTCCGCAGGACGCCCCGCAGGCTGCGCACCGCGCGGTGCATCACGAGCGCGAGCGCGAAGCCCAGCACGAGCTCCACGGCCACCGTGATCACGGTGATGAGCACGGTCACGCCGAGGTCGCGCCACCAGATCTCGTCCGTGAGCACCACGCGGTAGTTGCCCAGCCCGACGAACGCGCGCTCGTCGGGCGCGGTCAGGCGGAAGCTGAACAGCGACTCCCACACGGCCTGCAGGATCGGGTACGCCGTCACGGCGAGCATGACGACGAAGGCGGGCCCGGCGAGGTACCAGCCCAGACGCGCCTCGGCGCGCGTGCGGTCCGAGGCGGCGGACCGGCGTCGGGCCGCGTCACGGCCCTGACCGCCGGCGGCGGGCTGCGCGGCCCTGCTGCCGCGCGTCGGTGCGGTGGCGCTGGTCACAGCAGCTGCTCCCCCTTCAGCACGGCGGTGATGAGCTCCGCGGCCTGGCGCGGCGTGCGCTCGGGGTCGATGCCCGACGGCGGGTGCCAGGTCTGCTGCAGCCCGCCGGAGACCTCGTTGTAGTAGGGCGTCTGCGGCCGCGGCGCGGCCTGCTCGAGCGACTGGCGGATGAGGTCGGCCATCGGGAACGCCTCCTGGACCGCGGGGTCGTCGTAGGCCTGCGTGCTCGACGGCGGGTTCCCGTCGCTGATGAAGTACTCCGCCTGGTTCGCGGGGTCGGCGATGCACTCGGCCGCCGCGTAGGCGAGGTCGGGGTGCGCGGAGAAGGCGCCGACGCCGAGGTTGATCCCGCCGTAGGGCGGCCGCGCGTCCTCGCCCTCGACGGTGGCCGGGTAGAGCGCCCAGCCGACGTCGTCGAGCACGCCCTGGTCGAGCTGGCCCGCCTCCACGGCGGACTGCATCGCGGGCCAGACGAACGGCCAGTTGACCATGAACGAGCCCCGGTCGCCCTGGAAGATCGAGAAGGTCGCGTTCTCGTCGGCGGTGGGCAGGCCCGGGCCGCCGAGGCCCTGGCGCCCGATCTCGGACATGATCCGCGCCGCCTCGTGCCCGGCGTCGGTGTCGAGGGTGATGGCGACGTCCGCCGCATCGGCCGACGGGTCCTCGACGATGTGCCCGCCGGCGGACTCCACGAGCGCGTTGATCCACACGGTGAGCGACTCCGCGCGCGTGCCCTGCACGCCGAGGTAGGTGTCGGTGGCCGAGGCCGCCTCGACGAGCTGGTCCCAGGTCACTGGCCCAGCGGCCGGGTCGAGACCAGCCTCCTCGGCCACCGACGTCCGGTACCAGAGCAGCTGCGTGTTGGCCCAGAACGGCACGGTGACGAGCTCGCCGGACCACGTCGCGCCTGCGAGCGCGCCCTCGACGACGCCGTCGCCGACGCGCTGCGCGACGTCGTCGGGCATCGGCGCGAGGAAGCCGGCGTTCGCGAACTCGGGGATGAAGGGCGGGTCGAGGCTCATCAGGTCGATCGAGGAGTCCTGCGCCGCCAGGCGCCGCGCGAGCTGGTCACGCTGGGCGGACGCCTCGCGCGGCAGCCCCGCGGTCTCGATGACGTACTCCCCACCCGCGGCCTCGGTGCAGGCCTGGGCGATCCGGTCCTGGCCGCCCGCGTCAGGGTTGGTGTACCAGGTCAGCACCGGCGGTCCGGGCTCGCCCTGGCAGGCGACCAGCCCGGCGCTGACGAGCGCGACGGCCAGCCCCTGCGCGAGCCTGCGGCGACGTGACACCCCCGGCACCCCCTTCGTCTGCCTCGGCCCATGGGACCTCGGCTCGCGCTCGTCCGCCACCGGAGAGCCCCGGGCGATGGGGAAAACACGGTCTGGCCCGTGGACCAGCAGGACGCTCGGCGAAGGGCCTGCCAGGATGCACCCCATGCCGCACCACACGATTCCCGCCGAGGCTTGGCGCGCCCTGCGCGACGGCAACGAGCGCTTCGTCGCCGGGACCATGGAGCACCCGTCCCAGGACGCCGACCGCCGGGCCGACGTGCGCACCGGCCAGCAGCCGTTCGCCGTGCTGCTCGGCTGCTCCGACTCCCGCGTCGCGGCCGAGATCATCTTCGACCGCGGCCTCGGGGACCTTTTCGTGGTCCGCACGGCGGGCCACGTCTCGGACGCCACCGTGCTCGGCTCGGTCGAGTACGGCGTCGCGGTCCTCGGCGTCCCGCTCGTCGTCGTCCTCGGGCACGACTCGTGCGGCGCGATCGCCGCGACCCTCGAGTCGATCCGCACGGGCGTGCAGCCCCCCGGGCACATCCGGTCCATCGTGGACCGGGTCCGCCCGAGCGTCGTCGAGCACGTCGACGCCCCCGCGGACGAGGTGCTGACCGAGCACGTGCGCTACACCGTGCGGACGCTCCTGGAGGACTCCGTCGCCGTCCGCGCCGCCGTGGCCGAGGGCCGCTGCGCCGTCGTCGGCACCACCTACGAGCTCGCGGAGGGCCGGGTGCGCGTGGTGGCCGCCCACGGCCCTGTCGACGCCCTCGACGCGCACGTGGAGACGACCGCCCGGCCGGATGGGAGCATCTGATCATGACGGACCCGACGACCGCCCCGCAGCACGGCCAGCCCGCGACCCAGCCGCAGGCCCAGCCCACCAGCCAGCCCACCAGCCAGCCCACCAGCCAGCCCACCAGCCAGCCCACGGCGCGGCCGGGCTTCCGCCTCGAGCGCGACACCATGGGCCACGTCGAGGTGCCCGAGCACGCGCTCTACCGCGCGCAGACCCAGCGCGCCGTCGAGAACTTCCCGATCTCGGGGACGCGGCTCGAGCGCCGGCACATCGAGGCGCTCGCCCGGATCAAGAAGGCCGCGGCCCTCGCCAACGCGCGCCTGGCCGTGCTGCCCGACGACGTCGCCCAGGCGATCGCGGGCGCGGCCGACGAGGTGGCCGCCGGCCAGCACGACGACCACTTCCCCGTCGACGTCTTCCAGACGGGCTCGGGGACGTCGTCGAACATGAACATGAACGAGGTGCTCGCCACGCTCGCGACGAGCCGCCTCGGCCGTGCGGTGCACCCGAACGACCACGTGAACGCCTCGCAGTCGTCCAACGACGTCTTCCCGACGTCGGTGCACGTGGCCGCCTCGCTCGGCGTCGTGCGCGACCTGCTGCCCGCCCTCGAGCACCTGGGCGTCGCCCTGGAGGCCAAGGCGACCGAGTTCGCGACGGCCGTGAAGTCGGGCCGCACCCACCTCATGGACGCCACGCCGGTGACGCTCGGCCAGGAGTTCTCCGGGTACGCGGCCGCGGTGACCTACGGGACCGAGCGGCTCCTCGCCGCCCTCCCGCGCGCGACCGAGGTGCCGCTCGGCGGAACGGCGGTGGGAACGGGCATCAACACGCCCGCCGGCTTCACGTCGACCGTGCTCGAGCTGCTGGGCGCGGAGCTCAACCTGCCGCTCGTCGAGGCGCGCAACCACTTCGAGGCGCAGGGCGCGCGCGACGCGCTCGTCGAGCTCTCCGGCGCGCTGCGCACCATCGCCGTGAGCCTGACGAAGATCTCCAACGACCTGCGCTGGATGGGCTCCGGCCCCAACACGGGCCTGGCCGAGATCGCCCTGCCGGACCTCCAGCCCGGCTCGTCGATCATGCCGGGCAAGGTCAACCCCGTGATCCCCGAGGCCGTGCTCATGGTCTGCTCGCGGGTGGTCGGCAACGACGCGACAGTGGCCTGGGCGGGTGCGAGCGGCTCCTTCGAGCTCAACGTGCAGATCCCGGTCATGGGTCAGGCCCTGCTGGAGTCGATCCGGCTGCTGACCAACGCCAGCCGCCTCCTGGCGGACCGGTGCGTGTCCGGCATCGTCGCGAACGTCGAGCGCGCGCGGGCCTACGCGGAGTCCTCGCCGTCGATCGTCACGCCGCTCAACCGCGTGATCGGCTACGAGGCCGCCGCGAAGGTCGCCAAGCACGCCGTGGCGCGGGGCATCACCGTGCGCGAGGCGGTCGTCGAGCTCGGCTACCTCGAGCGCGGTGAGCTCACCGTCGAGCAGCTGGACACCGCCCTCGACGTGCTGTCGATGACCCGCCCGCCCCAGTAGCCCGCCCGGCCCGCGCTCAGGCCAGGACGAACTCCCGCACGCCCTGCGTGAGCTCGCCGGCCACGTCACCGAGCTCGCCGACGGCGCGGCGCACCTCGGCCGAGCCCGCCACGGCCCGCACCGCGGCGTCGGCGACGTCGGCGACCGAGCCCGCGATCTCCGTCGTGCCGCTCGCGGCCAGGACGAGGTTGCGCTCGACGTCGGAGGTGGTCACCGCCTGCTGCTCGACCACGGCGGCCATCGACGCCTGGTGGACGTCCACCTGAGCGATCGTCTCCGCGATGCGCCCGACCGCCGCGTGCACGTCGGCGGCGTCGGCGCTCACGGCGGCCAGCACGGGCGCGATCGTCTCGATGGCCGCGGCCGTCTGCTGCGCGAGGGCCTTGACCTCGCCGGCGACGACGGCGAACCCGCGGCCCGCCTCGCCCGCCCGCGCCGCCTCGATGGTCGCGTTGAGGGCCAGCAGGTTCGTCTGCTCGGCGATCGACGTGACCGCCTTGAGCACGGCCATGATCTCCGAGGACGAGGCGCCCAGCCGCGACACGACGCCCGCGGCGTCGTGCGTCTCGGCGACGGCCTGGGCGGCCTGCGCCGACGCTGCCGTGACGTCCCGCGCGACGGTCTCGATCGCCGTGCGCATCTGGGTCATCGCCGCGCTGACGGCCTGCACCTGAGTGTCGACGGTGCCGGCGCTGCGCGTCACCGCGCCCGCTCGCTCGCTCGTCTCGTCCGCGGCGACGCCGAGCGTCTCGCTCGACCCGTCGAGCAGCTCCGCCGTCCGCCGCACCGCGTCCGCCCCGGTCGCCATGCGCTCGACGGCGCCGCGCATCCCGGCCACCGCCTCGGCGAGCGCCACGCCCATGACGCCGATCTCGTCGACGCCCTCCGGGTGCACCTCGACGGACAGGTCCCGTTGCGCGACCCGGCGCAGCGTCTCCGTCAGGCGCCCGACGCGCCGCACGATCCGGCCCGAGAGCAGCACGACGGCCGCCGCCGCCAGCACCGTGACGAGGACGCCCACCAGCAGCAGCGTGCGGCCGAGGGAGGCGGAGCCGGCGGCGAGCCGCTCGGGCGCCGCGTTCAGCTCGGCGTCCCAGCCCCAGGCCGCCAGGGTCCAGCCCCACTCCTCGAAACGCGTCAGGTGCACGGCGGCGGCGCCCTGCGGCAGGTCGACCGACAGCTCGGTCTCGTCCCCGTCGCCCAGCCCCGCGGTGGCCTCCATGAGCTGCGCGACGTACGGGGCTCCCGCCGCGTCCACGGCGTCGGCAGCGCTGCCCGAGGCGCCCGGCGGGGGGACGACCCACTCGCCGGCGCCGTCGAGCACGGTGAGGTAGCCCGTCTGCCCGACCGTCACCTCCGCGAGGGCGACGAGCAGCGGCTCGGCCACCTGCGCCTGCGGCACGCCGACGAACACGGCGCCGACGACGTCGCCCGCGGCGTCGGAGATCGGTGCGTACGCCGTCACGTACGGCTGCCCGACCACCTGCGCGGTGCCGTAGAACGGCTGCCCTGCCAGGAGCGCGGCGATCACCGCGTTGGGTGCTCCGTCGGTCCCCACGGCCGGGATGTACGTGCCGATCGCGCGGGCACCGTCGGCGGTCTGCACCGTCGTCCCGATGCGCAGCATGTCGCCGTCGGCGTTCATCCGCTGGAAGACCGTCGCCGCGGACCCGAGCATCGCGGTGATGTCGTCGACGACGGGCGTGGGGACGTCCGTGGCGGCGTTCTGCCCGAGCGAGCTCCCCCCGAGGAGCAGCTCCGGCAGCGTGACGTCGACGACGTCGCCGGTCACCTGGTTCTTCGCCGACCAGGCGCGCGGCGCGCCCGAGGACACGGGACCGGCCTGCGCGACGACGGCGCGGGCGACGTTGAGCTCGGACGCCATGCGGTCGGTCACGGTGGCGACCTGCGTCGCCACGAGCGTGTGGGCCTGGTCGATGACCTCGTGCAGCGACGCCTCGTTCAGCTGCTCGACGTCCTGACCGGTGCGGTCGGCGAGCGCCGACGTCTCGGTCGTCCCGATCACCGTGAGCACCGCCGCGGTCAGCACGACCGCGCCCACGCCGATGGCGACGAGCTGGGCGCGAAGGCTGCCACGCAGACCGCCACGACGACTCCGGTGCGCGCGACCGCGCAGACCCTGGGCCATGGCCCCTCCTCGCGGAGCAGCGGGTCCGAGGGGGCGCGGACCTGGTCGCTGCCCCCTGGCCGCCCGATCGTCCGCCACGTCCACGACGTGAGGCAGTCGTCCGGGTGAGACTTCCGGACGCCCCTGCCCGCGCGGCCCCTCCGGTGGCCGAGAGAGCCCCGACGAGGCCCGCCGCGGCGCCCCGTCCTCAGGCCTCGATGCCCTCCAGCATCTCGGTGACGAGCGCCGCGACCGGGGACCGCTCGGACCGCGTGAGCGTCACGTGGGCGAAGAGCGGGTGGCCCTTGAGCGCCTCGATGACCGCCGCGACGCCGTCGTGCCGGCCCACGCGGAGGTTGTCGCGCTGGGCGACGTCGTGGGTGAGGACCACGCGCGAGTTCTGCCCGATGCGCGACAGCACGGTCAGCAGCACGTTCCGCTCGAGCGACTGCGCCTCGTCGACGATCACGAACGCGTCGTGCAACGAGCGCCCGCGGATGTGCGTCAACGGCAGCACCTCGAGCATGTCGCGGTCGACGACCTCCTCGACGACCTCGCGCGAGACGACGGCACCGAGCGTGTCGAAGACCGCCTCCGCCCAGGGGTTCATCTTCTCGTCCTGGCTGCCGGGCAGGTAGCCGAGCTCCTGGCCGCCGACGGCGTACAGCGGCCGGAACACCATGACCTTGCGGTGCTGGCGCCGCTCCATGACGGCCTCCAGGCCCGCGCACAGGGCGAGCGCGGACTTGCCGGTGCCTGCGCGGCCGCCCAGCGACAGGATCCCGATGGACTCGTCCAGGAGCAGGTCGATCGCGATGCGCTGCTCGGCGCTGCGCCCGTGCACGCCGAAGACGTCCTGGTCGCCGCGGACGAGCCGCACCCGCTTGTCCTCGGTCACCCGCCCGAGCGCCGACCCCCGCGGGGAGTGCACGACGACGCCCGTGTGGCACAGCAGCGGCCCGGGGTCCTGACCGGTGAGGTCCAGGTCGGCGAGCTCCAGCTCCTCGGCCTGCCACAGCTGCGCCATCTGCTCCTCGGCCAGGTGCAGCTCGCTCATCCCGGTCCACCCGGAGTCGACGGCGAGCTCGGCCCGGTACTCCTCGGCGGCGAGGCCGCACGCCGAGGCCTTGATGCGCAAGGGCAGGTCCTTGGAGACGAGCGTGACCTCGCGGCCCTCGTCGGCGAGGTTCTTGGCGACGGCGAGGATCCGGGTGTCGTTGTCCCCCAGGCGGAAGCCCGACGGGAGCACCGAGGCGTCGACGTGGTTGAGCTCGACGCGCAGTGAGCCGCCCGCGTCACCGACGGGCACGGCGTGGTCCAGGCGCCCGTGCTCGACCCGCAGGTCGTCGAGCAGCCGCAGGGCGCTGCGCGCGAAGAAGCCCAGCTCGGCGTGGTGCCGCTTGGCCTCGAGCTCGGTGATGACGACGACGGGGAGCACGACGTCGTGCTCGGCGAAGCGGAGCATGGCCCGCGGGTCGGACAGCAGGACGGAGGTGTCGAGCACGTAGGTACGGGTCACGGTGGCTCCCTCCGGCGGCGGCCCTACGACCGCGCCTGGCCGCTCCGCGCCGATCGGCGCTTGGCGAGGTGGACCCGGTCGACCGGCCCGAGGGCCGGGATCCGGCCCCCCTCCCGGAGCGGACGCTCCATGGGCTGGCCTCCCGAGGGACGACGGGCGTCGTCCGATACGGCGGACGCTACGTCGCGCTCCGGACGCACCGCTGCCGACACGCGGACGCGCCGCGAGTCGTCACGCAGAGTTCACCTGACCGCCGGCAGCTCCCCTGACCGCCGGCGCAGCCCGCGGCACCGCGCGGCGGCCCTGCCCGCCCGACGGCAGGGTCAGCGGCCGAGCCGGCGCTCGCGGGCCGCGTACGACCGCAGCGCCCGCAGGAAGTCGACCCGCCGGAAGTCCGGCCAGTAGGCCTCGCAGAAGTAGAACTCGGTGTGCACGCTCTGCCAGAGCAGGAACCCGCCGAGCCGCTGCTCCCCCGACGTCCGGATCACCAGGTCCGGGTCCGGCTGGCCCTTGGTGTACAGGTGCTCGGCGATGTGCTCGACGGTGACCGTCTCCGCGAGCTCCTCGAGGGTGGTGCCGTTGCCCGCGTGCTCGCGCAGGAGGGAACGGACGGCGTCGGCGATCTCGCGCCGGCCGCCGTAGCCGACGGCGACGTTCACGTGCATGCCCGTGACGTGCGCGGTGCGCTCCTCCGCGGACCGCAGCGCGGCGACGGCGGAGGCCGGCAGCAGGTCGAGCGCGCCGACCACCTGCAGCCGCCAGCGTCCCGTGGCGGCGAGGTCGCCGACGGTGTCGGCGATGATGCCTACGAGCTCGGCGAGCTCCTCAGGCTCCCGCGTGAGGTTGTCGGTGGACAGCATCCACAGGGTGACGACCTCCACGCCGACCTCGTCCGACCAGCGCAGCACCTCGGCGATGTGGTCGGCGCCGCGCCGGTGCCCGCTCGACTTGTCGAGGCCGACGCTGCGGGCCCACCGACGGTTGCCGTCGAGGATGACGCCGATGTGCCGCGGGATCGCACCGGGCGGCAGCGAGGCGGCGAGGCGGCGCTCGTAGAGTCCGTAGAGCGGGTGCGGCAGGCGCATGTGTCGCGGAGTCCCCGGGTCGTGGTGGTCGTGGTGATCTGGTCGTCATGCTGATCAGGCGTCGCAGTCACGGTACCCGCCCGGGACTGGCCACCGGCAGGAGGCCGCGCGCGCGTCCGGATGCAGTAACCTACGGACCCGTAAACCTACGCATCCGTAGGTTCCGCGTGGACCGGGCGGCATGCCGCCGCCCCGCACCTGCTGACACCCCTTCGTGGAGGTCGCGATGACGACGAGCACCGAGCCCAGCCACCACGCGGACGACCACCCCCTGCTGGACGCGGTGAAGCCGCGCCTGCGGGGCTGGATCCACGCCGGCATGGCTCCGCTGGTGCTCGTCGCGGGCATCGTGCTCGTCGCGATCTCCCCGACTGGCCCTGCGCGCGCCGCGAACGTCGTCTTCTGGCTCAGCGCCCTGATGCTCTTCGGCACCAGCGCCGTCTACCACCGCGGACGCTGGTCCCCGCGCGTCGCGGGCGTGCTGCGCCGCATGGACCACACGAACATCTTCCTCATCATCGCCGGCACCTACACGCCGCTGTCGGTGATCCTGCTGGACGCCGCGACGGAGCGGACCCTGCTGGTCATCGTCTGGTCGGGCGCGCTGGCCGGCCTGCTCATGCGGGTGTTCTGGCTCAACGCCCCGCGCTGGCTCTACACGCCGATCTACGTCGCCCTCGGCTGGGTGGCGGTCTGGTTCCTGCCGGAGTTCACCGAGGCGGGCGGCACCGCCATCCTCTGGCTGGTCATCGCCGGCGGCATCGCGTACACCCTCGGCGCCGTGGTGTACGGCCTCAAGCGACCCAACCCGAGCCCCCGGTGGTTCGGGTTCCACGAGATCTTCCACTCGCTCACCGTGGTGGGCTACACGTGCCACTTCGTGGCCGTGACGATCGCGACGGTGACCGTCGCCTGAGGCGCCCGCGGCCGTCCGGTGAGGCGCCGCGCCCGTCAGTCCCGGCGCGGGACGACGTCGTAGCGCCGGTTCGCCAGGGACGGGTTGCGCTCGCGGACCACGGCCACGGCGTCCGCCGACAGGTCGGCCACCGCTGCCGTCCACGGCTGCGACGCGCGGGCCAGCACGACGCCGTCGGGCGCGACCACCAGCGCGTCGCCGGTCACGCCCGGGCCCTGCTGCGCCGCGCCGACCACGTAGCACGTGTTCTCGATCGCACGGGCGCGGGCGAGCGTCTCCCAGTGGTCCGCCTTGTGCTCACCGGCGGCCCACGCGGCCGGCACGAGCAGGACCTCGGCCCCGGCGTCGACCAGCCGCCGCGCGACCTCCGGGAACCGGAGGTCGTAGCAGGTCAGCACCCCGACGACCAGCCCGGCGACGGCCACCACGAGCGGCGGCTGCGCCGGGTCCCCCGCCACCAGCCGGTCGGACTCGCGGTGGCCGAAGGCGTCGTAGAGGTGCACCTTCCGGTAGGCGCCCACCAGCTCCCCCGACGCGATCGCGACGACCACGTTGGCGGCACGCTCCCCCTCGGGCACGGCCGTCCCCGCCACCACGACGACGCCCGTCCTGGTCGCCTCGCGCAGCGCCGTCACGAACGGTCCGGCGAGGGGCTCCGCGAGCGCGCGCCCGACCCCGCGGGGGTCGAACGCCGCGGCGTACTCCGGGAGGACGACGAGGTCGGCGCCGTCCGCGACCGCCGCCTCGACGGCGGCGACCGCGCCGGCGACGTTCTGCGAGCTCAGCGGCGTGCTCCGGGCCGCGACCGCGTGGACGCGCACCGGGCC
>AXCX01000104.1 GCA_000767215.1 Actinotalea fermentans ATCC 43279 = JCM 9966 = DSM 3133
GACGACGTCCTGATCACCGCGCCCGGTTCCGCCGGCGGCGACGACTGGACGCCCGACCTGACCGACTTCGTGCCGGGCGGCGCCGTCGGCGCCGCCGCGACTCCGGTCACGACGGCTCGCGGTGACGGGAACGTCGCCGCCCTGACCTTCGACGACGGCCCCAACCCGGGCGAGACCGAGGCCCTGCTGGACTTCCTGGCCGACGAGGGCATCACCGCCACATTCTGCATCATCGGGCAGAACGTCCAGGCGCCGGGGGGCGCGGCGGTCCTGCAGCGGATCGTCGCCGAGGGCCACACCCTGTGCAACCACACGACGGGCTACGGCACCGTCGACACCCTGACGAAGGCGCAGGTGGAGACCGAGCTCAAGGCGAACCTCCAGATCATCCGCGACGCCCTGGGTGACCCGACCTACCCCGTGCCGTACTACCGCGCTCCCAACGGCCTGTGGGGCCAGAGCGCACAGGTGGCCGTCGCCCTCGGCATGCAGCCGCTCGGCGTGGTCAACACCATCGAGGACTGGGCGACGCAGGACGCCGCCACGCTGGCCACCAACCTGCGTGCGGCCATGAAGCCCGGGCAGATCGTCCTGGCGCACGACGGCGGCGGCGACCGCACCGGCACCATCGCGGCCGTCGTCGAGGTGGTCACCGAGCGGCTGGCCGCCGGCTGGACCTTCGGCCTCCCCGAGGGTGGGGTGCCGGCCGGGCTGCGCATGCAGTTCGACTTCGAGGACGGCCTGCAGGGCTGGGTGGCTCGGGCCTCGCAGGGCACCCCGACCGTCGACGTGACCGACGCCGACGCCCACGGCGGCGACCAGGCCGCGATCGTCACCGAGCGCGGTGGCCAGGGCGACGGTCTGCTGTACGACTTCAGCGGCATGCTCGAGACGGGCGTGGAGTACGAGATCAGCGCGTGGGTGAAGCTCGCCCCGGGCGAGAGCGCCGACGACATCGTGCTGAGCATCCAGACCGCCGAGAGCGGTGACGGCGCCTTCTCGAACATCGACCGGCTCACCGGCGTGACCGACGGCGAGTGGGTCGAGCTGCGGACGTCGCACACGTTCGCCGGCACGGACATGGCCCGGATCTACTTCGAGACCCCGTGGGTCAGCGCGGACGACCCGGGCACGACGACGTCGTTCATGGTCGACGACATCTCGATCGCGTCCGTCGACGCGACGCAGATCGAGGACCTCCCGTCGATCTTCGCCGAGTACGCCGACGACTTCCCGATCGGTGTGGCGATCGACTCGCGCGAGACCGTCGGGTCGCCGGCGGAGCTCACGCTGCGGCACTTCAACCAGCTCACGGCCGAGAACCACATGAAGGTCGAGTCCTGGTACGACGAGAACCGCAACTTCCGGATGCACCCGCAGGCGATCGCGATGATGGACTTCGCGCGCGACAACGACCTGCGTGTGTACGGCCACGTGCTGCTGTGGCACTCCCAGACGCCGGACTGGTTCTTCCAGGACGACGAGGGTCGGCAGCTGACGAACAGCCCCGAGGACCAGGCCTTCCTGGCCGACCGCCTCGAGACGCACATCGACAACGTGGCAGCGGCCATCGTCGCCCGGTACGGGGAGTTCGGCAGCGACACCAACCCGATGGTCGCCTGGGACGTCGTCAACGAGGTCGTCAACGACCAGCCGAGCGCTGCGACCGACGGGCTCCGCAACAGCCCCTGGTACCAGATCATGGGTGAGGGCTACATCGACCTCGCCTTCGAGCTGGCGAACGAGGCGTTCAACGGCACCTACGCCGCCGACGGCGTCGACCACCCGGTCACGCTGTTCATCAACGACTACAACACCGAGCAGTCCGGCAAGCAGAACCGGTACTACGCCCTCGTCAACCGCCTGCTCGACCGGGGTGTGCCGATCGACGGCGTGGGTCACCAGTTCCACGTGTCGCTCTCGATGCCGGTGGAGAACCTCGGCGGTGCGCTCGACCGGTTCGCGGACCTGCCCCTGGTGCAGGCCGTGACCGAGCTCGACGTCACGGTGGGCAGCAGCCCGACGGACGCGCTGCTCGTGGAGCAGGGCTACTACTTCCGCGACGCGTTCCGGGCCTTCCGCCAGCACGCCGAGGACCTCTTCTCGGTGACCATCTGGGGTCTGACGGACACCCGGAGCTGGCGGTCGGAGCAGGCGCCGCTCGTGTTCACGGGCAGCCTGCGTGCCAAGCCCGCCTACCACGGGATCATGGACGCCGACCTGCCGCCGCAGATCCGGACGGCGAACGTCTTCGCCGGCGACGTGGCCGTCACCGCGACGGCCACCCGCTCGCCGGAGTGGGGGCGGCTCCCGCTCCTGCCGCTCGGTGACGCCGGGGTGTTCGCGCTGCGCTGGGCCGCCGACCACCTCACCGCCTACGTGAGCGTCGACGACGCCACGAACGACGGGGCCGACGACGTGCTCGCCTTCGAGTACGGCGACGACACCCTGACGTTCGCCCGCAACGGCACCGGGGACCTCTCCGGCACCGTCGTCGAGCGCACGGGCGGCTACGACGTCGTCGTCCACCTGCCGGGGACGTTCACCCAGGGCCAGCAGCTCGGACTGGACGTGCGGGCCACCGACGGCGCCACGGAGTCCGAGAACGGGTGGAACACCCCGGGCGCGCTCGGCACGCTGACGCTCGTCGAGGCGCTGTCGTACACCGCCGTGGCGGAGGCGCCGACGGCGCCGACGATCGACGGCGAGGTCGACGGCGTCTGGTCCCTGTCGGAGGTGCTCACCACGGGCAAGCTCACGACCGGGACGTCCGACGGCGCGGCGACCGCCGAGGTCCGGACGCTGTGGAACGGGGACGGCTCGACGCTCTACGTGCTCATGGACGTCACCGACCCCGAGCTCCGGGCGACGGCCTCGGACCCGTGGGAGCAGGACTCGGTCGAGATCTACATCGACCGCGGCAACTACAAGAACGGCTCCTACCGGTACGACGACAACCAGATCCGCATCGACTTCGAGGGCGAGATCTCGTTCGGTTCGGGTGACGAGGCGTTCCAGGCCGACCAGGTCGACTACGACGTCGCGCTCACCGAGGGCGGGTACGTCGTCGAGGCCGCGATCAACCTGCTCGAGTACGGCGGCGCGCGGACGTTCCACGGCGTCGACTTCCAGGTGAACGACGCCACCCAGACGACGCGGAACATCCACAACTGGGCCGACCCGACCGGGCTCGGGTACCAGAGCACGGCGCGCTGGGGCGTCGCTCAGCTGGTGCCCGCGGCCACGCCGACGATCGCCCTGGGGCTGTCGGAGGTCAAGGCCGGCGGCACCGTGCCCGTCACGCTCGCCGGGTTCCAGCCCGGGGAGCAGGTCGAGCTCCACCTGGCCACGTCGGGGCTGGTGGCGCCGGGTGTCGCCCTCGCGGCGGCCCCGGGGGGCGCGCGTCTCGGTTCGCTCGTGATCGGTGCGGACGGCACCGGGCGGGGGACGCTCACCGTCCCGGCGACCGTGGTCGCGGGGTCGTACTGGCTGAACGTGCAGGTCGACGGGTCGGTGCTCGCGAGCGCGCAGCTCCGGGTGCTCGCCGCCGACCCGGCCGCGCCGGGCGGCGGCACGGGCGGCCAGCTCCCGCGCACGGGCTCGGAGGCGTTGGGCCTGGTCCTGACGGCTCTGCTGCTGATGGCGCTGGGCGCGGGCCTGGTCGCGACGCGGCGACCGCTCCGCAGGGGGCTCGTGGCCTGAGCGCGAGCATCGCGCCGGCGTGAGCGCCCGCCGCGCGTGAGGTGATGGCGGTCGTCAGCGGCCGTCGGACAGCGGCCCCGGGACCCTGCGTCCCGGGGCCGCTGCCGTCCCGCCATGCGAGCGGGAACGTCCCGGATCTCAGACGCCGGCAGTGAGCGTGCCGCGTGACGTGGCGAGATGCGTTCTGCAGAAATGTGTCGAATGGGTGCCGAAACTATCGCCCGATCGGGTGGTACGGTGCGTCTCATTTTCGGCAGGTCCCGCATTTCGAGAAATGTCTGACAAGGTCACCTATACCGCTCAGGAGTCCCCTACCGTGTGGCCATCGGCACTGCCACACGCAAAGGGGCGACCATGCGGCACTCCCGTTCCATCCGAGCCGTCACAGCAGCCGTCGCGGCCGCTGCGGCCGGTCTGATCTCGGCAGTCACGGCGCTGCCCGTCACCGCGGCGGACACCATCGTGATCAGCAGCGACTTCGAGGACGGCGCCGCCGCCCCCTGGCAGGCGCGCGGGTCGACGATCGCGGTCGTCGACACGGACGCGCACGGTGGCACGCACTCCCTGAGCGTGACCGGCCGGACGGCCGACTGGCAGGGCGTGCAGACCGACGTCGTCGGCCTCGTCACGCCCGGCCAGACGCTCACGGTGTCCGGGTGGGTCAAGCTCCAGGGCGAGGGCAGCACCACCGCCAAGTTCACCGTCAACGAGACGACGTCGAGCGCGTACACGCAGGTCACCGAGCCCGTCACGGTCGACGGGACGGCCTGGGTCGAGATGACCGGCACGTACACCGTCCCCTCCGGTGAGGCCGGCCTGATCCTGTACGTCGAGGCCGCGGAGCCGACGGCGAGCTTCCTGCTCGACGACCTCACGGTGACCGCCGCCGGCGCGCAGCCTGGGACCGTCACGGTCACGGGCGTGGACTTCGACGACGAGACCCTCGGCGACTGGACGACCAGTGGCAGCCCTGACCTCACCTACGTCGACGCCGACGGCGGCAAGGCGCTGAGCATCACCCGCGGCGCGGACTTCGACGGGATCCAGTCGCCGACCGGGCTGCTGGAGCCGGGCGTCGTCTACACGTTCTCGATGCGCGCCAAGCTGCCCGACAACTCGCCGCTCGACTCGAGCCAGATCCGCTTCGTCGTGGCGCCGGCCTACACCTGGGTCGCGAACACGACGATCACGAAGGACGGGTGGAGCGAGGTCACGGGCACCTACACCGTGCCGGCCGACACCGCCGACCCCACCACGCTGCAGGTGTACCTGGGGACCACGGACCAGGCGGTGGGCGACTACGTCATCCTCGTCGACGACGTCCTCATCACCAGGCCGACCGGCGGCGGCGGGGCCCCCGTCGACCTGCGGTTCGACTTCGAGGACGGGCTCCAGGGCTGGCAGGCGCGCGACGCGCAGGGCACGCCCACGGTCGCCGTGACCGACACCGAGGCCCACGGCGGCGCGCAGGCCGCTCTCGTCAGCGACCGCGCCGGTCAGGGCGACGGCATCGCGCTCGACGTCACCGACGTCTTCGAGCCGGGCGTGACCTACGACATCAGCGCCTGGGTGAAGATGGCGGCCGGCGAGGAGCCGGACGGTCTCTGGCTCTCCGTGCAGCGCGTGACCGAGGGCGCCAGCGCGTTCGACACCGTCGGGCAGTTCTCCGGCATCGGCTCGACGGAGTGGACGCAGGTCACCGCCAGCTACACGATGGCGAGCGCCGACACGGCCCTGCTGTACTTCGAGACCCCCTGGGTGAGCGAGACGGACCCGGGCACCACGACGCCGTTCCTCGTCGACGACATCACGATCCGGTCCCAGGACGCCCCGGTGGTCCAGGACCTGCTGCCGATCAAGGACACCGTCGACTTCCCGCTCGGCGTGGCCGTCGACAGCCGCGAGACCACCGGCTCCTCCGCCGAGCTCACGCTGCGGCACTTCGACCAGCTCACGGCCGAGAACCACATGAAGGTCGAGGCGTGGTACGACGACGCCCGCACGTTCCGGATGCACCCGGAGGCCATCACCGTCATGGACTTCGCGCAGGAGAACGACCTGCGGATGTACGGGCACGTGCTCGTGTGGCACAGCCAGACGCCTGACTGGTTCTTCCAGGACGACGAGGGCGCTCCGTTGACGGACAGCGAGGCGGACCAGCAGGTGCTCCGCGACCGGCTCCGGACCCACATCTTCAACGTCGCGCAGGCCATCTCCGACCGCTACGGCGCCTTCGGCAGCGACACGAACCCGCTCGTGGCCTGGGACGTCGTGAACGAGGTCGTCTCCGACAGCGCCGAGTTCTCCGACGGGCTGCGGCGCAGCGAGTGGCACCGGATCCTCGGCGAGGAGTTCATCGACCTCGCGTTCACGTACGCGAACGAGGCCTTCAACGGCGAGTACGCGGCCGAGGGAGCCTCGCACCCGGTGCAGCTGTTCATCAACGACTACAACACCGAGCAGAGCGGCAAGCAGGACCGGTACTTCGCGCTGGTCAGCCGGCTGCTCGAGCGCGGCGTCCCGGTAGACGGCGTCGGGCACCAGTTCCACGTCAGCCTGTCCACGCCGGTCGCCTCGCTGGCCGCAGCGCTCGACCGCTTCGCCACGCTCCCCGTGGTCCAGGCCGTGACCGAGCTCGACGTCACCGTCGGGTCGCCGGTGACCCAGGCGAACCTCGTCGAGCAGGGCTACTACTACCGCGACGCCTTCCGGATCTTCCGGGAGTTCCACGCGGCCACGGGTGACCTCTTCTCGGCCACCCTCTGGGGCCTGCAGGACGCGCGGAGCTGGCGCTCCGAGCAGGCGCCGCTCGTCTTCGACGGCCGGCTCCAGGCCAAGCCGGCCTACGACGGCGCCGTGGACGGCGAGCTGCCGGCCCGGCTCCAGGCCGAGCTCTCGTTCCAGGGCTCGGTGCCGCTGGACGACGCCGCGGCCGGCTCGCCCGAGTGGCAGCGCCTGCCGCTGCACGCGGTCGAGGACGTCGCGCGGTTCCAGACGCGCTGGGAGGCCGATCACCTGACCGTCCTCGCGCAGGTCACCGACCCGACCGTCGACGCGACGGACGGCCTGACCTTCGCCGTGGGGGACGCGACGTACGCCATCGGGCGGGACGGTGCCGGCGACGTGGCGGGCCTCGTCGCCGAGACGGAGGCGGGCTGGTCCGCCGTCGTGCACCTGCCGCTGACGGACGCGGCGCAGGGCGACGACCTCTCCTTCGACCTGCGGGTCACCGACGGCGAGGTGACCACCGGGTGGAACGCCCCGGGCGTGCTCGGCACGCTCACCCTGGTCGAGCCGCTGTCGTTCGTGCAGGTGGCGGAGGCCCCGGAGGCGCCCGTCGTCGACGGCGCGGTCGACGAGGCCTGGGCGCTGGCGAACGCCGTGACGACCGACACCTAGATCGAGGGGACCGCGGAGGGTGCGGCGACCGCCCAGGTCCGCACGCTGTGGAGCGGCGACGGCAGCACGCTGTACGTGCTGGCCGAGGTCACGGACGACCAGATCGACCTGACGCCCTCGAACCCGTGGGAGAAGGACTCCGTCGAGATCTTCGTCGACGCCGGGAACGTCCGGAACGGGCCTTACCGCTACGACGACACGCAGATCCGGATCAACGCCGAGAACGTCGTGTCGTTCGGCACGGGCGACGAGACCTACCAGCAGAACCGGCTCACCAGCGCCACCGCGCTGACCGACACGGGATACGTCGTGGAGGCGGCGATCAGCCTGCTCGAGGCGGGCGGGCCGGGGACCTTCCACGGCCTGGACTTCCAGGTGAACGACGGCACCGACGGCGCGCGGACCTCCGTGCGCACCTGGGCCGACCCGACCGGGCTGGGCTACCAGAGCACGGCGCGCTGGGGCGTCGCGCAGCTGACGCCCGCGCCGTTCGTGCCCGACCCCGACGTCGCGGTGCGCCCGCTCGTCGCCAAGGCCGGCTCGCCGATCACCGTCGACGTCTCCGGTTACCTGCCGGGGAGCACGGTGGCCCTCCGGCTGGACCCGGAGATCGTCCTCGGCCACGCCCGTCCCGTCGAGCTGGGCCAGGTCACCGTGGACGACTCGGGCGCCCGCAGCGCGCAGGTCACCATCCCGCGCGGCACCAAGCTGGGCGTGTACTCGGTCGTCGGCACCTCGGGCGACCTCGTCGCCGAGGACTGGCTGCTCGTCGTGCCGAAGCCGGCGCTGCCGGGCGGGCCGGGTCACGGTCAGGGGCCTGGTCACGGCCCCGGTCACGGGCCCGGCAGTCACGGGCCTGGTCACGGGCCCGGCGGTCACGGGCCTGGTCACGGGCCGGCTCCCGCGCCCGGGCACGGTCCTGGCCACGGTCGGGCGAGCTGGATCTGACGGTGGCCGACGGCGCCCCGGGTCCTCGTGGCCCGGGGCGCCGCGGTGCCCGTCGTGAGTCGTGGGAGTGATCGGGAACCCGGCGACCCCGCCCGGCGTTGCTTAGGATGGCGACACGTCCCAGCCGTCGCACGACGGCCCGACAGGAGGCACAGTGAGCAACCCCGTCTTCTCCAACAGCCAGGTCTTCGGCCAGCGCCGCGGCGCCGCGCCGGTGGCCTACGGCCAGGCGGGGGGCGTGGCCGCGGATGCCGCGACCCTCGAGCAGATGTACAGCGCGCCCACCGCGACGACCCGCGACACGGGGCGCATGACGTACGACGACGTGATCGTCAAGACCGGCGGCCTGCTGCTGCTCCTCATCGTCGTCGCGGCGGCCACGTGGCAGCTCGCGCCCGGGATCTGGCCGATCGGCATGGTCGTCGGTCTCGTGCTGGGCCTGGTCAACTCGTTCAAGCGGGAGCCGAGCCCCGCGCTCATCGTCGCCTACACGGTCGCGGAGGGCGTCTTCCTCGGGGGCGTGAGCCTGGCCTTCCAGACGATGACGCTCGACACGTCCACCGGCAACGCCCAGCCGATCGTGCTGCAGGCGATCCTCGGCACGTTCGCGACGTTCGGGGCGGCGCTCTTCCTGTACAAGTCCGGGCGGGTGCGCGTGACGCCCAAGTTCACGCGCTTCCTCCTCATCGCGCTCGTCGGCTACGCGCTGTTCTCGCTGGTGAACTTCGGCCTGTCGTTCTTCATGGCGAGCGACGGCTTCGGCCCGCTGCGCAACGGCGCCATGGGCATCGGCGTCGGGCTCCTCGCCGTCGGCCTCGCGGCGATGTCGCTCATCATGGACTTCGACGCGATCGAGCGCGGGGTCCGGCAGGGCGCCCCGGCCCGCTTCGCGTGGACCGCGGCCTTCGGGCTCGTGGTCACGCTGGTGTGGCTGTACCTGGAGATCCTGCGCCTGCTCGCGATGTTCAACCGCAACTAGCTCGTCCCACGGACCGCCCGGGAGCCGCGAGGCCCCGGGCGGTTCCGTTTCGCCGCCACCGCCGGTCCCAGAACGACCCGAGAAGGAGTCCCGTGCGCTACGCCGAGCACATCACCGAGCTGGTCGGCGGTACGCCGCTGGTGCGCCTGACGTCGGTCACGCAGGGCCTGAGCGCCACCGTGCTGGCCAAGGTCGAGTACCTCAACCCGGGCGGGTCCGTGAAGGACCGGATCGCGCTGCGGATGATCGAGGCGGCCGAGGCGAGCGGCGAGCTGCGGCCCGGCGGCGTGATCGTCGAACCGACCAGCGGCAACACGGGCGTCGGGCTGGCGCTCGTCGCCCAGCGCCGTGGCTACCGCTGCATCTTCGTGTGCCCGGACAAGGTCTCCCAGGACAAGATCGACGTGCTGCGTGCCTACGGCGCGGAGGTCGTGGTGACGCCGACGGCCGTCGCCCCCGAGCACCCCGACTCCTACTACTCGGTCTCCGACCGGCTCATGCGCGAGACGCCCGGGGCCTGGAAGCCGGACCAGTACTCCAACCCGAACGGCCCGGCGAGCCACTACGCCACGACCGGCCCGGAGATCTGGGCCGACACGGACGGTCTGGTCACGCACTTCGTGGCGGGCGCGGGCACCGGCGGCACCATCAGCGGGGCGGGCCGGTACCTCAAGGAGGCCAGCGCGGACCGCGCGGCCGACGGCGGTGGCGTCGTGCGCGTCATCGGCGCCGACCCGGCGGGCTCGGTCTACTCCGGTGGCGACGGCCGGCCGTACCTGGTCGAGGGCGTCGGCGAGGACTTCTGGCCGACGGCCTACGACCCGGCGGTGCCCGACGAGGTGGTCCCCGTCACGGACGCGGAGTCGTTCGAGATGACCCGCCGCCTCGCGCGCGAGGAGGGCCTGCTGGTCGGCGGCTCGTCGGGCATGGCGGTCGTGGCCGCGCTGCAGGTCGCGCGGCGCCTGCAGGAGGAGGACCCGGCGGCGGCCGCCCGCGCCGTGGTCGTCGTGGTCCTGCCCGACGGCGGGCGCGGCTACCTGTCGAAGATCTTCAACGACCACTGGATGCGGTCCTACGGATTCCTGCACGACGACGCGCACGCCGTCGTCGGCGACGTGCTCAGGGCCAAGACCGGCGGCATGCCCGCGCTCGTGCACGCGCACCCCACGGACACGGTGCGCGACGTCGTCGACATCCTGCGCGAGTACGGCGTCTCCCAGCTGCCGGTCGTGAAGGCCGAGCCGCCCGTGAAGTCGGGGGAGGTGGCCGGCTCCGTCAGCGAGCGGGCGCTGCTCGACGAGATCTTCGCCGGGACTGCCCAGCTGGCGGACGCCGTCGGGAAGCACATGGGCCCGCCGCTGCCGCTCATCGGCATCGGCGAGGACGTCGAGGCGGCGCGCGTCGCGCTGCAGCGCGCCGACGCGCTCATGGTCGTCGCCGACGGCGAGCCGGTCGGCGTCCTGACGCGACACGACCTGCTGGGCTTCCTCGCGCGCTGAGGTCGGTGGGAGGATCGAACCGATCCGACACCACGCGAGGAGGCCCCCGTGCCGTTGTACGACCTGCCCGTCGACCAGCTGCGGACGTACCGCCCGGACGTCGCGGAGCCCGAGGACTTCGACGAGTTCTGGGCCGGCACGCTCGACGACGCGCGGCGCCACCCGCTCGGTCTCCAGGTCCTCCCGGTCGCCTCCGGCCTGCGCACGGTCGAGGTGTTCGACGTGACGTTCGCGGGCTTCGGCGGGCACCCCATCAAGGCCTGGTACACGCGCCCGGCCGGGGTCGCGGGCGACCTGCCCGTCGTCGTGCAGTACCAGGCCTACGGCGGCGGGCGCGGGCTGGCGCACGAGCGGACCCTGTGGGCGAACGCCGGCTACGCATACCTGTTCATGGAGCCCCGCGGCCAGGGCAGCACCTGGGGCAACGGTGGACAGACCCCCGACCCGGTGGGCAACGGGCCGGCGCGCCCCGGGTCGATGACGCGCGGCATCCTCGACCCCCGCGAGCACTACTACCGGCGCCTGTTCACCGACGGCGTCCGGGCGGTCGAGGCGGCGCGCGCGCTGCCGGGGGTGGACGGCTCTCGGGTGATCGTCACCGGCATCAGCCAGGGCGGCGGCGTCACGCTCGCGGTCGCCGGGCTCGTGCCCGACCTCGTGGGCGTGATGGCGGACGTGCCCTTCCTGTGCCACATCCGGCGCGGGGCGGAGATCAGCCCGCAGGACCCGTACCTCGAGGTCGCGGGCTACCTGGCCGTGCAGCGGAACCACGTGGAGCAGGCGTTCCGCACGCTCTCCTACATCGACGCGGTGAACTTCGCCCGCCGCGCGAACGCGCCGGCGCTCGTCTCGGTGGGGCTCATGGACCAGATCTGCCCGCCGTCGACCGTCTACGCGGCGGTCAACCACTACGGCTCCCGCTCCGGCGGTCCGCGGCCGGACGTGGACGTCGTGGAGTACCCGTTCAACGACCACGAGGGCGGCGATGCGCACCAGCAGGCGCGCCAGCTCGCCTGGGTGGCGGAGCGGTTCGGCGCCTGACGGCGGAGCTGGCGGTCAGGCGCCCTCCTCGGCGACCCCCAGGCCGGAGACGAGGACCTCGAGCAGGAGCCCGAAGCTCCGCTCCAGGTCCTCGGGCAGGGCGAACCCGCCGTGCAGCTCCAGGTCCACGAAGCCGTGGATGGCCGCTCGGACGACGCGCACGACGTGCACCCCTGTCTCCTCCGTGTCGGTGCCGGCCGCGGCCGACTGTGCGGTGACGGCGCCGCGCAGGGCCTCGGTCAGGACGACGACGACGCGCCGCGACGCGGTGGACAGCCGCGCGTCGGGCAGGTCGCCGAGGCTCGGCGCCGCCTGCACGGCCGCGTACCGCGCCGGGTAGGCCAGCGCGTAGGCGCGGACCGCGCGTCCG
>AXCX01000105.1 GCA_000767215.1 Actinotalea fermentans ATCC 43279 = JCM 9966 = DSM 3133
CCGCGTGCGCCTGGACCGCCGCGTCCGGGCGGTGTGGCGCGGGCCTGGCGTGCCCACCCCGCCCGCGGCCCGCCTGCTGTCCGTCGCCCTCGGCGAGCGCTGATCGCACCCCGGCCCGGGGCGCCGCCCGGGTAGACTGAGGCATGAGCGACGAGGCAGGTCAGGGTCCAGATTCGCGGGCCGGGCGGGGTCGCTGGGTGCGTACCGCGGACGACGCGCTCGACCTCCTCGACGCCCTGTTCGACGAGGCGGCGGACCGGTGGTCCGACCGGGGCGGGACGCCCTGGTGGGACGGGTTCTACGGCGACCGCGACCGGCCGGTGCCCTTCTTCCGGGACGCGCCCGACGAGTCGCTCGTCGCCTGGCAGGACTCTGGACGCCTGGGCGCCGGTCCGGGGACGACCGTGCTCGAGCTCGGCTGCGGGCCAGGCCGCAACGCCGTCTGGCTCGCCCGACAGGGCGCGCGCGTGCGCGCGCTCGACCTCTCGCCGCAGGCCCTCGCCTGGGGTCGCGAACGCGCCGACGCCGCCGGGGTCGACGTGCGCTTCGAGCGCGCCGACGTCCTGCGCTGGACCCCACCGGCCGACGGGTACGACGTCGTCGTCGACTCAGGGTGCTTCCACCACCTGCCCCCACACCGCCGGGTCACCTACCTCGCGCTGCTGCGACACGCGCTGCGCCCCGGCGGCCGGTTCGCGCTCGCCTGCTTCGCCGCCGGCGGGCCCGACGGCGTCACGGGTACCTCCGTGCCGGATCTCGAGCTCTACCGCTCTGGCAGCCTCGGTGGCGGCCTCGCCTACACCGACGCCGAGCTGCGCGCCCTGTTCAGCGGGCTCACCCCCGTCGAGATCCGCCCGATGCGCGACCTGCCCGACGACGCCCCCGTGTTCGGGCGCGGTTTCCTCTGGGCCGCGCTGTTCGAGAACCCCGGCGGCGCGTAGCGTCGTCGTCGACGACGCGACGGAAGGGCACCGATGGCCGAGCACCCCGACCAGCCGCACGACGCCGACGACTACCGGCACCTGCCCGAGCCCATCCGGCTCGAGGACACGACCACGTCTCAGGACGTCGTCGAGGCGCCCGACCCGCGCATGGGCCGGGACACCGAGACCGAGTGGCTCCTGAAGTTCGGCGCCGGCTGAGCCCACCCGAACCCGAGCACTCGCCCGAGCTGTCGCGGGCGGCACGGGGGCTCAGCCCTCGGCGACGACCATCGCCGACGCGATGCCGGCGTCGTGCGAGATGGAGACGTGGAAGCGGGTCACGCCCAGCTCCGCGGCCCGCGCGGCCACCGTGCCCGTCACCTCGACCTCAGGCGGGCCACCGAGGACGCGACGCACCGTGCAGTCGTGCCAGCGCAGGTTCCCGGGTGCGCCGAGAGCCTTCGCGATCGCCTCCTTGGCCGCGAACCGGGCCGCGAGCGAGGCGCCCGGCATGTCGCGCTCGGGCTCGGTGAACAACCGCTCGCGCAGCCCGGGGGCGCGCTCGAGCGTCGCCAGGAACCGCGCGACGTCCACGACGTCGATCCCGACGCCGACGACCGCCATCAGCGCACCCCCACCCGCCGGGCCGGCCTCACCCCTCGTCCGTCACTCGACGGTGACGGACTTCGCGAGGTTGCGCGGCTGGTCGACGTCGAGACCGCGCGCGGTCGCGAGCTCGCACGCGAAGATCTGCAGCGGGACCACGCTCACCAGGGGCGCGAGCAGCGTCGGCGTCTGCGGCACGAAGAAGACCTCGTCCGCGAACGGGAGCACCGCGTCGTCGCCCTCCTCCGCGATGACCAGGGTGCGCGCACCGCGGGCCCGGATCTCCTGGATGTTCGAGACGACCTTGCTGTGCAGCGAGTCCCGCCCGCGCGGCGACGGCACGATGATGAACACCGGCTGCCCCGGCTCGATGAGCGCGATGGGCCCGTGCTTGAGCTCGCCCGCGGCGAAGCCCTCCGCGTGGATGTAGGCGAGCTCCTTGAGCTTGAGGGCCCCCTCCATCGCGACGGGGTACCCGACGTGCCGCCCGAGGAACAGCACCGACGACGTGTCCGCCATCCAGCGCGCGATCTGCCGCACCCGGCCGGAGTCGGCGATGACCTTCGCGATCTTCTCCGGCATCGCCCGCAGGTCGTCGATCACCTCGGCGATCTCGTCGGGGAACTTCGTGCCGCGCAGCTGCGCCAGGTAAAGGCCGAGCAGGTACGCAGCCGTGATCTGGGCGAGGAACGCCTTGGTCGACGCGACGGCCACCTCGGGCCCGGCGTGCGTGTAGAGCACGGCGTCGGACTCACGAGGGATGGTCGAGCCGTGGGTGTTCACGATGGCGAGCACCGTCGCCCCCTGCTCGCGTGCGTGTCGCACGGCCATCAGGGTGTCCATCGTCTCGCCCGACTGGGAGACGGCCACGACGAGCGTCTTCGCGTTGACCACCGGGTCGCGGTAGCGGAACTCGTGCGCGAGCTCGACCTCGACCGGGATCCGGCACCAGTGCTCGATGGCGTACTTCGCGACCTGGCCGGCGTAGGCCGCCGTGCCGCACGCGATCACGATGATCTTGTCGATCTGCCGCAGCACCTGCTCGTCGACGCGGATCTCGTCGAGCGTGAGCCGCCCGGCCGCCGTCATCCGCCCGAGCAGCGTGTCGTGCACGGCCTGCGGCTGGTCGTGGATCTCCTTGTCCATGAAGGACGGGAACCCGCCCTTCTCCGCCGCGGCGGCGTCCCAGTCCACCGTGTACCGCTTCGGGGAGGCGGGCAGGCCGTCGAAGCCCACCACCGTGACGTCGGCCGGCGTGATCGTGACGACCTGGTCCTGGCCCAGCTCGAGCGCCTCGCGCGTGTGCGCGATGAACGCGGCGACGTCGGACCCGAGGAAGTTCTCGCCCTCGCCCAGGCCGACCACCAACGGCGAGTCGTGCCGCGTGCCCACCACCGTGTCCGGGGCGTCCGCGTGCACGGCGAGGAGCGTGAACGTGCCGTGCAGGCGCGCGGCCACCTCGCGCATCGCCGCCGTCAGGTCGCCGGTGCGCGCGTACGCCGCGGCGAGGAGGTGCGCCACGACCTCGGTGTCGGTCTCGCTGCGCATCGTGATGCCCGACGCCTCGACCTCGGCGCGGAGCTCGATGAAGTTCTCGACGATCCCGTTGTGGATGACGGCGAGCTTCCCGTCGCTCGAGGTGTGCGGGTGCGCGTTGACGTCGTTCGGCGCGCCGTGCGTCGCCCAGCGGGTGTGCCCGATGGCGGCGGTGGCGGCCGGCAGGGGGTGCGCGCTCAGCGCCTCGGCCAGGTTGCCGAGCTTGCCGGCCTTCTTGGCCGTGGCCAGCTCGCCCGCCCCGGGCACGACGAGCGCGACGCCCGCCGAGTCGTAGCCCCGGTACTCGAGGCGCTTGAGCCCGCCCATGACGACGTCCAGCGGCCGGCTGCTCGCCTCACCAGCTCCCACGTACCCGACGATTCCGCACATGCCGCGAGTCTAGACGGGCGTGGAGACGGCCCTGGCGCCCGGGTTCCGGCAGACTGCTCCCCGTGGCAGAGATCCCCACGCCGTACGTCGACCTCGACCGGGAGGCGTGGAGCAGGCTCTCCGCCCAGACCCCGCTTCCGCTGACCGACGACGACGTCACCCGCCTGCGCGGCCTCGGCGACCCCATCGACCTGTCCGAGGTCGACGCCGTGTACCGGCCGCTGTCCCGGCTGCTGAACCTCTACGTCGCGGCGACGGGGTCCCTGCACTCCGCGTCCTCGGTGTTCCTCGGGGAGACCGGGGCCCGGACGCCGTACGTCATCGGCATCTCCGGCTCGGTCGCCGTCGGCAAGTCGACGACCGCGCGCGTCCTGCGCGAGCTCATGGCGCGCTGGCCCGACACCCCCCGCGTCCAGCTCGTCACCACCGACGGCTTCCTCTACCCCAACGCCGAGCTCGAGCGGCGTGGCCTGATGGAGCGCAAGGGCTTCCCCGAGTCCTACGACCGGCGCGCGC
The DNA here is from genome assembly GCA_000767215.1 of Actinotalea fermentans ATCC 43279 = JCM 9966 = DSM 3133. Classification (GTDB taxonomy): domain Bacteria; phylum Actinomycetota; class Actinomycetes; order Actinomycetales; family Cellulomonadaceae; genus Actinotalea; species Actinotalea fermentans. The sequence goes on from AXCX01000105.1 coordinate 3,972, forward strand.
TGCTGCGCTTCCTCGCCGCGATCAAGGCGGGGCGGCCCGAGGTGCGGGCCCCCGTGTACTCCCACCTGACCTACGACATCGTGCCCGGCGAGCACGTCGCGGTGCGCCAGCCGGACGTGCTGATCGTCGAGGGCCTCAACGTGCTGCAGCCCGCGCGCGCGACGGCGGCCGGGGAGTCCAGCCTGGCGGTCAGCGACTTCTTCGACTTCTCGATCTACGTCGACGCCCGCGCCGCCGACGTGCGCCAGTGGTACGTGGACCGGTTCCTCTCGCTGCGGCAGACCGCGTTCGCGCAGCCCGAGTCGTACTTCCGCCGGTACGCGACGCTGAGCGACGACGAGGCCGTCGCCACGGCCGAGGGCATCTGGGACGCCATCAACGCCCCCAACCTGGAACAGAACATCCTCCCGACGCGCGGACGCGCCACCCTCGTCCTGCGCAAGGGGCCCGACCATGCGGTCGAGCGCGTGCGCCTGCGCAAGCTCTGACGTCCGCGGACCGAGGTCAGCGAGCCGAGGTCAGTGCGGCTCGCCGGCGCCCACGGCCTCCGGCTCGGGTTCGTCGGTCGTCGGCCGGGTCGCCGGCCCGGCCACCGGTTCGGCGTCGCCCTCGGCCGGGGTCACGACGCCGACGGGTCGCCCCCGGCGCCGCCCCCACCACGAGATCAACCAGTCCACCAGGAGCCCGATGAGGAGACCGGCGGCGACGCCGATCGCCATGGCCAGCAGGGGATGGTGGTCGCCGAACAGCTTGCCCGCCCCGATGCCGAGCAGGACGGAGTAGATCGACCAGCTGATCGCCGCGACGACGGCGAGCGCGGTGAACCGGCGGCGCGGGTACCCGGTGGCCCCGGCCGTCATGTTCACGGCGACCCGGCCGATGGGCACGTACCGCGCGGAGATGATGAACGACGCGCCGCGCTCGGCCAGCGCCCGCTCGGCCCAGGCCAGCGACGTCTTCGCGCGCGGACCCTGCATGAACCGCAGGCGTCGGATCGGGATGTGCCGGCCGATCGAGTAGGCGATCTGGTCCCCGGAGAACGCCCCGGCGGCCGCGACCGCGCCAAGGATCCAGAAGTCCGCGCTCCCGCTCGCCACGAAGAGCGCCGCGAGCGCGATGATCACCGACTCGCTCGGGATCGGCGGGAAGAAGCCGTCGATGGTGGCGAAGGCGTAGAGCGCGACGAACACCCAGGGCGTCCCGGCGAGCGCGACCGCCCAGTCGCTCACAGCGGTGAGGAGGTCGGCCACAGGTGTGCTCCGGGATCTCGAGGGGCGGCGTGATCTCAACGTAAGGCACGGCACGCCGGTTCCGGCACCGGGATACCCCCGAGGGAACCCTGGTCATCCCGCGCTCACCCTGAGGTCACGCGGGCGTCGCCGTCAGGGCAGCTCGAAGCCCAGCGCGGCCGCCGCGCGCTCCGGCGAGGGTTCGAACGCCCACGCGGCCGCCATCCGGTCGCTGACGAGCGACCGCATGTGGGCCACGTCCACGTAGAGCCTGCCCCGCAGGTGGTCGGTCTCGTGCTGGACGATGCGCGCCGCCCACCCGGTGAGCACCTCGTCGACCGGGTTCCCGTGCTCGTCGGTGCACGTCAGCCGCACGGATCGCCAGCGCGGCGTCACGGCCTGCCACCCGACGACGCTCAGGCAGCCCTCGAAGAAGCCGACCCGCTCGTCCCCGACGGGCGCGTACGTCGGGTTGACGAGCACGCGGAACGGCAGCGGCGTGCGCTCGCGCACCCGGGCGACGTCGTCGTCGGTCGCCCCGGGGTCCTCGACCACGGCGATCGCGACGCCCAGGCCGATCTGCGGCGCGGCGAGGCCCACACCCGGCGCCTCGCGCATCGTGGTGCGCATCCCCGCGAGGAGGGCCTCCAGGGTCCGCGGGCCCAGCTGGCCGTCGTAGGGCACGGTCGGCTCGCGCAGCACCGGGTGCCCCGCCTGGACGATCGGCCAGGGGGCCGGACGTACGAGCAGCTGCTCGACCTGGCCGGCGAGCTCCCGGGCGTTCACAGCGCGAGCCGCTCCTTGACGACGTCGGCGAGCCCCTCGGCGACCTTGTGGGCCACGTCCTCGTCGCGCGCCTCCACCATCACGCGCACGACCGGCTCGGTGCCGGACGGCCGCAGGAGCACCCGCCCGGACTCGCCGAGCACCGCCGCGGCGTCGGCCACCGCGGCCTGCACGCCCTCGTCGGCGTCGGCGCGCGTCCGGTCCACGCCGGCCACGTTGATGAGCACCTGCGGCAGCCGCGGGATGCCGGAGGCCAGCTCCGCGAGCGTCTGCCCGGTCTCCGCGACGCGGGCGGCGAGCTGCAGCGCGGTCAGGACGCCGTCGCCGGTCGTCGCGTGGCGGGCGATGACGAGGTGACCCGACTGCTCGCCGCCCAGGTCGTAGCCGCCGGCCCGCATGGCCTCGAGGACGTACCGGTCGCCGACCGCCGTCTGCACGGTGGTGATCCCGGCCTCGGCCATCGCCAGCTGCAGGCCGAGGTTGCTCATCACCGTGATGACGAGCGTGTCGTGCGCCAGCTCGCCCCGCTCCCGCAGGGCCAGGGCCAGGATCCCCATGATCTGGTCGCCGTCGACGAGCGCGCCCGTGTGGTCGACCGCCAGGCACCGGTCGGCGTCGCCGTCGAACGCGACGCCGAAGTCCGCACCGGCCGCCACCACGGCGGCCCGCAGGGGCTCCATGTGCGTGCTGCCGGCCTTCTCGTTGATGTTCCGGCCGTCGGGCGAGGCGTTGATGACGACGACGTCGGCGCCCGCGGCGCGCAGGGTCGCCGGCCCGACGGTGCTCGCCGCACCGTTCGCGCAGTCGACGGCGATCCGCAGACCCGCGAGCCCCGGCGCGGCGACCGCCTCGGGCAGCGTCTGCACGAGGTGGGAGATGTAGAGCTCCTCGGTGATGTCCGGCTCGGCGTTGATCCGGCCGACCGCGGCGCCGACGGGCCGCTCCCAGGGCTCACCCATGCGCTGCTCGATCGCGTCCTCGACCTCGTCGGGCAGCTTGTGCCCGCCGCGCGCGAAGAACTTGATGCCGTTGTCCGGCATGGGGTTGTGCGACGCGGACAGCATGACGCCGATGTCGACGCCCAGCGCGCCCGTGAGGTAGGCCACGCCCGGCGTCGGCAGCACGCCCACGTCCACGACGTCGACGCCCGCGCTCGCCAGGCCGGCGACCACGGCCGCGGACAGGAACTCGCCCGACGCGCGGGGGTCCCGTCCGACCACGGCCCGCGGCCGGTGCCCGTCGAAGGCGCCGGAGCTGCCGAGGACGTGTGCGGCTGCCACCGACACGTCGAGCGCGAGCTCCGCCGTCACCTCCCGGTTCGCGACGCCACGTACCCCGTCCGTGCCGAACAACCGACCCATCAGACCTCCTCGTCGTGCCCCGACTGTTCCACACGCGCGTCGCCCGCGTCCTGCACCCGGGCCCGGGAAGGCCGACGGCCCCGGCCGAGCCTGGGGCTCGTCGGGGCCGCGACCTGAGTTCTGCGTCAGCGCTTGGAGTACTGAGGCGCCTTGCGGGCCTTCTTGAGACCGGCCTTCTTCCGCTCGACGACGCGGGCGTCGCGCGTGAGGAAGCCGGCCTTCTTGAGTGCCGGGCGGTTGTGCTCGGCGTCGATCTCGTTCAGCGCCCGGGCGATGCCGAGGCGCAGGGCTCCGGCCTGGCCGGTCACGCCGCCGCCGTTGATGCGGGCGATGACGTCGAAGCGACCCTCGACGTCGACCAGCTTCAGCGGGGAGTTGACGAGCTGCTGGTGGACCTTGTTGGGGAAGTACTCCTCGAGGGCCCGACCGTTGATCCGCCACTGGCCGGTGCCGGGAACGAGGCGCACGCGCGCCACCGCCTCCTTGCGTCGGCCGAGCGCCTGGCCGGGGGCGGTCAGGGACTGGCCGCGACCCCCCGGCGTCGGGGTCTCGGAGGTGTAGCTGGTGGGCGTCTCGCCCTCGAACTCGGTGTCGACCGTGGTCTCGGCCACTGCGGTGTCCTCGCGTCCTGTGGTGGTGGTCGCCCGGGCCCTTACTGGGCGACCTGGCTGATCTCGAAGGGCTGGGGCTTCTGCGCGGCGTGCGGGTGCTCCGGGCCGGCGTAGACCTTGAGCTTGCGCAGCTGCGCGCGGCCGAGGGTGTTCTTCGGGAGCATGCCGCGGACGGCCTGCTCGATGACGCGCTCGGGGCGCTTGGCGAGGAGCTCGCCGATCGGCGTGGCGCGCAGGCCGCCCGGGTAGCCGGAGTGGCGGTAGGCCAGCTTCGACGTGCGCTTGTTGCCGGTGAGGGCGACCTTGTCGGCGTTCACCACGATGACGAAGTCACCGGAGTCGACGTGCGGCGCGAACGTCGCCTTGTGCTTGCCGCGCAGGAGGACTGCCGCCTGCGTCGCGAGCCGGCCGAGGACGACGTCGGTGGCGTCGATGACGTGCCAGGTCGCCTCGACGTCGCCTGCCTTCGGGGTGTACGTGCGCACGGTCGTAGCCTCTGTCTCGTGTAGCTGATGGGTTCCCGCCGACCTCGCGGGAGGCTGCGGGTACGTCGCGCGGTGATCAGGCGCCGCCCCCCGGGCGATCCCTAGGCGCGCCGAAGCCGCACAACGACAGGCCAGAGTACCTTTGCGGTGCGCGGGGGGTCAAAACGAGGACGTGGGCCGCGGCCGCCGCAGGCAGCGGTCACGCACCCGCCGCGCCGGGCCGTCCCTGCCGGCCGACGGCGAGCGCCGCGGCGGCCACGACCGCCACCGTGCACGCGATCAGCGCCCGGTAGTCGACCAGCACGACGAGGGCCGCAGCGCTCATCGTCACGAGGGTCTGCGGACCGCTGAGGGCCAGGCCGGTGGCCGCCGACGTGCGCCCCTGGAGGTGCGGGGGCGTCAGCCGCTGCCGGAGGGTGGCGAAGCCCACGAACACCCACGGGAGGCCGACGCCCGCGACGAAGGCGCCGACGCCGAAGACCACCACCGACGCGGTGAGCGTCGAGGAGATGCCCACGGCCAGGAGCAGCAGTCCCAGCGACACCGCCGGCCGCTCGCCCCACCGACGCACCAGCCGTCCCGCGAACGGCCCACCCACCAGCGCGCCGACGCCCTGGAGCGCGGCGAGGAAGGCGAGCAGCTCGGGCCCCCGACGCAGGCCGGACTCGATGGCCTGGAGGTTGGTCACGTTGCTGAGGCCCGTGACGGCCATGGCCGCGGCGACCGCGAGGGTGAGCCGGAGGAGGACCGGCGTCGCACGGAGGTGGTCGAGGCCCGCCGCGAGCTCGCGGCGGTAGCTGCCCGTCGGCTCCCCGGGCTCGGACTCGGTGACCCGCACAGTGAGGAGCACGGCGGCGGTGCCCACGAAGCACGCGGCCGTCAGCCCCACGACCCAGCCGACCCCGACCGCGACGTACAGGGCGGCGCCGAGCAGCGGCGAGACGAGGCGCAGGCCCTGGTCGATGGTGGTGAGGACGCCGTTCGCCGAGGGGAGGTCCTCGTCCGCGAGGAGGTCCCGGAGCAGCCCCGACTGCGCCGCTCCCGTGAGGTGGCCCGCACAGCCGTAGAGGAACGTCACGGCCAGGAGCAGGGGCACCTGAGCGGCGTCCTGGACGCCGAGCAGCAGCGCGACCGCACCCGCGACGGCGAGGTTGCTCACGACGAGGAGCCTGCGACGCGGTACCCGGTCCGCGACGTGACCGGCGAACGGCGCGAGGAGCACCGGCAGACCGAGGGCGGCGAAGACGAGGCCCGCGGTCGCGGTGCTCCCGGTCAGGTCCTTCACCCAGATGGCGAGGGTCAGGAACAGGACGCCGTCGCCGAGGTTGCTGAGCACCCAGGCCGCGCACAGGCGCCGGAAGGCCGGCAGGCGCAGGGCCGACGAGCCCCGCCGGACCGTGACCCCCGTCATCGCCGGTCCGGGTTGACGACGCCGAAGAAGGTCGCCGGACGCGCCCCGGGTGGGCGCTCGCCGGGGTCCTGCCAGCGCCCGCGGAACCGGTCGGTGAGGTGGGCCACCTCGGCGCTCAACGCGGCCAGCTCCTCGCTCGTCGCCCAGAAGGAGCTCGTGGAGACCGTCGACGCGAGGAGCCACTCGGAGGGCTCGTCGTCGACCGTCGCGGTCCAGGCCGCGAACCGGGCGGCCTCCCGCTCCACGACCATGCCCGCGAGCCGGGCCACCTCGCGCGCCGACTCCGGGTCGGCCGGGTCGACCGACAGGCTCCGATGACGGGCGACGGATCGCCACGGCTTCTCGCGGCCACGGCGCGGCGCCGGCTCGACGAAGCCGTGCGTGGCCAGCGACGAGAGGTGGAACGCGCAGCTCGCGACGCTCTCCCCCGTCAGGCGGGAGCACTCCGTGGCCGTGAGGTCGCGCTCGTCGAGCAGCTCGAGGAGGCGCAGCCGGAGCGGGTGCGCCATCGCCCGCACGCGTGCCCGGTCGTTCGTCGCCACCGTGCGGTTCTCGTCCATCCGCCGATGGTAGGAAATCAAGAAGTCTTAATCAAGAGTTCTTGATAATCAGCCGCGGCGACGGTCGGGAGGCCGCAGCGAGGCCGACGCCGCGCGCTCCACGCGGGCGGAGAGGTCGGTCAGGCTGGGCGCGTCGATCCGCCAGTGCTGCCAGTAGAGCGGCACGTCGAGACCCGCGTCGTCGAGCGCGACGAGCGCACCGGCGGCGACCAGCGCGGACGCTGCGTTCTCGGGCACCATCCCCCAGCCCAGGCCCGCCTCGACCAGCTCCACGAACGCCGACGACGACGGCACGTAGTGCACCGGCCGGGGCCCCGCGGGCGCCCTCAGGACGCGCTCCACGAAGCGGTCCTGGAGCCCGTCCTTGCGGTTGAACGTCAGGTGGGGCGCCACCCGCAGCCCGGCCGCCAGCCCGGCCGGACCTCCCCCGCGTCCGCCGAACCAGCGCTCGTGGAACGACGGCGCCGCGACGGCGAGGTACCGCATCGACCCCAGCGGGCGCACGCGGCAGCCCTGGACGGCCCGCGCATCGGCGGTCACCGCGGCCATCACCGCGCCGTCGCGCAGCAGCTCGGCCGAGTGGTCCTGGTCCTCCCGGTGCAGCTCGACGAGCACGTGCTCGGGCAGGCCGACCAGCGCCGTCGGGAACCACGTGGACAGGGAGTCCGCGTTCACGGCGACCGGGAGCCGCAGCGGGTCGCCGGTGCCGGCGACCTCCCGGACCGCCTCGGCCCGCAGGGTCGAGATCTGGCCGGCGAGCCGGACGAGCGCGCGCCCGGCCGCCGTCGGGCGGCAGGGGCGGCTGCGCAGCACGAGCACCTGGCCGGCCTGCTGCTCGAGCGCCTTGACGCGCTGGCTCACGGCCGACGGCGTCACGAGCAGCCGACGCGCCGCGGCCTCGAAGCTGCCCTCCTCGACGACGGCCGCGAGCGCGTCCAGCCGGGCGGGGTCGAGGTCCATGCAGGCAGCCTAGTTCAGCACTGCTAATCATCCCGAAGGAACCTGAACTGGTCTTCACTGGTGTCCCCGCCCTAGCGTCGCCGGCGTGACCGCAGCGACCCAGGGCTTCCTCACGTGCCTCGGCCTCATCGTGGCCATCGGCGCGCAGAACGCGTTCGTGCTGCGGCAGGGCGTCCGCCGCGAGCACGTGCCCACGGTCGTCGCGCTGTGCGCCGCCGCCGACGCCGTGCTCATCAGCGCGGGGGTCGCCGGCCTGGGGCCGCTGGTCGCCTCGCACGAGACCGCCCTCGCCGTCGTGCGCTGGGCCGGGGCCGCGTTCCTGGCCTTCATGGCGGGAGCGGCCGCGGTCCGGGCGGTGCG
>AXCX01000106.1 GCA_000767215.1 Actinotalea fermentans ATCC 43279 = JCM 9966 = DSM 3133
GGCTGCGCGGGTACGCAGGGGGTACCCGCGACGGCGCCGCGCACGCGCCCGGGCGGGGCACGTGCCGACCTCCGCGCCCCCCGAGGCAGGGACGCGGAGGCCGGGCGGTGGCGGCAACCCGCCACGGGGCCGAGGAGACACCGGCCGAGCGTCGACGTCCGTCCCCTGCCAGCCCTTGAAGGCGCCGTTCATGATGCCCGCCACCACGCTGAGCCTGCGCGACGCAGGCGCTGCGTCCGGTACCGGATCCGCCCGGCCGGCACCTTCGCCACCGGTCGAAACAGTTTCGCTACCTTCTGCTCAGGCGGCGAGGGTAGCCACGGGGGCGACGGCGCGTCAAGAGCCCGAAACGCCGCGCGGCGAACCGAGATGGAGCGGCCACAGGCACGGCGCTATCCTCGAAACTGGTTTCGAGGAGGGAGGGTGGATGGCCGGACGGTCCCCGAGCCGCGTGACGCTCGTCGACGTGGCTCGCGCAGCGGGCGTGACCAAGGGCACCGTGTCGAAGGTGCTCAACGACCGTAGCGACGTCGCCGCGGACACGCGCGCCAGGGTGCTCGCCGCCGTCGAGCAGCTGGGGTACCGGCCGCCACGGTCGCAGTGGGAGGCGCCGCGCACCCGCACCCTCGCCGTCGTGTTCGAGGCCCTCGACTCGCCCTACCTCACCAACGTGCTGCAGGGCATCCTCGCCGCGGCCACCGCCGCGGACACGAACCTGCTGGTCCGCCTCCCACCCGACCGCTCGGTCCGCGCCACGCGGGCCGCCGCGCGCGGCTGGGTCGCCGAGCAGCAGCAGGCCGGCGTCGTCGGGATCATCGGGCTCACGCTCGGCGAGCCCGCCGCGGTGCTGCAGGCGGCGAAGGACGTCGGCATGCCGTTCGTGATGGTCGACCCGGTCGACATCCACGACCCCACGGTGGTGACCATCGGCTCGACCAACTGGGCCGGCGGGCGGACCGCGACCGAGCACCTCCTGGGCCTCGGTCACCGCCGCATCGGCTGGATCGGCGGCCCGGAGGCGTCCGCCGCCGCGCGCGAGCGGTTCCACGGCTACACCGCGGCGCTCGACTCCGCCGGGCTGCGCCTGGACCGCACCATCGTGCGGGGCGGCCTGTTCTCGGTCGAGACGGGCGTCACCTTCGGCCAGGAGCTGCTGCGCCTGCCCGACCCGCCGACGGCCGTCGTCTGCGGCGACGACGAGATCGCGGTCGGCCTGCTCGCCGCCGCGCACGAGCTCGCGGTGCCGGTACCGGAGCGCCTGAGCGTCGTCGGGTTCGACGACACCCCGCAGGCGCTGTGGACGACACCCGCGCTCACGTCCGTGCACCAGCCCCTGACCGGCATGGGCCGGATGGCCGTCGAGACGGTCCTCGCGATGGCCGACGGCGGCCAGCCGGCCTCCCGGCAGGTCCAGCTCGTCACGACGCTCACCGTGCGGGACTCGACGGCGCCGGCGCCCTGACCCGCCTCACCGCGCGAGGACGACGACCCCGTCCCCGTCGGTGACGGTGAAGGACCGCGTGGCCAGGTCGGCCTCGAGCACCGCGGTCGCACCGGCGTTCGTCCAGCGCAGCACCAGCCGTCCGCCGTCCGCGTGCACGTCCAGGTGCGCGTCGAAGCCGAACGCGGGCGAGGCGGACCGGAAGCGCAGCAGCGTCAGCTGGTCGCGCACCACGTCCTGGCCGAGCCGCGCCACGACGTCCTCGACCGTGAGGTTGGTGCGGTTGATCTCCTTGTGACCACCCGGCCCGGCCTTCGCGACGGCGTCGTGGTCGTTCGTCCCCGCGAGCAGGTCGAGGTACCAGACCTGCGGCTTGCCCGGCATGAACAGGTGCAGCGCCCGCGCCAGCAGCATCGCGCGCGGGTCCTCCCCGAGCGCGCTGAAGTACGTGGCGTTGACCTGGTAGTACATCTGCGTGCTGCCGTGCAGGTTCTTCACGTACCCGCCGCGGCCCACGACCGTCTCGATGAGCGCCTCGATCCGCGCGTCGGGCACGAGTCCCTTCAGGTCCAGCAGGGGGATGCCGTCGTGGCAGCCCAGCATGCTCACCGTGCGGATCCCCTTGCCCTGCACCTCGCGGGCCCAGCCGGCGAGGGTCGCGGCGCTGCCCGTCTCGAGGGCGTCCAGCACCAGCCCGGGCAGGAAGAAGTCGTAGGTCAGGTAGCCCTCGCGCGCGATCCGCTCGTGCGTGCCCTCCGCGTAGCTCGCGTGGATCTCGGGCAGCAGCGTGAGCCCGTGCGCGTCGGCGAGCCCGCGCACGCGCGCGAGCAGCTCCCACGTCTCGGGGTCGTTGAGGAAGTTGCGGCGGCCCGGGGCCTTCGGCGCGTACGCGAACGCGTCGAGCCGGACGATGCGCGCGCCGTACCCGGCGAGCGTGCGCAGGGTCTCGTCGTAGAACTCCCAGACCAGCGGCGACGCGATGTTGACGTCCATCTGGCCGAGGTAGCTGCGCGTCGACGCCAGGTGCTCCAGGACCGTCTCCCGGTGCCGCGCGAGCCGGCCCCAGTCGGCGTCGCCGGGCGCCACGCCGTCGTCGAGCGCGCGGCCCACCAGGGCGGCGACCGCGACGGCCGTGCGGTACTGCAGGCCGAGCCCGACGAGCTCCGGCACGTCCGGGCGCCGGTGCACGACCTCCTGGTAGAAGGTGTTCCAGTACGGCACCTCGCGCCCGTCCGGGAACCGGACCATGAGGATCGGCAGCCCCGGCTTGCGGAAGAACATGGGCTCCAGCAGCTCCGGGTCCGGCTGCACGTAGCCGGCGTCCGTCATCGTGCCGTGGCCGTCCCAGAACCGGTTCCAGTCGATGAAGAAGTCCCGGTAGGGCGAGTCCTCACCGCGCCGCAGCAGGTCCTGGAACTGCGGCGACAGCACGGAGCAGTGGTTGAGCACGACGTCGAGCTTGAGCTCGACCCCGAGCCCGCGCAGGTCCGCCAGGTCCTGCTCGGTGGCGACCAGCTCGTCCAGCCCGTAGTCGATGACGGAGAAGCCACGGTCCAGGTCCGTGTTGAACACGCTCGGCAGCACGTAGAAGCCGTCGAAGACGCCGGCGAGCTCCGGCCGCCGCAGCAGCGCGACGGCGTCGGCGAGCCGCCCCCCGAGGCTGTCCGGGTAGGCGTTGAGCAGAGGGCGCGCGCTCGGCACGCCCGCGGCGTCAGCCATCGGTCCCCTCCTCCGCGCGCGCCATGAGCGCCCGGTACTGCGGGAAGGTCAGCCGCTCGCCGCTCTTGGCGAGGATGATCGCCGCGTCGGGCGCCTGGGCGTCGAGC
>AXCX01000107.1 GCA_000767215.1 Actinotalea fermentans ATCC 43279 = JCM 9966 = DSM 3133
GGGCGGTGAACGGGCTGTCGGTCGCGCCGTCCCGCCCGCGCGCCCGCCGGTGCGCCAGGGTCTCCGCCGGGGTGCTGTTCAGCAGGATGCGCACGTCCACCCCACGCAGGTGCCGGCTCGCACCGTGCGTCCACTCCACGACGACGACGTCGACGCCGGTGACGTCCACCGCCTCGTACCAGAGGTCGGCCGGCCCGCGCCCCATCCGCCGCAGGTGCAGCCGGGACGCCCCGTTCTTGAACTCGCCGAGGATCGCCGACAGGTGGTCGAAGTCGATCTCCGCCGGCGTGCCGAGGTACCCGGCCAGGGCCGAGCGCCCCGCGCGCTGGTAGGAGGCCAGCCACGGGTGCTGGGCCACGTGCGCGGGGTCGGCGTCGGCGTCGTCGGCCTGCAGCGCACGCAGCGCTGCGGTGCGCTCCGGGGTGACCAGGCCGTCCACGACCAGGCCGCGGACGCCGCCGTCGCGGAAGACCCGCAGGCGCTCGGCGTCGTTCTGGGCGGGGATCCGCCGCGGGTAGTTGTCGCCGGACAGGGTGTACGCCCCGACGCCGGCGCTGCGCAGGAAGAACGCGAGCAGCGAGGCGATCTCCGACTTGCCGACCCCCGAACCGCCGGCGACCGCGACCACCGCGCGCGCGGACGGGTTCGCCGCGACGGCGGGCACCAGCGCGTCGACCACCATCGGCAGCAGGGCGTTCGCCTTCGCGACGTGCGCCGGGCCGATGCTCACCCGGTCCCCCGGCATGTCACCAGTCGGGATCTCGGCCGGCACCTCGACCGGCCGCCACGGCAGGCACGCCCGGAGCGCCCCGACGACGTCCCTCATCGCTGTCCCTCCACGATCCGCGGCGCCACCGCGGGTGCCGTACGCGCGAGCAGCCGGTGCACCCAGCGCCGCCGCGCCTCGCGCGCCTGCCGCGACAGCGTCGCCGTGGGCTCGAAGTAATCGAAGCCGTGGAAGCCGCCGGGCCACACGTGCAGCTCCGCGGCGCCACCGCCGCGCCACAGGAGCCGGGCGTAGTCGACGACCTCGTCCCGGAACGTCTCCGCCGAGCCTACGTCCAGGAACGCCGGCGGGAGGCCGCTCAGGTCCGACGCGCGGGCCGGGGCGGCGTGGGCGGGGACGTCCGCACCCCCGACGGCGTCACCCAGGTAGGCGCGCCACGCGGTGGCGTTCGCCGTCCGGTCCCAGGCGCCGTGGCCGGCCATCTGCCGGGCCGACCCGGAGTCGTTCCGGTCGTCGAGCATCGGGCACGTCAGCAGCTGCCCGGCGAGCGCCGGGCCGCCCGTGTCGCGCACGAGGAGCGCGAGCGCCGCGGCGAGCCCGCCCCCGGCGCTGATGCCCTCGACGACGACGCGCGCCGGGTCCAGGCCCAGCTCCCCCGCGTGCGCGACGAGCCAGGTCAGCGCCGTCTCCGCGTCGTGCAGCGCGGCCGGGTACGGGTGCTCCGGCGCCAGGCGGTAGCCCACCGACGCGATGGCGCAGCCGGCGTCGGCGGCCAGGTCGAGGAGGGGCACGACGTCGTCCCAGGCCGTGCCCGTGACGAGGCCGCCGCCGTGCAGGTGCAGGAGCCACGGCACGGGCCCGGCCGCCTCGGCCGGGCGCAGGAGCACGACCTCGACGCCGGGCCGGCCGTCGCGGACGGCGGTGAGGACCGACGTCCGGAACCGCCCGGCGGCCGCCTCCTCGACGGCCGCCGGGGTGGTCGAACGGTCACGCAGACCGACGATCTCGTGGGCCTCGAGCGCACGGACCACCTCGTCGCGACGGCGGACGAGGGCAGCCTCCAGCTCAGGGTCGAACGGTGGACGCAACGTCGATCAGCCCTTCAGCGAGCCCTGGAGCAGCGCACTGACGAACTGGCGCTGGAAGACGAGGAACACGATCAGCGTCGGCGCGAGGATCAGCAGCGATCCCGCGCACAGCAGCGGGATGTCCGTGCCCCACTGGCCCTGGAAGGCCCCGAGGGCGCCCGCCATGGTCCGTTGGGCCGGGTCGGACACCAGGACCACCGCCAGCAGGAACTGGTTCCACGTCCACAGGAACAGCAGGATCGCCAGGGACGACAGCGCCGGCATCGACAGCGGCACGTGCACGCGCCAGAACATCTGCCAGGTCGAGGCGCCGTCGATGCGCGCCGCCTCGGAGATGTCCTCGGGCATGTTCACGAAGTGCGCACGCATCCAGTACACCGCGAAGGGCATGTACAGGCCGATGAGCGGCAGGATGATCGCCCACCGGGTGTTCAGCAGACCCAGGTCGCGCATCTGGTAGTAGAGCGGCACGATGACGCCCTCGCGCGGCAGCGTCAGGCCGAGCACGAACGCGACGAGGATGATTCGCGCGCCCGGCGGGCGCAGGTGCCCGAGCGCGAAGCCCGCGAGCGTCGCGATGAACAGCGAGACGGGCACGACCGCGATCTCGATGAGGAAGCTGGACCACAGCAGCGTGCCCATGTCGGCGACCTTGAAGGCGTCGACGAAGTTCGACCACTGCGGCGACTCGGGCCACTCGAGGCCGGACGGGTAGGTGCCCGACGGGTGCAGCGCCGTCACGAAGAGGCTGATGAACGGCAGGATCGTGACCGCCATCAGGAGGATGAGCATGGTGCGGCCGAGCCAGGTCTCTCGGCGGGAGACGATCACGAGTCACCTTCCCGGTTCAGCCGCTGCAGCGGGAGGACGACGAGGAGCACGAGCGCCATGAGGGCGACGGCGAGGGCGGACGCCTGGCCGATCTCGCGGTTGAAGAACGCCAGGCGGTAGATCTCCAGGCCCGGGACGAGGGTCCGGTTGCCGGGCCCGCCCTGCGTGGAGATGTAGATGATGTCGAAGCTGGCCAGGGCCGCGATGACCGTCACGGTCACGCACACGGCGATCTCCTGGCGCAGGCTCGGCAGCGTGATCGCGAAGAACTCGCGCCACGGGCCGGCGCCGTCGATGCGCGCGGCCTCGTAGAGCGCCGGGTCGATCTTCGTCATGCCGGCGAGCAGCAGGAGCATGCACAGACCCAGGGCCACCCACGCGCCGATGAGGCCGACGGCGGGCAGCGCGGTGTCGAAGTCGCCGAGCCAGGCGCGGGCGACGCCGCCGAGGCCGATCGCCTCGAGCACCTGGTTGACCATGCCGTTCGACGCGTACAGCCAGCTCCACATGATGCCCGCGGCCACCAGCGGGATGATCTGGGGCAGGAAGAGCACGGTGCGGGACACGATGGCCAGCCGGCTCGTCGCGAAGCCGCGGATGGTGTTGGCCGTGAAGAGGCCGAGCAGCACGGGGATGAAGCTGAAGTAGATGATCAGCTGGAACGCGTTGAGGATCGAGCCCGACATCTCGGGCTCGCGCAGGATGGCGGCGTAGTTGTCCAGGCCCACCCAGGTGGACTCGGTGACGCCGTTCCACTCGTAGAACGAGAACTGGATCGACTGCGCCATCGGGCGCAGGACGAACACGATGTAGGCGAGCGCTGCGGGAGCCACGAGGAGCAGCGCCAGCCCGCCCCGGCGCAGGCGCCGCGCCTTGATGGCGCGGCGCCTGCTCTCCGGGCTACCCAGAGCCGGGGTGTCCTCGCGGCGGGCCGACGCTCGGCCGGTCAGCCGCTGGTTCATGTCAGCCGACCGAGGACTCGTACTCGGCCTGCACGGCCTCGAGGAGCGCGGTCGGGTCGATCTCGCCGGCGACGAGCTTCTGCAGGTTCGGCGTCCAGCCCTCGGCGTAGACCGAGCCGGTGGCGTTGGCGATGAAGTCCATCGCGCCGTCCTGCGCGCCGATCGCCGCGCCCGCGGCCAGGGTCTCCGCGGTCACGGAGCCCTCGGCGACCGCCGGCATGAAGGCGTCGGCCGGGCCCATCGGGTGCGAGCCACCGATCTCGACGGCGATCGTGCGGGCCTCGTCGTTCGTGGCGATCCAGTCGAGGAAGAACGCGGCGCAGGCCGGGTTGGCGGCGTTCGCCGAGATGCCGTAGGTCAGCGGGGCGGACATCGCACCGAAGGAGCCACCCTCCTCGACCGGGGGCATGAGGAAGAAGCCGACGTTGCCCGGCATCTGGGCGTCGAGGTTCCCCGACTCCCAGTCGCCGTTGAAGATGAAGACGCTGTTGCCCTCGATGAAGCGGCTCATCATCATCGCGTAGTCCATCGAGTTGATGTCGTCGGCGAAGTAGCCGGCCTCGATCCACGACTGCAGGTGCTCGGTCGCCTGGACGTTGGTGTCCGTGACGATCGTGGCGTCGGGCTGCTGGTAGATCCAGTCGTTGATCTCGCCCGCGTCACCGTAGGAGGCCATGAGCCCCTGCAGCGGGAAGGCAAGGCCACCGGTGGCGCCACCGTTGAACTGGGCCATCGGCACGAGGCCGGCGTCCTTGGCCGCCTGCAGGTAGGAGTCGAACTCCGCCAGCGTGGCCGGGGGCTCCTCCATGCCGATCTGGGCGGCGAGCTCCTTGTTGTAGAAGACGCCGGTCATCGAGAAGTTCAGGCCCATGGCGTACAGCGGGCCGTTGCCGCGCCGGCCCTCGTCGTCCACGCGCATCTGCTCGAGCTGCGAGGCGGGCCAGGTGTCCCAGCCGAACGCCGCGGCGTACTCGTCGAGGTCGAGCAGGAGGCCGTCGCTGGCGAGCTCGGACATCTGCGGCAGGCGCATGAGGTCCGGCGGGTCGTCGACGAGGACGCGCGGCGCGTTCTGGGTGAGGACGGCGAACTGGTCCTCTCGCACGTCGAAGGTCACGTTCGGGTACTGCGCCTCGAACTCGTCGAAGAGCTCCGTGGCGAGCGGGAAGCCCGTCTCGATGTACGCCTTGAGCGTCACGGGCTCGGTGCCGCAGTCCAGCGCGCTCGCGTCCTCGGTCGCGGGCGCCGACTCCTCCGGCTCCTCCGCGTCGTTGTTCGAACCGGGCGCGCTGCAGGCGGCGAGTACCAGCGCACTCGCCACCACGGTGGCCGCCAGGCCCGTCCGTCGTGCTGATCCACCACGTCGAGACACCAGTGTCTCCCTTCGTCGAAGAGCCGTCCGGGGGTTCGCCGGGCCCCCCGTCCCGACGGTTGCTAAATCGTCTTAGCACCTGCAGTCTGGGGAGATGCCGAATGCGGTGTCAAGCCGGGATCGAAGCGCACGCGGGCTTCGTTACCCAATCGTGGCCATGGTCACGCTCCCGCCCACGGCCCCGCGCGTCGTCCTCTCCCCGGCGGCGACCCCCCATCCCCGCAGAGTGGAACGCCGCGCTCCACCGTCGTTCCACTCGACGCCGAACCACCGCACTTTCGTTCCACTCGGCGGGGTGGGATCGACGGCGGAGCGCCGCCGCTCCCCCACTACGATGCGCACGGACGAGGGGGTGTGAGGTGGGTCGAGGCAGGGTCACACTCGCCGACGTCGCGCTCGCGGCAGGGGTCTCCTCGACGACGGCGTCGCTCGTGCTCTCCGGGCGCGGCGACGAGCTGCGCATCTCCGACACCGTGCAGCACCGTGTGCGCGAGGTGTCCGAGTCGCTCGGCTACCGGCCGAACATCCTGTCCGTCGGCCTGCGCCGGGGCTCGAGCCTCGCGCTCGGCTTCGTGTCCGACACCGTCGCGACCTCCCAGCTCGCGGGCGACCTCATCAAGGGCGCCCTCGAGGCCGCGCACGAGCGCGGGCTCATGCTCTTCATCGCCGAGTCCGAGGGCGACCCGAAGGTCGAGCGCCGGCTCCTCAACGCGCTCCTGGACCGGCAGGTCGACGGCGTCGTCCTCGCCTCGATGTTCACCCAGACGCGGCGGCTCCCGTCGGGTCTGGACCACGGTCCGGCCGTCCTGCTCAACGCGCTCCCCCGCGAGCCGCACCCCACCATCCCGTCGGTCGTGCCGGACGAGCTCGAGGCGGGACGCGCGGCCGCCCGCCTGCTCCTCGAGGCGGGCCATCGCTCCATCCACCTCGTGGGCGCGGGTCCCCGGCGCGAGGACACCCCGCCCGGCACGGTCGCCGGCCGGGAGCGCCTCCAGGGCATCCTCGAGGTGCTCGCCGACGCCGGGCTCGAACCGACCAGCGGCTACCTGCACGAGGACTGGCTGCCGCAGCACGGCTGGGCGGCCACGCAGCGGATCCTCGCCGCCGACGGCGCCGGCTCCGCGATCATCACGTTCAACGACCGCCTCGCCTTCGGCGCCTACCAGGCACTGCACGAGGCCGGCCTCCGGGTGCCGCAGGACATGTCCCTCGTGTCGTTCGACGACGCACCGGTCGCCGAGTGGCTGCGGCCGGGGCTGACCACCTTCGCGATCCCGCACTACGACCTCGGGCACCGCGCGGTCGAGCTGCTCCTCGAGACGATCGCGGCCCGGCGCGACGGCGGCCCGGCGCCCGCCGGGGTCCACCGGCTCCCGATGCCGCTGCGCGCCCGCGAGTCGGTGGCTCCGCCCCGCTCCTGAGCCGGCGGCGCGCACTGGTCGCCGCCCGCGCCATCACGCCGGCGGCGCCATCCGCAGGACGTCCAGGTGCACCGAACCGCCGTCGGCGGCCGGCGTCAGGACGCCCACGTACAGGCCCCAGCGCAGGGCGACCGGGCCGTCGTCGCCCACCTCGAAGACGGGGTGCGTGAGGAACGGGACGTCCGCCCCGGGTGCGAGCAGCGCGGTGTTGACGACCGAGACGACGGTCCCGTCGACCAGCCGGAGCTCGTACCGGGCCCAGAGCTCGGTGGACCCGTCGGGGCGCTCGAGGTTCCAGTCGGCCCCGCCCGGGAGCACCTCGCCCGCCAGGCGGCCGGACACGGTGCCGCCGACGATCGGGATCACCCGCCGGAACCCGGTGGGCGTCGGTCCGACCTCGACGACCGGGCCGAGCAGGATCTCGGCGGTGAACAGGGGCGTCGACGCGAGCGCGGTCACGCGGGGATTCTGCCAGCCGGGCGGCCGGCCACCCGCCCATCCCACGCGAGACCGGAGCTCGGCGGGTGGCGGGAGGGGGAGACGACGAAGGCAAGGAGCCGACCGCTCCTTGCCACTGTCAACGTATAGCCGACCCGGGGTCTTGCGGCAAGGCCCCCCTCCCCGCGGAGAATCGCCGGCCTCGCCCACTCACCCCGACCCACGGGAGCCGCGCGTCGTGAACCCCGCCAGCGCTTTCGCCCTGCCCACCGCCCTCGCCGCCAAGGCCGACCCGGCCCTCGTCGCCGACGACGAGCGGCACTTCGCCGCCATCGCCACGACCCTCGAGCACGCGGTCGCCGACCTGACCGCGCGCCTCGACGCCGCACGCCTGGCCCCGGGCCGCGCCGGCACCGCCGCGCTCGAACGCGACCAGGAGATCCACCGGCTGAGCGCCCGCCTGCGCACGCTGCGGCGCTTCGGCCTGGACCTCTGCCTCGGTCGCACCGTGCCCGACGGCGGCGGCGAGCCCGTGTACGTCGGTCGCGTCGGGCTGACCGACCGTGACGGCCGGCGCCTGCTGGTCGACTGGCGCTCGCCCGCCGCGGAGCCCTTCTTCGGAGCCACGCACGCGCGCCCGATGGGCGTCGCGAGCCGGCGCCGGTACCGCTGGGCGGACGGGCGCGTGGCCGACTACTGGGACGAGGTGTTCTCCGCCGACGGCCTGGACCTCGCGTCGCACCCCGCTCTGGACGACCAGTCGGCGTTCGTCGCGAGCCTCGCCGCGAGCCGCAGCGACCGCATGCGCGACGTGCTCGGCACCATCCAGGCGGACCAGGACGCCATCATCCGCGAGAGCTCGCGCGGCACCCTCGTGGTCGATGGCGGGCCGGGCACGGGCAAGACGGTCGTGGCCCTGCACCGGACCGCGTACCTGCTCTACGCCGACCCCCGGCTGGGCCACCGCCGCGGGGGCGTCCTCGTCGTCGGACCGCACGAGCCCTACCTGGCGTACGTCGCCGACGTGCTGCCGAGCCTCGGCGAGGAGGGCGTGCGGACGTGCACGCTGCGCGACCTGGTGCCCGAGGGCGCGACAGCCGCCGCCGAACCGGACCTCGCCGTCGCGCGGCTCAAGGGCTCGCGGGGCATGGTCGACGCGATCGACCGCGCGGTGGCCTTCTACGAGCGCCCGCCGACGCAGCCGTGCACCGTGGAGACGCCGTGGGCCGACGTCGAGCTCGGGCCGGCCGACTGGGCGGAGGCGTTCGAGGCAGCCGAGCCGGGCACGCCGCACAACGAGGCGCGCGAACAGGTGTGGGACGCGCTCGTGGAGATCGTGCTCGACCGGCTGGGCGGCGACGAGGAGGTCGACGCGGGCGTCCTGCGCCGTGCGCTCGCCCGCGACCGCGACCTGGCGGGCGCGGTCAACCGCGCGTGGCCGCTCCTCGAGGCGACGGACCTGGTCGGTGACCTGTGGACGGTCCCCGCGTACCTGCGGCTCTGCGCGCCGCACCTCGCGCCCGACGACGTCGCCCGCCTCCAGCGCGCGGACCCCGCGGCCTGGACCGTCGCGGACCTGCCGTTGCTCGACGCGGCACGAGCCCGCCTGGGCGACGCCGAG
>AXCX01000108.1 GCA_000767215.1 Actinotalea fermentans ATCC 43279 = JCM 9966 = DSM 3133
CGGACGCCGCGACGGCCGGTGCGGAGGCCGCGACCGCCGTCGCGCGGCGCGTGGTCGTCCCCGTCGCGCCGCTCGTCGTCGGCCTGGTCGCGCTGGCGGTGATCGGCGTGCTCGCACCGCTGGACGGCCTGCTCGAGACCGCTGCGACGATCGTGGGGACCCGATGAGCGCGACCGGACGGACCACGCGGCCGGTGACCGCCGCGGAGCTGCCGGGCGAGCTGTCCCGGCTGCTCGACGACGGGTACCGGCTGACCCTCGTCGCCGCGCACGAGGATCCGGACGCCTTCCGCGTCGTCTACCTGCTCACCGCCGCGGGGCCGGACCGGCGCGTCGAGCTCGAGCTGCGCACGGACCTGGCCGAGCCGCGGCTCCCGAGCATGGCGGGCCTGTCCTTCCCGCTCGGCCGGTTCGAGCGCGAGATGCGCGACCTGTACGGCATCGTGCCGCTGGACCACCCGCTGCCCCGCCGCCTCGTCCGCCACGCGCACTGGCCGACGGGCTGGTACCCGGCGCGGTCCGACGCCGGCCCGCCGCCCCCGTTCGCCCCCGAGGCCGCCTACCCGTTCGTGCGCGTCGAGGGGCGCGGGGTCTACGAGATCCCGGTGGGCCCGATCCACGCGGGGATGATCGAGCCCGGCCACTTCCGCTTCTCGGTGGTCGGCGAGACCATCCTCAAGCTCAAGGCCCGCCTGTGGTTCACGCACAAGGGCCTGGAGAAGCTCGCGGAGGGCTGCACGCCCGAGGAGGCGTTCGCGCTCGCGGAGCGGGTCAGCGGTGACACCACCGCCGGTCACGCGGCGGCGTTCGCGCTGGCCGTCGAGGAGGCCCTCGGCTGGCAGGTGCCCGAGCCCGCGCAGGCCGCGCGCGCGGCGCTGCTCGAGCTCGAGCGGCTGTACAACCACGTCGCCGACATCGGCGCGCTCTGCAACGACGTCGGGTACGGCGTGCTGAACACGCACGCCCAGCGGGTGCGCGAGGGCCTGCTCCGGCTCAACGAGGAGGTCACGGGTCACCGGCTGCTGCGCGGCGGCGTCGTGCTCGGCGGGGCGCGCCTCGCTGCGGTGCCCGACGCCGCGCGCGTCGCGCGGATCGGGGACGAGATCGCGGAGATCGTCGACCTCGCGCTGCGCAACAGCGTGGTGGTCGACCGGTTCACCGGCACGGCCACCCTGGCCGCCGAGAACGCGCGTGAGATCGGGGTGCTCGGCTACGTCGCCCGCGCCAGCAGCGTCGACGTCGACGCGCGCCGGGACCACCCCTTCTGCGAGGCGACGACGGCGGTGCGGTCCGCGGTGCGGACCGAGGGCGACGTGCTCGCGCGGTTTCTCGTGCGAGCCGAGGAGGTGCGGGCGAGCGTCGAGCTCCTGCCGACCCTGCTCGCCGGCCTGTCGGCGGGCGACCTGGTCGCGCCGCCCCCGCGCGTCGGCCCGGCCCGCGCGGCCGGCGCACGAGCCGGGGTGGGGCTGGTCGAGGGCTGGCGCGGCACGATCGCGCACCGCGTCGAGCTCGGCGCGGACGGGCGCCTCACGCGCCTCAAGGTCGTCGACCCGTCCTTCTTCACGTGGCCGGCGCTCCCGGTGGCGTTGCGGCAGACGATCGTCGCCGACTTCCCGGTGACCAACAAGAGCTTCAACCTGTCCTACGCGGGCAACGACCTGTAGCGCTCGCCGGGGACGAGGCTCGCGCGCCGGAGGTCCCCCGGTCGGGACCGAGGGACCACCGGCGCGTCAGCTCACCGGCGAGTGGCGGCTCACCGGTGAGCGTCAGTTCACCAGGCGGCGTTGCGGGCGAGCTCGAGCGCGATCTCCTGCCACCACTGCCCGGCGGCGGGGCCGCCGTTGCAGGTGCCGTCGGACTCGCCCGGCAGCTTCACCCACAGCAGGGCGTCGAGGTTCGTGCCGTCGTCGACCAGGCGCGGACGCTCGCCGAGGGCGCGCCCACGCGGGTTGCACCACTCGCCGTTGGAGCCGTTGCCGTTGCGCGAGGTGTCGACGACGAAGTCGCGCCCGCCGACGAGCGCGGAGATCCGCTCGCCGTAGGCCCGCGACTCCGTGGTGGTCCGGTAGTTCGACGTGTTCAGCGCGAAGCCCACCGCGTGGCTGAAGCCGACGAGGTTCAGCCGGCGCGCGGCCTCCTCGGCGGACAGCCAGGCGGAGTGGCCGATGTCGAGGTAGACGCGCCCGCCGGCCTCGGTGAGGGACTGCGCGGCGTAGCGCAGGTAGCCGACCCGGTCGCCCTGGCCGCTGCAGTCGCCCAGCTGTGCGAGCGCGTCGGGCTCGAGCACGACGATCGGGTTGCCGACGATGGCGTCCGCCACCGTGTCGACCCAGCGTGCGTACTCGGACTCGGCGACGCCGCCGCCGGAGTAGGAACCGCAGTCACGGCCGGGGATCGCGTAGATCACCAGGGTGCCGGTGGCGCCGGCCTGCTGGGCGCGGCGCGTGTAGTCACCGGCCGCCGAGGCCGCCGCCGACGGCGACACCCAGCTGCCGATCCAGGTCGCGGCGGGCGTCGTCGAGATCTTCTCGATCAGCCGCTTCGTCTCGCCCGTGGCCGTGGCCGCCGCACGGGCCGCCTGGGTCGTCGGGTCGACGTAGAGCGCGCCCGACGGCGTCGGGTCCGGGGTGGGGTCGGGCGTCGGGTCCGGGGTCGGGTCGGGCGTGGGATCCGGGGTCGGGTCGGGCGTCGGCCCGGGGTCCACGACGCCGGTGCACGCCACGCCGTCGAGCTCGATGCCGGAGGCCGACAGCGTGCTCTGCCCGCGCGTGCCCTGGAAGCCCACGCTGATCGTCTGGCCCGTGCCGAGGCGCGCGTTGTAGCCCGCGTCCCGGACCGTGACCTCCCCGCCGGACTGCCCGGCGAGCGTCGCGTTCCACGCGTTGGTCACCCGGGCGTCGCCGGCGAGGTCCCAGCCCACGGTCCAGCCGTCGAGGGGGTCGCCCAGGTTCGTCACCGTGACGGTCGCGGTGAAGCCGCCGGGCCACTGCGACGTCGGGGCGAAGGTCGCCTGGCACCCCGCCGCGGCCTGGGCGGGCGTCGCGGCGACGAGCGCGATCCCGATCAGTGCCGCGGCGGTGCCGGCGGCGGTGGCCGTCCGGGTCCGTCGTTGCGTCGTCATGAGTCTCCTTGAGGTCGTCGTTGCATCCGCTTTCACGGCCGGTGGTGCCCGGGGTGGCCCGGTCCGCCACCGGACCGGGCCACCCCGGGGGTCGTCACGGCGTCGTGCAGGTCACGGCAGGCCCCGTGGTGGGCGCCGAGCCGGAACCGATGAAGCCGTAGCTGGTGGACGCCCCGGCCGCGAGCGCGCCGTTCCAGGCCGCGTTGGCGACGGTGACGGCGGAGCCGGAGCCGGACTGCGTGCCCGACCACAGGTGCGCCACGGTGGAGCCGGACAGCGAGAACGCCGTCGTCCAGCCGGTGATCGCCGACGTGCCCGCCTTCACCTCGACCGTGGCCTGGTAACCGCCGGGCCAGCTGTTGGCGACCGTGAACGTCGCCGTGCACGCACCCGTGCCGGTGCTCGGCAGGGTCCGGAACGAGACCGTGGCGGACGGGACCGACACGTTGCCGGCGGCGTCCGTCGCGATCACCCGCACCGCGTACGCCGTGTCGGGCGTCAGCGAGCCGAGCGTCACGCTCGTGGTCGTCGACGTCGCGAGCCGCGTGCCCGTGGCGGACTGCACCTCGTAGCCGGTCACCCCGACGGCGTCGGTGGACGCCGCCCAGGTGATCGTCGCCGACGTCTGGGTGATGCCCGAGATCGCCGGGGTGCCCGGCGCCGTGGGCGCCGTCGTGTCGCCACCCGCGGCCGTCCGGAACGTGACGGTGCCCGACGGCACCGAGACGTTGCCGGCCGCGTCACGGGCGACGACCCGCACCGTGTAGGACGTGTCAGCGGTGAGCCCGGTGAGGGCCGCGCTCGTGGTGCTCGACGTCGCGAGCCGCGTGCCCGTGGCGGACTGCACCTCGTAGCCGGTCACCCCGACGTCGTCCGTCGAGGCGGCCCAGGTGAGGGTGGCCGACGTCGCGGTCACGGCCGACGCCGTCGGCGTGCCCGGCGCCGTCGGGGCCTGCGTGTCCGGGTCGCCGGGGTCCTCGCCGCCGAACATCCGGTCGTAGTCCGCGAGCGCTTTGGCGATCTCGGCCTGTGCCCAGAACCGGTGGTAGCGGAACTCGGGCGCGGCACCGCCGTCGAGGTAGGCCTGGACCTTGGACCAGTCGGGGTCGTCCTCGTAGAACGACCGGATGTCCAGGAAGCTCACGCCCGGGGTGATGACGTCGCCGTTCGGCATGGTGCCGGACCAGCCCTGCGGCACGTAGACGCCGTCGCCGCTGGTGCTCGTCATGACGTCGTCGAACCGGCGGTAGTCCTCGCGGACCTCGGGCGCCGAGACGCCCTTGTCGTCCTGGTTGTTCGCCCAGATGGAGTCGAGCAGGTCCTTGGCGTTGGCCTGGGCCTCGTCGTCCCCGGACGCGGCCGCCCAGTAGATGAGGGTGCGGGCCAGGGAGCCGGCGACGCCGACGTCCTGGCCGTGGTCGCGGACGGTGACGTGCAGGTTCGCGTTGGCGCCCGGGTTCGCGGGGTTCCACGTGTCGGGCGCCCCGCTCCACGCGAGGGTGCCGGGCACGCGCCAGTCCGCGCCGGAGAAGGTCGTGTTCGCGGTCACCCACGGGACCCACGTGTCGAGCAGCGCCTCGGCCCGCTCGTCGCCGGTCTCGTAGTACAGCTCGGCGATGCGCTCCATGCCCCAGACCTGCATGCCGAACCACTGGTTGCTCGGCGGGTCGTTGTAGACCGGGGCCACCGTGTAGGCCATGCCGTAGAACGTCGGCGTGCCGGCCGGCGGCGTCGCGTAGGCGCCGTCCCAGCTGTTCGTCGCGCCGCCGGCGATGGCGCCGTCGGCCGACTGCAGCCAGCGGTAGAACTCGAGCTGCCGGTCGAAGCTCGCCGTCCAGTCCGCGACCGCCGTCGCGCCCTCGGGCTGCAGCGCCGGGACGGTCGACAGGGCGTAGGCCGCCATCGGGTTCTGGTAGCCGAAGTGCGCGTGGCTGGAGCCGATGCGCCAGGCCCAGGCCGAGCTCGTGTCGACCGCACCGCCCCAGGCGTAGTACCAGGACAGCAGGTAGTGGGCGCTGTCCTTGCCGGAGCCCGCCGCGCAGCTCGGCGACGTGCAGCCGATCGTCTTGAAGTACTTGTCGAACAGCGCGTACCGCAGGTAGTCGCCCATCCGTGCGGCCTTGGCGACCGTGCCGGCGATCTCGGCGGCCTTGCCCTGGTCGGTGGCCCACTCGTTCGCCCAGTAGATGGCCTGGATGGCGCGGGCGTCGGCGTCGGGCGCGTTCGTGTACTTCCACTGCTTGGCGTAGCTGCTGTCACCCGTGAAGAGGTCGAGGTAGCCGTTGCGGCCGCCGAACTCGAACTCCTCGCAGGACGGGTGCGGGATCGTCTCCCACACGGACTCCTGCGGGCCGCGCTGGAACGTGTTGATGTACGACGTGCCCTCGTAGTCCGGGCCGAGCGTGCAGCCGGCTCCCGGCGCGGCGCCGAAGCCGTAGACGTTGTCGACGTCGGCGAGCCAGTGCATGCCGTAGATGTCGCTGGTGCCGTAGGCGGACCGGAGCTCGGCCGCGATCGGGTCGCGGCCCACGGACACCCCGGAGCTCAGGGCCGACGGGTAGCGGCTCGGGTGGTTGTACTCCGACGCGTAGGTCGCCGGTGACGACGGGTTGTACGCGGCGTTGGTCGGCTGGTCCGCCTGCTGGGGGATCATGTACCGCTCCATGGTCGCCCACGCCTCGTTCAGCGGCTCCCACTCGCCGGTCACGTACCCGTAGACGGCCTCGAGCTCGATCCAGTAGCTGTAGGCCTCCGACGTGGTCTCGTGGCCGTAGTCGGGAGCCTCCACCATGAGGGTCTCGACGGCGTGGTACGGGATGCCCTGGTCGCTGAAGTAACCGTTGGCCGGGTCCTTGATCGTCGAGTACAGCGCCAGGAAGCGGTCGCGGTACTCACCGTCCACGGCGTCGGGGTCGGCGGCGGTGGCGACCGTCGTCGGTGCGGAGACCGGTGCCGCGACCTGCGTCGCGGGCGAGCCGGTCGCCGCGGGAGCGGCGGTGGCCGGTGCCCAGGCCGCCGCGGTCACGAGGCTGCCCAGTGCGCCGATGGCGATCCAGGCGTGGCGTCGTCGTCTCGGACCTGACATGTGTTCCCCCATCTCGGTGCCCGGCCGCGCTCGCGGCCCGGCCGAGCCAGGGGACGCGACGGTGCGGCGTGTGGTGGCGCCGTCGTGCGCTGACGACGGCGCTGCACCGACGGTGCGGCAGTGGGAGCGCTTCCGGTACCGCCTGAACCGTTTAGCCCTCGACGTTGCCGCCGGTGCCGCACGCCCGTCCGCCAAACGCACGAGGCCCTCCCGACGGTCGTCGGGAGGGCCTCGTGGTGGGGTGGCCGTCAGGCGGTGGTCACCGCCGCGCGGTACTGCCGCCAGCCGCCGTGCTCGGTGATCTCGGGGTGCTGCTCGGCGAGCTCGCGCCGGTAGAGGATGCCCGGGACCCTCCGGCCGTCGGCCAGCTCGACCGGGCCGCGGTAGAGCCCGGCGGGCTCGCCCTCGATGACCCGGAGCAGGACCTCGGCGGGCACGTGGTACAGCTCGCCGTGGATGGCGGCGCCGCCCTCCTCGTCGTCGGCCACCTGGTACATGCCGGGGTGGACGTCCCCGATGGTGTGCACCCGGTAGCGCGGCGCCGTGGTGGTCTCCTCGAGCAGCTCGGCACCGTCGAGGTTGCCGTGCAGCTCGAGCCCGCGCATGAGCGTCCCGTTGACGAACAGCAGCTCGTCGTCGAGGGTGTCGTCCTTCTCCCTGCGCAGGTACCAGCCGAAGGCCGCGAGCAGCGCCGCGAGGAAGAGATAGCCGAGGGTGACGCCCGGGGAGGCGTTCACGGCGACCTCGACCGCGTTGATCAGGCCGAAGAACGACAGCACCGCGGCGATGACGGCCGTCAGGGCGGCCGCGTACATCTTGCGGTCGATGACGAAGCAGGCGACCGCACCGAGCAGGATGCCCACGAGCACGGCGCCCTGGCCGAGCAGGTGGAGCCCGTCGTAGATCACGCCGTTCGCGATGAGGGAGTCGTGACCCACCTCGGCCGCCGTCGTCCCGGCCGCAGCCAGGGCGTTGTTGATCTGGCCGGTCGCCCACTCCGCGATGCTCGGGATCATCGCCAGCACGATGGCCGGCGCGTACCGGCGCGCGTTCACGTTGAACGCCTGGCCGCCGATGACGAGGCCGATGTAGAGCAGCACGGGCACGAGGGCCTGCATCGGGAAGACGGCGAGGAAGGTGCCGACGAGGCCGGTGAAGCAGACCACCGCGACCACGATGCCCGTGGCGAGCGAGTAGCCGACGCGACCGCCGACGGCCTTCCAGCCCGGGTGACCGATGTAGACGGCGGGCGGGAACGGCGAGCCGAGGAAGGAGCCGACGACGGCGCCGAGGCCGTCCGCGGCGAGCACCTGGCGGGTCGAGTACCGGTCGCCGGCCGCGGCCGCCGACTCGACGTTCGTCATGCCCTCGGTGAAGTTGTAGATGCCGAGCGGGATCGCCGAGGCGAGGAGCGGCGCGATGTCCGCGAGGCCGGTGACGACGTCCGTCGTCGGGAACGGCAGGTGCAGCGCGAGGTCGCTCAACGACTGGGAGACCGCGCTCGGCTCGAGGATGCCGGACCAGCCCAGCGCGACCGCGACCCACGCGATGGCCGTCGAGACGAGGACCGCGACCAGCCCGACGGGCGCGTCGAACGGCATCCGCCGCCCGCCGAGCCAGCCCACCAGGATGAAGCCGAGCGCCACGAAGGCGATCCACGGCGCCTGCCACATCTGGGCGGCAGGGCTCATCGAGATGAAGGTGATCGAGATACCGGCGAGGGCGCCCAGGAGCGCCGCGCGCGGGGTCCAGCGGCGGATCCACGGCCCGAACACGGCCCCGAGCAGGACGATGCAGCCGATGATGAACGCCCACGCCAGGCCGGCGCGCCAGGCCGCGATCGCGTCCTGCCGCTGCAGGTACACCGGCAGCATGACCACGAACACGACGATGAACGTGTGCGGGACGCTCGGCCCGTAGGGGAGGGCCGTCACGTCGGTGCGGTTCTCGCGGCGGGCGAGCCGGCGCGCCAGGATCGCGTACCAGATGTTGCCCAGGGGGAGGGCGATGCCGAGCGCCGGCAGGATCCGGCCGTAGACGGTGTCCGACGGGATCTGCACCACGGTCAGGCACAGACCCGTCAGGACGATGACGTTGAGCAGGACGTTGGTACCCAGGCCGAAGAGGCCGTTCCAGTCGCCCTTGGTCCACCAGGCCAGGCGGACCCGGGGCTCGGTGGAGCCGGTGGCGGCGGGCGCCGCCGGTGCTGTGGTGCTCACTGCCCGACCTCCTCGTCGGTCGTGACGGTCCCGGCCTTCGCCGGGGCGTGGGGGATGGCGTCGAGCAGGGCGTCGGACGTGCCGACCCAGCCGACGATCGCGCCCTGGGCGGAGAACATCGCCAGGGCGGACTCGTGGAACTCCGGGAAGTACGACCCGGTGCAGTCGGCGAGGATGAGCGACTCGAAGCCGCGGTCGTTCGCCTCCCGCACGGTCGACTGAACGCAGACCTCGGTGGTCACGCCGGTGACGACGAGGTGCGTGATGCCGCGCGCCCGCAGGATCGTCTCCAGGTCCGTCGCGTAGAACGAGCCCTTGCCCGGCTTGTCGAGCACGACCTCGCCCTCGACGGGCGCGAGCTCGGGCACGATGCCGTGGCCCGCCGAGCCGCGGACCAGGAGCCGGCCCATGGGTCCCTCCTCGCCGATGCGCAGGCTCGGGTTGCCCCGGTCGCGCTTGCTCGGGAAGAGGTCGGTGAGGTCGGGGCGGTGGCCCTCGCGGGTGTGGATGACCGGCCAGCCCTGGCTGCGGAACAGGTCGAGCACGCGCTTGGTCGGCTCGATCGTGGTGCGCAGGCGCGAGACGTCGTTGCCGAGGGACTCCCCGAAGCCGCCGGCCTCCATGAAGTCCCGCTGGAAGTCGATGCAGAGCAGCGCGACGTGGTCGGGGTCGAAGGTGAACGGGAACGGGTCAGCTGTGACGGTGATCATCGGTCCTCCTGTGTCCTCATCGGTGAGGCTGGCGCGGTCGGTGCGGTTCCGGGAAGCCCCCGGGCGGTCAGATGGGTCCCGGTGCGTCCGGCGAGCGCGTCGCGCAGGCGGGGCAGGGACGTGATGACGGCGTGCCGTCCGCCGTCGGCGACGAACTGCAGGGCGGACTCGACCTTGGGGCCCATCGATCCGGCCGGGAACTCCCCGGCGGCCAGGTGGGCACGGAGCTCGTCCGGTCCGACGTCGCGCAGCGCGCGCTGGTCCGGCGTGCCGTAGCCCACGTAGACCTCGTCGACGCCGGTCACGAGCACGAGCGTGTCGACGCCCGCGGAGGCGGCCAGGAGCGCGGAGGCGCGGTCCTTGTCGATGACGGCGTCCACGCTGTGCCAGGCGTCCTCCCGCTGGACGACCGGGATGCCCCCGCCGCCCGCGGCCACGACGACGGCACCGGACTCCATGAGCGAGCGGATCTGCGCCGACTCGACGATGAGTCGCGGGCGCGGGCTCGCGACCACCCGGCGGAACGTGCCGGGCGTCGTCTCCGTCACCGACCAGCCCTCCTGGGCCTCGCGCAGGCGGGCCGTCTCGGCGGTCATCGTGGAGCCGATCGGCTTGGTGGGGTGGGCGAAGGCCGGGTCCGCCGGGTCGACCTCGGCGTGCGTGAGGACGACGACGGCGCGCGTGGCGAGCCCACGTCGCTCGAGCTCGCTGTCCATCGCGAGGGCGAGGATGTGCCCGATGCCGCCCTGGGAGTCGGCGACCGCGAGCCACAGCGGCAGCTCGGGCAGCCCCTCGAGGGTCGTCTCGGGCGCGACGAGCTCGCCGCGGCGCAGGATGAAGCCGACCTGCGGGCCGTTCCCGTGGGTGACGAGGATCGTCCAGCCGTCCGCGACCAGGTCGGCGACCTGCTCGGCGAAGCGCGCCGCGCGCTCCTGCTGCCGGACGATCGAGCCGGGCTCGCCGTCGAGCACGAGCGCGTTGCCGCCGATGGCGACCAGCGCGGTGCGGGACGCGCCCGCCGGGGCGAGGGGGGTGGCGGTCATCGGGCGACCCTCGCCTGGTGCAGCGCGCGGACGGCCAGGACGAACACCTCGGACGGCGCCGTGACGATGCCCGCCCCGATCTGCCCGACGCCGGCCTCCTTGTGCGCGATGCCGGTGTTGATCACCGGCAGGACGCCGGTGTCCAGCACCTTGAGCACGTCGATCCCGCTGGGCGAGCCGGCGAAGTTCAGGGGCGGCAGCGGGAACGCCGGGTGCGGCCCGGTGGTGATGCGGCGCATCCGGCGGGTCGTCTCGACCGCGTCGTCGGGGGTGCCGCCCACGAACTGGGTGATGGCGGGGGAGGCGGCCATCGCGAAGCCGCCGATGCCGAGCGTCTCGGTGATGGCCGAGTCGCCGAGGTCGGGGTTGGCGTCCTCGATGCCGTAGCCGGGGAAGAAGAGACCGTCGGCGGGACCCACGGGCGCCGTGAACCACCGCTCGCCGGTGCCGGCCACGCGCAGGCCGAACTCCACGCCGTTGCGGGCCATCGCCGTGACGACGGTCGAGCCCTCGACGCCGACGGCGGCGTCCATGGAGAGCTTGGCGCCCGCCATCGACAGGTTGAGCGCGAAGTGGTCGTTGCCCGCGAGGAAGCGCAGCGCCTCGACGCCGTGCTCGTGCTGGGCGACGAACGGCGCGAGCCGACGGGTGAGCAGGCTGGTGGCGGCCATGTTCCGGTTGTGGCCCTCGTCGCCCATCGCCAGCGCCTGGCCGATGAGGGAGGTGACGTCGACCGGCCCGGCCGCCGCGAGGGTGGCGTCCAGCACCGGCCCGAGGACGTCGCGCATCCAGCGCAGCCGGGTCACGACCTCGTCGTCGAACGCGCCGAAGCGCAGCACCTTGCCGAGACCCTCGTTCAGGGAGGCGTACGCCTGGCGACCGCCGTCCTCCACGACGAGCACCGGCATCGACGGCGCGACCACGCCCGCCATCGGCCCGACGGCGCCGTGGTGGTGGCACGGGTCGACGGCGATCTGGCCGGTGTCGAGCAGGTGCTCCGCCTCCGCGGGCGTCGCCGCCCAGCCCTCGAACAGGGCGGCGCCGACGAGGGCCCCGCGCATCGGGCCGCACATCCGCGCCACCTCGATGGGCGGACCCGCGTGCAGCAGGGTCCGGCCCTGGTCCATGCCGGGCACGACCTCGCGCGCGGGCCGGATCCGGACCAGCTGGGGTCGCACCGCGTGCACGGCCGCCATGGCGCGCCGGTTCGCCTCGCGCGTGACGTCGTCGTCGAGCGCCACGGCGAGCCGCGCGGCCTCGGCGTCGCCGAAGGCCGGGGGACGCCAGTCCAGCTGGACCACGTCCTGTGCCGGGACGCCCTCCACGATGACGGGCAGGCCCACGTTGAGGACCCGGATGCCTCCGGTGATCATGCGAGCTCCTTCCGGGTGGCGACGGCCGCTGCCGTGCGGGCCGCCGCGGCGTTCGAGGGGTGGACGACGACGCCGGCCGCGGCGAGGGCCCGGCGCGCGGCGTCGACGTCCTGCGGGTCGGCGTCGGTGCCGCAGACCGAGCCGACGACGAGCAGCTCTCGCCCGTCGGCGCGC
>AXCX01000109.1 GCA_000767215.1 Actinotalea fermentans ATCC 43279 = JCM 9966 = DSM 3133
CCGTTCCAGGTGGACGAGCGGTACCGGGCGCTCGTGGGCTCGGAGTTCAGCTCCGTGACCCCGGAGAACCAGCTGAAGTGGGAGTACGTGCACCCGGAGCGGGACGGCTACACGTTCGAGGCGGCCGACGACGTCGTGGACTTCGCGCAGGAGCACGGGATGGTCGTGCGCGGCCACACGCTGCTGTGGCACAGCCAGAACCCCGCGTGGCTGGAGCAGGGCGACTACTCGCCGGCGGAGCTCCGGGAGATCCTGCACGAGCACGTCACGACGGTGGTCGGCCGGTACGCGGGCCGGGTCGCGCAGTGGGACGTCGCGAACGAGATCATCGACGAGCGCGGCCGGCTGCGGACGCAGGAGAACATCTGGCTGCGCGAGCTGGGGCCCGGCGTGATCGCGGACGCCTTCCGATGGGCGCACGAGGCCGACCCGGACGCGCTGCTGTTCCTCAACGACTACGACGCCGAGGTGGTGAACGCGAAGTCCGACGCCTACCTCGCGCTCGCGACGGACCTCCTGGCCCAGGGCGTACCCGTGCACGGCTTCGGCGTGCAGGGGCACCTGGTCCTCGAGCGCGACCCGCCGGGCGAGGGCCTGGCGGCGAACCTGCAGCGCTTCGCCGACCTCGGCCTCGCCACGGCGGTGACGGAGGCGGACGTCCGCATGGTGCTCGAGGACGGGCGGGCCACGCCGGAGCAGCTGGCCCTGCAGGGCGAGTACTACGCGAACCTGGTCGCGGGCTGCCTGGCCGTCGCGGGCTGCGACTCGATCACGCTCTGGGGGTTCACCGACCGCTACTCCTGGGTCCCCTCGTGGTTCGAGGGTCTCGGCGCGGCGACCGTGCTGACCGAGGACTATGTGCCCAAGCCCGCGTACGACGCGGTGGCTGCAGCGCTGGAGGAGAGCCGATGATCGTCACGTCAGCACCCGCGTCCACCGTGGCGGGGGAGCGTCAGTTCTGCCTCACCTTCGACGACGGGCCCAACCCGCCCGACACGGACCGGCTGCTCGACGTCCTCGCTGGGCACGCCGTCACGGCCGTGTTCTGCCTGGTGGGGGAGGTGGTGCGCGCCCACCCGGACGTCGCGGCGCGCGTGGTGGCGGCCGGTCACCTGCTGGGCAACCACTCGCTGCGGCACGACGACATGGGCGACTGGCCCGCGGACCGCGTCCGTGCCGACCTCGTGGAGGCGACGGCGATCATCGAGGACGCCACGGGTGCGCCCGTGCCGTACTTCCGGGCGCCGTTCGGCAGCTGGGGCGCGTCCGAGGCAGTGGCCACCGAGCTCGGCATGACTCCGCTCGGGTGGCAGCTCGCGGTCGAGGACTGGCTGGCACCTCCCGCGGACACGCTCGTCGGGCGGATTCGAGACGGGCTCGAGCCCGGCGGCGTCGTGCTGCTGCACGACGGGGGCGGCGACCGGTCGTCGACCGTGACGGCTGTCCAGCGCGTGCTCCCGCACCTGCTGGCCGACGGCTGGACGGCGTCCCTGCCGGCCCGGCTGCCGTCGGGCCGCTGATCGCGGCGCGCCGGCGCTCTCCGGGGGGCCACGCGGCGGTCTCCGGGTGAATTAGTCCGGTAACTGCCGTGTCAACCCTTGTGGGACGGCATGTCCGATGTCAGCCTGGGACTCCGAGCGACGCGTGACACCCCCGTGGCATTCCCCCTCGCGCCGCGTCATTCGAGGAGTCCCCATGAGGTCACGCCTGTCGCTCGCCCTCGCGGCGAGCCTTCTGCTCGTCCCGCTGACCGCCGCGGGCGCCGCCGCGGTCACGCTCCACACGCCGCACCTCAACACCGCCGTGGACTGCGACGGTCAGGTGCTGTGGCACTTCGTGCACAACCAGGTGGCGCCGGGCAACGCCACCGCCGGCACGCTCACCGCCACCTTCGACGGCGCCGGCGCCGTCGTGGTCGACGCCTCGAGCGTGCTGAACCGCGTGCGGCACTACGACGTCGTCACGCCGTCCGGAGACACGCTGCTGGGAGCCTCCGACACGATCGCGGAGGGCAAGCTCGTCCTGAGCCACACCGAGTGCCTGCCCGGCGAGGAGCCGGACCCCGAGTGCGTCGCAGGCTCCTCCGTGGTGGTGACCTGGCCCGACGTCCGCCTCGGGTTCTTCAACGTGACGGGGCTCGTCGAGTCGGCCGCCACGTCGACGTCGCTGCTCCCGGGTGACTACGCGGTCACCCTGACGTCCACGGACCCGTTCCACGCCCCGGGCTACCAGCCGGAGCAGGACCAGGAGCAGTGGTACGTCGTGCTGACGCTCGGCGGCTCGCCGGTGGCGACCACGGGCACCATCTCCGACCTCCCGACGGACGTCCTCACCCTCACCGAGGGCGTGGGGACGGTCTCCCTGCCCGACGGCGCCGACGGTGCCGTCGCGACGCACCTGCTCATCGGTCTCGACTACAGCGCCTTCTGGCTCTCGCCGGAGAGCGTCGAGCCCACGCAGGCGGTCTTCACCTGCATCTGAGCGGCCCACGCGACGAAGCCCCGGTTCCTCTCACGGAGGAGCCGGGGCTTCGTCATGTGCAGGTCAGCGGGCCGCGCTCGACCGGGCCCGCCCTGACGTGACCTGCAGGTCAGACGTCGTAGTACAGCTCGAACTCGTGCGGGTGCGGCCGCTGACGGATCGGGTCGATCTCGTGCGTGCGCTTGTAGTCGACCCACGTCTCGATGAGGTCCGGCGTGAAGACGCCGCCCTCGGTGAGGAAGTCGTGGTCGGCCTCGAGCGCGTCGAGCGCCTCCTCGAGCGACGCAGGGAGCTGGGCGATGGCCGCGTGCTCCTCGGGCGGCAGCTCGTACAGGTCCTTGTCGACCGGCTCCGGCGGCTCGATCTTGTTCTTGATGCCGTCCAGGCCGGCCATGAGCATCGCGGCGAACGCCAGGTACGGGTTCGACGACGGGTCCGGCACCCGGAACTCGATCCGCTTCGCCTTCGGGTTGGAGCCCGTGACCGGGATCCGGACGCACGCGGAGCGGTTGCGCGCCGAGTACACCAGGTTGACCGGGGCCTCGAACCCGGGGACCAGGCGGTGGAAGCTGTTCACGGTCGGGTTGGTGAACGCCAGCAGCGCGGGCGCGTGCTTGAGCAGGCCGCCGATGTACCAGCGCGCGACGTCGGACAGCCCGCCGTAGCCCTTCTCGTCGTAGAACAGCGGCTCGCCGTTCTTCCACAGCGACTGGTGGCAGTGCATGCCCGAGCCGTTGTCGCCGAACAGGGGCTTCGGCATGAAGGTCACCGTCCGGCCGTTGCGGTGCACGACGTTCTTCACGATGTACTTGAAGAGCATGACCTTGTCGGCCGACTTCGCGAGCGTGTCGAAGCGGTAGTTGATCTCCGCCTGGCCGGCGGTGCCGACCTCGTGGTGCGAGCGCTCGACCTTGAGGCCGGCCTTGTCGAGCTCGAGGCAGATCTCGTCGCGCAGGTCGGCGAAGTGGTCGACCGGCGGGACGGGGAAGTACCCGCCCTTGTACGGGGTCTTGTGGCCGAGGTTGCCGCCCTCCTCCTTGCGGCCGGTGTTCCACGCGGCCTCGATGGAGTCGATGTGGTAGTAGCTCTCGGACTGGCTCGTGAAGAACCGGATGTCGTCGAAGATGTAGAACTCCGCCTCGGGGGCGAAGAACGCGGTGTCCGCGATCCCCGTCGACTTCAGGTACGCCTCGGCCTTGGCGGCGATCTGCCGCGGGTCGCGGGTGTACGGCTCGTCGGTGTACGGGTCGACGATCGACATCGTGATGTTGAGGGTCTTCTCGGTCCGGAACGGGTCGAGGTAGGCCGTGCCGATGTCGGCCAGGAGCTTCATGTCCGACTCGTGGATGGCCTGGAAGCCACGGATCGACGAGCCGTCGAACATCTGGCCCTCGGTGAAGAAGGTCGCGTCGACCGTCTGAGCGGGCACGTTGAAGTGCTGCATCACACCCGGCAGGTCGCAGAACCGGACGTCGACGAACTTGACGTCCTCCTTCTTGATGAAGGCGATGACCTCATCGGCGGAACTGAACATCCGCGGCTTCTCCTCGCTCTCGTGGTCGATGGTCGCCGTCAGGCCGCCCATCGTGGTCGGACCGCTCCGGGTCCCATCGTGCTCCCGGGCGCGGCGCCTGCACCGAGGCTAGGGGACCGCGATTTCCCGACCATGTACCTCGTGTTTCCGCTGGG
This sequence comes from Actinotalea fermentans ATCC 43279 = JCM 9966 = DSM 3133, assembly GCA_000767215.1. Lineage (GTDB taxonomy): Bacteria > Actinomycetota > Actinomycetes > Actinomycetales > Cellulomonadaceae > Actinotalea > Actinotalea fermentans. The sequence goes on from AXCX01000109.1 coordinate 4,171, forward strand.
TTACCTCCTGCCCGGCCGGCGCCGGGTCTTCCGGGGGGTGCACGGCAGGCGGCGGGTAGCCTTGCGCCGTGGCGAGACGTGAGGACCTGGGCTCGTGGCTCGAGGGGCCGCCGACGGACCCGGCGGAGGAGTCGGGCCTCGGCCTGCCTGCTGACGGGCCCGGCTCGCTCGCGCGCCTGCCGCGCCGCTTCGTGGCGCTGCTGGTGGACTGGTTCCTCAGTCTCGCCGTGAGCGGCCTGCTCTTCCCCGAGGACGGCGCTGCACGGGGCATCCTCGCCGGTGACCGCATGGCGACCCTGGCGGTCTTCGGCATCTCCAGCGCCGTGCTCGTGGGCCTGCTCGGGCACACCATCGGCCACCGGCTGGCGGGGCTGCGGGTGATCCGGCTGCGGGACGGCCGTGCGCCAGGGCTGGTGGCCGGCCTCGTGCGCAGCGCGTTGCTGGTGCTGGTGATCCCCGCGGTGGTCTGGGGCCGGGACGGCCGCGGCCTGCACGACGTCCTGGCCGGGACGGCGATCGTCCGTCGCTAGCGGGCGACGGCCTCACCATCGGCCGGTGCCCGCCACACGAGCGAGTAGCGCCAGTACAGGTGGTGGCGGAACCGGACGCCCGGCAGGAGCCGGGCCGACTCCCGCCAGATGCGCCCGTAGGTCTCGTGGGACTCCCGGAGCGGGACGCTGGGCTCCCAGTGCCCGCGGACGAGGCGGGCGGGCCAGTTCGCGAGGGTTCCGAGCAGGATCCACCAGTAGTCGAGGGGGCCCGAGGGCTGGGCGCCACCGACGACGACGAGCGCGCCGCCGGGGGCGACGAGCTCGCGGAGCCGCCGTAGCCCGGCGTCGAGGTCCATGTGGTGCAGCACCATGAAGCACGTCACCAGGTCGAACGGTCCGCCCAGGTCGGCCGTGAGCGCGTCGCCGTGGACGTAGGTCAGCGCGGGTGCCAGGTCACGGGCGAGCGCGACGGCGCCCGCGTCCGCGTCCACGCCCACGACCTCGTGCGCGAACGGTGCGACCCGCCGGGTCAGCAGCCCCTCGCCGCAGCCGACGTCGAGCACGCGCCCCCACGGGGGCGGCGCCCAGCGGGGCAGGAACCGGTGGTAGTGGGTGTTGTGGTTCCAGCACTCGGCCGTGCGGAAGGTCCGGCGGACGGCCTCCGCGTCGACGGCAGGCACTCGGTGGGCAGGCACCGGCTCAGCGCCCGCGCATCCCCTTGCGGTCCGGACGCGCACGGTACGGGTCGACGCCCTTGGGCACGGGCAGCCGGGCGCCGCCGAGGGCGTGCAGCCGCTTCGCCACCTCGTCGGTGGCCCGCTTGTCGAGCGTCGGCCGGATCTTGCGGATGCGCTTGGCCAGGTTGCGCAGCGGCACCTGGTCCTTCTCGTCGCCGCACTGGATGACGGTGACGGGCACGTTCGGCAGGACCCGGGTGACGCGCTTGCGCTGGTCGTCGAGCATGCGGGTGACGCGGTGCGACGGCCCCTCGGAGACGAGCACGACGCCGCCGCGACCGGAGCCCCGGAACACGATGTCCAGGGTCTTCGGGTTCATGTCCACCGGGTCGTCCGGGAAGTCCCAGCCGCGCACGGTCCGCACGGCCGAGAGGCTGGCCCCCGGCTGCCCCTCGATGCGCTTGTAGCCGGCCGCCTCCGCGCGCCGGGCCAGCAGGAACATCATCCCGATGAGCGCGACCGGGACCCCGATGACGAGGAAGTACCACAGCCGCCCGGTGCCGATGCCGACGCCGGTCGCGGCACCCATCACGACGACGAAGATGCCGACCAGCCACCACGTGATGGAGGGGTCGACCTCGGCCGTCATGCGGTACGCCTGCCAGAGCGTGGCGTACCAGCGCTGCTTCTTCACCTTGGGTGCCTTGGGTGCCTTCGGTGAGGCATCGGTCGATCGGGCCATGGCCGGGAGTCTAGTTGCCATGGCGGGTGCCCCTGTGGGCCGGACCGCGCACCGGTCCGGCCGGCCCCTGTGCTCGCCCGGGCTCGCCGGGCGTCAGCGGGCGAGCAGGCTCGACGCCTCCTGGCGCGCGGGCATCGGCGTGGCGAGGTGGGCGAGCGCGGCCGGGATCTCGCGACCGTGGCGCTGCATCGCCTGGGCCCACAGGCGGCCCGCGCGGTACGACGACCGCACGAGCGGGCCGGACATCACCCCGAGGAAGCCCATCTCCTCCGCCTCCGTCGAGAGGGCGACGAACTCCTCGGGGCGCACCCACCGGTCGACGGGGTGGTGCCGGACCGACGGCCGCAGGTACTGCGTGATCGTCACCAGGTCGCAGCCGGCGTCCCGGAGCGCCTGCAGGGCCTCCACGGTCTCCTCGTACGTCTCGCCCATGCCGAGGATGAGGTTGGACTTGGTGACCAGGCCGGCGTCGCGCGCCGCGGTGAGGACGGACAGCGAGCGGTCGTACCGGAACCCCGGCCGGATCTGCTTGAAGATCCGGGGGACCGTCTCGAGGTTGTGGGCGAGAACCTCGGGCCGGGAGCCGAAGACCTCCTCCAGCAGGGCGGGAGCGGCGTTGAAGTCGGGGATGAGGAGCTCGACGCCCGTCCCAGGGTTGAGCGCGTGGATCTGCCGGACCGTCTCGGCGTAGAGCCAGGCTCCGCCGTCGGGCAGGTCGTCGCGGGCCACGCCGGTCACCGTCGAGTACCGCAGGCCCATCGTCCGGACGGACTCCGCCACGCGCCGAGGCTCGTCCGCGTCGAACGCCGCGGGCTTGCCGGTGTCGATCTGGCAGAAGTCGCAGCGGCGCGTGCACTGGTCGCCGCCGATGAGGAACGTCGCCTCGCGGTCCTCCCAGCACTCGAAGATGTTGGGGCAGCCGGCCTCTTCGCAGACCGTGTGCAGCCCGCCGCCGTGCACGAGCTGCTTGAGCTCGCTGTACTGCGGGCCCATCGTGGCGCGCGTCCGGATCCAGTCCGGCTTCTTCTCGATCGGCTTCTGCGCGTTGCGCGCCTCGACGCGCAGCATCCGGCGTCCCTCGGGGGCGATCGTCACGCGGACAGACTATGTCAGGCCGAGACCGGGTGTTCTGCGTGGTCCGCGGCCGTGCGCGGGGCCCGGGCCGCGCCGTCGGCCACCAGCGGCTGGAGCGTCGCGGCCAGGGCGGCCCGCAGCAGCGGCGCCAGCTGCGCGACGGTCACCGGCCGACCCAGCTCCGCCGTCAGCGACGTCGCGTCCGCGTCGGGCAGCCCGCACGGCACGATGCGCGTGAACTCCTGCAGGTCGCACGTGCAGTTCAGGGCGAGACCGTGCATCGTCACGCCCCGGGCGACGCGCACGCCGATCGCCGCGAGCTTGCGCGGGCGCGCGCCGTCGGCGCGGGGGAGCCAGACGCCGGAGCGCCCCTCGGCGCGCTCGGTGGCGAGTCCGACGGCGGCCGCCGCGTCGATGACGGCCTGCTCGAGCGCCCGGACGTAGGCGATCACGTCGACCGGCTCGGCGAGGCGCACGATCGGGTAGGCGACCAGCTGACCTGGTCCGTGCCAGGTGATGCGGCCGCCGCGGTCGACGTCCACGACAGGCGTGCCGTCGACGGGACGGTCCCACGCGGCCGTGCGCCGGCCGGCGGTGTACACGCTCGCGTGCTCGACGAGGAGCACGGTGTCGGGCCGGGTGCCGGCGGCGACCTCGGCGTGCACGGTCCGCTGGAGGTCCCACGCCTCCTGGTACGGGACGTGGCGTCGGCCGAGGTCCAGGGGCACGAACTCCATGGGGGGACGTTACCTGCTGGGACCGGCGCGCTCTCCGTCCGGCCGCTCCGCCGGCTCGGCCGCGACGGCGCCAGGGGCCACCCCGTGGCCGTGCCCGGCGGGGTAGGGGACGGGGGCCCCGTCGACCGGCGCCTCCCCGTGCGCGCGCAGCATCACGGCCAGGAGGTCCCTCAGCTGGGCGACCTGCTCGCCGTTCAGGCCGCGGATGCTCATCTCCTCGGCGATGCGCGGGTCGCCCGCCTCCGCGAGGACCCTGCGACCCGCCTCGGTCATGACCACCTCGTGGCGCCGCGCGTCGTCGGGGTGGGGGTGCCGTTCGACGTAGCCCGACCGCTCGAGCCGTGCCACGACGCGGCTCATCGTCTGCTCGGTGACGCCCGACGCGCGGGCGAGGTCGCGCTGGGATCGCGGCCCGCCGAGCAGGTGGTACAGGACGGGAATCGAGGCGTGGTTGAGGTCCCAGCGCGCCAGGTGGGCGTTCCACTCGTGCTCGATGCCGCGGGCGACGGCGGACAGCATCCGGCCGGTCGGCCACCGCTCCATCTCGACTCCCACGTTCGCCCTGAGGTGAAAGCCGATGATGCCCGGGACAGCCCGCTGGACACCACCTGGCTCCGCCTGCTCATAATACTCAGCATGCTGAGGAATCGACGTGGACGTGGTGTGCTGCGAGGAGCCGGGCTCGTCGCCCTCATCCTCGTGTGGCTGGCGCTGGCCGGGATGGGTGGCCAGTCCGTCGGCAAGCTCTCGGAGGTGCAGGAGAACGACGTCGCGGCGTTCCTCCCGCAGAGCGCCGAGTCGACCCGGGCCGCCGAGCTCGACCAGGGCTTCACCGACGACTCGGTGCTGCCCGCGCTCGTCGTGGTCGAGGCCGACGGCGGCGGTGCGCTGACCGAGCAGCAGATCGGCGCCGTGCAGGGCTGGGCCGCTCAGCTGCCCACGCTGGACGTGGGGGAGGGCGAGACGATCGCCGACCTCCTCGTGGCCGACCCGGTCGCCATCCCGTCCCAGGACGGCGAGGCCGTGCTCGTCACGCTGTCGCTGGACTCCGTGCGCGCCAGCGAGCAGATCGGCGAGGAGCGGGTGGTCAACCTCGTCGTCGCCGCCGTCCGCGACGCAGCCACCCCGCTCGAGGACGCCGGACTGGTGTCGTGGGTGACCGGCCCCGCCGGGTCCATCGCCGACCTCGTCGAGGCGTTCGGGGGGATCGACGGCCTGCTTCTGCTCGTCGCCCTCGCCGTCGTCTTCGTCATCCTCATCCTGGTCTACCGGTCGCCGAGCCTGCCCTTCACGGTGCTCTTCACGGCCCTCTTCGGCCTCTCGGCCGCCGCGCTCGTGGTCTACCAGCTCGCCAAGGCCGGTGTGCTCGTCCTCAACGGCCAGAGCCAGGGCATCCTGTTCATCCTCGTCGTGGGTGCCGCGACCGACTACTCGCTGCTCATCGTGGCGCGCTACCGCGAGGAGCTCCGCCGGGTCGAGTCGCCGTACACGGCGATGTCGCGGGCGCTGCGCGCCTCGTTCGAGCCCATCGCCGCCAGCGCCGGCACCGTCATCGCCGGTCTGCTCACGCTCCTGCTGTCGGACCTGAAGTCGAACTCGAGCCTCGGCCCCGTCGCCGCGATCGGCATCGCCGCGGCGATGCTCGCCGCGATGACGCTGCTGCCCGCGCTGCTCCTCGCCGCGGGCAAGCGTGCGCGGTTCATCTTCTGGCCGCGGATGCCGCACCCCGTCCCGGTCGACGAGCAGGGCCGGCCGCAGGACGAGACCCTCGCGCACCTCGAGGACCGCACGGGCGTGTGGGGCCGCGTGTCCAAGCTCGTCGGCCGCCGTCCGCGGCTCGTCTGGGCCGGCACCGCCGTCGTGCTCCTCGCGGCCGCGGCCTGGGTGCCGACGCTCGACGCGAGCGGCACCAGCGACAGCGACATCTTCCTCACCGAGGTCGAGTCGGTCACCGGCGGTGAGGCGCTCGCCGAGCACTTCGACGCCGGACAGGTGGAGCCGATCCAGATCTTCGCTCCCGAGGACGCGGCGGCCGACGTCGTCGCGGCGGTCGAGGGCGTCGACGGCATCACGTCGGCGACGGTGTTCACCGGCGCGCCCGGGGCGCCCGGTGCGCCGTCGGAGGCGCCCCCGCTCGTCGTCGACGGGCTCGTGCGGATCGACGCGGTCACGCAGGCCTCGGCCGAGTCGCAGGAGGCCAGCGACGTCGTCGCCGACGTGCGCGACGCCGTCCACGCGGTCGACGGCAGCGCGCTCGTGGGCGGTGCCGCGGCGCAGCGCCTCGACACGCAGGAGACGAACGCGCGCGACCTGACGGTCATCGTGCCGGCGATCCTGCTGGTCATCCTGATCGTGCTGATCCTGCTGCTGCGGTCCGTCGTGGCGCCGCTGCTCATCGTCGCGGCCAACGTGCTCAGCTTCGCCGCCACGATCGGCCTCGGTGCGCTGGCCTTCAACCACGTCTTCGGGTTCCCGGGGACGGACGCCTCCGTGCCGCTGTACGCGTTCGTGTTCCTCGTGGCCCTCGGGATCGACTACTCGATCTTCCTCATGACCCGGGTCCGTGAGGAGTCGTTGGTGCACGGGACGAGGCTCGGCGTGCGCCGCGGCCTGACCGTGACAGGTGGCGTGATCACGAGCGCCGGCCTGGTCCTCGCGGCCACCTTCGGGGCGCTGGCGGTCCTGCCGCTGCTGTTCCTCGTCCAGCTCGCGTTCCTCGTCGCGCTCGGCGTCCTCGTCGACACGTTCATCGTCCGGACGCTCCTGGTGCCCGGCCTGGTGCACGACGTCGGGCGCAGGGTCTGGTGGCCGTGGGAGGGCCGCGTCCCCGCCGACGACACGGCCGACGGCGACGCCGGACGTCAGGCAGGCGCGGCGCCCGCGGTCGAGAGGGCCTGACCGGCACGGAGCCCGACGCGGCGTCGGACGGGGCTGTGGACAACGACACCCGTCCGGCGCCGCGTGCTTGTCTTCTGCGGTGACCTCCCGGACCCTCGTGCGCGCCCTCGCCCGGGCCGGTCTCGAGCCGGCGGGCCCCCTCGGACCGGGCTCCGACGGACCACGGCTCGCCGCGCGCGACGCCGACGGCCGCGGATGGGCGGTGACCGTCGTCGGGCCGCACGAGATGGCCCGCGACGCCCTGCGAGCGCGCGTCGCGGCACTGTCCGGCCTCCGGCACCCGCACGTCGCGCGTGTCGGGCCGCTCCTCGAGCTGCGGGACGGGAGCGCCGTGACGCTGCAGGCGGAGGTGCTCGGGCCGGACCTCGCCACCGTCGTGCTCGCCCGTGGGCCGTGGCGGCCCGGCGAGGTCGTGACGCTCGTCGTGCCGCTCGCCCAAGCCCTGGCGGCCCTGCACGGGGCCGGCCTGGCGCACGGCGACGTCTCGCCGGGCAACGTCGTCCTCGAGAGCGACGGGCGGCCGGTCCTGGTGGACCTCGTGTGCGGTGCGCGGGCCGCGGAGCTCGGCACCCCTGGCCTGGCCGCGCCCGAGCGGCCGCGGGGCG
>AXCX01000110.1 GCA_000767215.1 Actinotalea fermentans ATCC 43279 = JCM 9966 = DSM 3133
CCGTCGCGGCGGACCTGCGCGAGCACCTGCTCGTCGACGGCGAGCTCGCCGGCTACGCGCAGCTCGCCCCGCCGGCCGGACCGGGCGAGCGCCCGCGCGTCGTGCGTCACCTGGTGCACCCGCGGGACACCGAGACGGGGCTGCGCCGCGGGTCGCTGCAGACCATCCACGCGCTCGCGGGCGGCCTGCTGGGCCCCGACGAGGCCGCGCACCACGTCGGCCTCGTCCGCGAGCACCTCATGGGCGTCGACGGCGTCCGGCTGTTCGACGCGCCGCCCCGGTACCACGGCGGGGTCAGCCGGCACTTCCAGCGCGCGGAGACCGCGACGTTCGTCGGCCGCGAGATCGGGCTGATGTACGTGCACGCGCACCTGCGCTGGCTCGAGGCGATGGCCGTGCTCGGCGACGCCGAGGCGCTGTGGCACGGGCTGCGCCAGGTGCTGCCCGCGACCGTCGGGACCGTACCCGGCCTCGTGCCGGGCGCGCGCCGGCGGCAGGGGAACACGTACGCCTCGTCGTCGGACGCGGCCGTCGCCGACCGGGCGGAGTTCGCCGCGCGGTACGCCGAGGTGCTCACGGGGGCGACGGGCCTCGAGGGCGGCTGGCGCATCTACTCGTCCGGCCCGGGCGTGCTCGTGCGCGTCGTGGTGCAGTCCCTGCTGGGCCTGCGGCGCCGCGGCGACGCCGTCGAGATCGACCCCGTGCTGCCGGCGCGGCTGGACGGGCTGACGGCCGTCGTGCCGCTGGCCGGCGGGCTGCTGCGGGTGCGGTACCGGGTCCGCGGGCGGGGCGCGGGCGTCGCGTCGGTGACCCTCGGCGGCCGTCCTCTGCGCGCGCAGGGCCTCGCCGACGCGTACCGTCCGGCGGGCGTCGTCGTGTCGCTCGCGGACCTGGCGACGGCGCTGGCTGCCGACGGTCCGCTGCTCGAGGTGGAGGTGGCATGAGCACCGACGACACGCGGCGCTGGCTGGACCCCGACGTGCCCGCGGGGGAGCGGGTCGCGGCCCTGCTGGCTGCGATGACGCTGGAGGAGAAGGTCGGCCAGCTGGTCCAGATGGCCAACCCGGACGTCGAGCGGCACGCGGACCTGCTGACCGCCGGCGCCGTCGGCAGCGCCATCGTCGCGAGCGGCGCGTACGCGGGGAACGTGCGCGACGCCGGCACCCAGGCCTCGCACGCGAACGCGCTGCAGCGGGCGGCGCTCGCGTCGCGGCTGGGCATCCCGCTGCTCGTCGCGCGCGACGTCGTGCACGGGCACCGGACCGTCTTCCCGATCCCGCTCGGGCAGGCGGCGTCCTTCGACCCGGACCTCGTGCGCGCGTGCGCCCGGGTGACGGCCCGGGAGGCGAGGGCCGACGGCGTGCGGTGGACCTTCGCCCCGATGGTCGACGTCGCGCTCGACCCCCGCTGGGGCCGCGTCGCCGAGGGCTACGGGCAGGACGCGTGGCTGACGTCGCTGCTCGGCGCCGCCGCGGTCGAGGGCTTCCAGGGCGGGCCGGACGGCGCCGGGCTGGCGGAGGAGGAGTCCCTCGCCGCGTGCGCCAAGCACTACGTCGGGTACGGCATGGCCCAGGGCGGCCGGGACTACGCCGAGGTCGACCTCGGTCCCGTCACGCTGCAGAACCGGCACCTGCGCCCGTTCCGCGCCGCGGTCGACGCGGGCGTCGCCACGGTGATGAGCGCGTTCCACACGGTCGACCGCGTGCCGATGACCGCGCACGAGCCCCTGCTGCGCGACGTCCTGCGGGGCGACCTCGGCTTCGCGGGCCCGGTGGTCAGCGACTGGGACGCGGTCGGTGAGATCGTCCGGCACGGGCTCGCGATGGACCTGACCGGCGCCGCGACCCTCGCGCTGCGGGCCGGCGTCGACGTGGACATGGTGACCGGCGCCTACGCGACGCACGCGGCCGACCTCGTGCGCTCGGGCGCGGTCGACGAGGCCCTGCTCGACGACGCCGTCCGGCGGGTCCTGGCCCTCAAGGTCCGGCTCGGGCTCTTCGAGCGGCCGTTCGCCGACGAGGGTCGCGCCGCCCGTGTCCACCTGGCCCCCGAGCACCGGGCGCTCGCGCGCCGGGCCGCGGCGTCGGCGGTCGTGCTGCTGCGCAACGACGGCGTGCTGCCGCTGCGGCCCGTGGGGCGCGTGCACGTGACCGGCCCGTTCGCGACGGCGACCGAGGAGCTCCTCGGCACGTGGACGCTCGACGGGCGCGGCGAGGACGTCGTCACGATCGCCGACGCGCTCCGCGAGCGGCTCCC
>AXCX01000012.1 GCA_000767215.1 Actinotalea fermentans ATCC 43279 = JCM 9966 = DSM 3133
GTCCCGCCGCCCTCGCGCCCGCCCCCGGCGCGGAATGTGAGCCTTAACAATGCCCGCGCACGCACGCGCACCCGAGGGGCTGGGGCTGACCTAAACGGTTCGGGTCGCCTCGCTGTCAGACCCGCACCGACGGCCTCGGCGCTGCGCCGCGAGCCGCGCCACGGGCCTCGCTCAGTGCGCTCAGCCACGCGTCCGGGGCGCCCGGCGGGGCCGAGGCGACGATGCGCCCGTCGTCGTCCAGGGCGAGCCACCAGCCCGGCGGGACACCGGCCGGGAGGGTCCGCACGGTCTCCGTCCCGGTGCGCGGGTCCCAGGTCCGTCTCCGCTCACGGCTGCCCGACGGGCGCGGCCGAGCGCGCGCGGGCCCGACGAGCACGACGTCGAAGCCCAGCTGCATCACCTCGCGCATCGCGTTCCACTCCTCGGCGCGCTGGTGCCGGTCCAGCCGGTACCGCGGGTCGCGCTGCCACAGCGCGGCCAGCAGGTCAGGGTGCGTGCGCCGCAGGACGACGCTCTGCGCCCAGGCGACGGTCGCGGCCACGGCGAGCGCGGCCACGAAGACGGCCGCACCCGCCTTCGGGGAAGCGTCCGCCGCATCGAACAGCCCGAAGGGCATGCAGAAGGCTGCCATGGTCGCGAGCCACGCCAGGACCTGCTTGGACGTCCTGTGGACACTGATGTGGAGGGAGAACGCGACCGGGAGCAGCAGGAGCCAGATGGCGAAGTAGCCCTCGGGACCCGAGTCAGAACTCGCGCTGCGCGGCATCCCGAGCCAACTCCCATCAACCGGCCGCGGCGGCGGCGGAGCCGGGGGCCCGATGTCGGCGAGGACGAGCGCCATCAGGAGGATCGCGCCGGCGACCAGGAACACGGACAGGACCGCCGCCGCCCACTCACCGGGCCCCGGCCGGATGACCGGGATCGGCGGCAAGCCGCGCGGATCCATGGGGTCGGGCAGCCGCAGAGGTGGGCCGACGAATGGGTCGAGCACGACGGGCCCACCGTCCGGCCCGTCACCGCCGTCCCGTCCGTCGCCGCCGCCCGGTCTGTCGCGGCCCTCGCCCGGAGAGCCGCCCTCGCGCGGGACGCCGCCGTCGCGGTGCACGACGCCGTGCGGGGTGACCTCGACGCCCCAGTCCACGTCCTCCCAGGCCGGCGGCACGTCGTCGAGGGCCCGGTCGTAGGCCGCGCGCTCGGTCGGGTCCCGCAGCACCCGGTACGCCTCGAGCAGCTCGGCGAACGCGGCGGCGTCCCCGCCGACGTCGGGGTGCGTGGTGCGCGCCATCCGGCGGAACGCCCGGGTCACCTCGCCTTCGACGGCGTCGCGGGCCACGCCCAGGCGCTCGTAGTGGTTCACGACCCGCACGTCCGTGCGTGCTGGTTCACCGCGTGCTCGTTCACGACGTCGCGTGCAGGTGGCCGGCCACGCGCGCCGCCCCGAGGTCCAGCCCCACCTGCTCCACCGTCCACGGGACGCGCGCCATCTGGGCGACGTGGAACGCCGCGTCGGCTCCGGGGATCGGCGCGAGCGCACGCGCACCCAGCAGCACGACGGCGCGCTCGTCGCCCATGCGGAGCACGCGCACCTCCTGGCTCACCGGGAAGCCCTTCCGGGTGGCGCGCTGGAGGATCTGCCCGAGCCAGGTCGTCGGCGCGGGCACGAGCCGCTCGGCCGCGTCACGCACCACCTGCGGCAGGTAGCTCCACGCCTCGGCCGCCCCGCGGTGCTCAGGCTGCACGGCACCGAGCGCAGCACCCGCGGCGGACCCCGCCGGGACGCTGCACCCGTCGAACGCGCGCGCGAGCTCTCCGGCCACGGGCACGACGCCTCGACGGCGCCGGACGGGCGCCGCGACCGGCGCGACGTGCGTGCCGCGGTGCTCCCACGGGCCCGTCGCCTTCGGCCAGCGCGACGCCCTGGGCACCACCGGCCGCACCGCCTCGACCACGACCACGGCGTCCTCGTACACGCGCCACCCGACGGCGACCTCGACGAGCCCCGAGCTCTCCCATCGCAGCCGTGCGGACTCCACGGACTCCGCCACGACGGGCGAGGCGCGGTGCGCCGCGCGCCGCGCCGCCTCGGGCAGGTCCGCCCAGGTCATCATCCGGCCCTCGAACGAGATGCGTGCCGTGCTCTGCGCCGCCGGCGCGCCGCCTCCGTACGCGACGACGGCGCCGCGACGGGGCACCAATGCGTCCCCCACCTGCTCCACCCCCTGACCGGTCGCTGCCGCGAGGATCCGCCGCACCGACGACCGCCGCACGCGATCCTGGCGGTGCATGCTCGTGGCAACAAGGGCCGAAAGGGTCATGTGGACAAACCGGGCACGTCGACCACCGTGCGTGCTGCCCCGATCAGTTCGCGGCGCGGGGCCGGTCGTACCAGGCAGCAGCCCCGTGGAGAACCCGGCACCGCGACCCAGCATCGGACCACCCTCGAACGGAGACCAGCGATGACCAGCACCAGCACGACCCTCGAGGTCCCCGGCGCGACCCTCGCCTACGACGTGCACGGCCCGCTGCCGACCCCGGACGGCCCTCGGCCGCTCCTGGTGATCGGGCAGCCGATGACGGCCGAGGGTTTCGGCACGCTCGCCTCCCTGGTCCCGGATCGCCCCGTGATCACCTACGACCCGCGCGGCCTCGGCCGCAGCGTCCGCCACGACGGCGGGAGCGAGCACCGCCCGGAGCAGCAGGCCGACGACCTGCACCGGCTCGTCGAGCACCTCGGCGTCGGGCCGGTCGACCTCTTCGGCAGCAGCGGGGGCGCCGTGGCCGGGCTCGCGCTCGTCGCCGCGCACCCGGGCGACCTCGTCACGTTCGTCGCGCACGAGCCCCCCGTCATGGCCCTGCTGCCCGACGCCGACGCGGCGCTCGCCGCGAGCGCCCTGGTCACGCGGATCTACCACGAGCGCGGCTGGGGCGCCGGCATGGCGGCCTTCATCGCCATGACCTCGATCGAGGGCGAGGTGCCCGCGGACTTCGGCCGCGAGCTGCCCGGGCCCGAGGTGTTCGGCCTGCCCACCGAGGACGACGGCCAGCGCGACGACCCGCTCCTGTCCGGCACGTCGGCGCCGGTGAGCGCGTTCCGGCCCGACGTCGCCGCCCTCCGTGCGGCCCCGACGCGCGTCGTGCTCGCCGTCGGCGAGAAGACGGGCGACACGGTGACCGGGCGCACGACGGCGGCCCTCGCCGAGGCGCTCGGCGTCGGGCTGACGTCCTTCCCGGGTGACCACGGCGGGTTCCTGGGTGGGGAGTACGGCCAGGTCGGCGAGCCCGAGGCGTTCGCGGCGCGTCTCCGCGAGGTGCTCGCCGAGCACGGCTGAGAACCGCGGGGTCCACGCGGGTATTTCTTCCGGAATCGTCCTGACCTATGGTCGTCGGGCGGTCCCCCCGGCGAAGGAGACACCGATGGCCCCCGACCAGCTCACGTTCGACAACCCCGTCGAGCGTCACGCCCACCCCAAGCCGCACGCCCAGTGGCAGCCCCTGCCGGGCCTCGACGCCGAGCTCGACCCGAAGGCCGACCACGGCGAGACCTCCTACCGCGGCACCGGGCGGCTGCCTGGCCGCAAGGCCCTGATCACGGGTGGGGACTCGGGCATCGGCGCGGCCGTCGCGATCGCCTTCGCGCGCGAGGGCGCCGACGTCGCGCTCAGCTACCTGCCCGAGGAGCAGGTCGACGCGGAGGCGATCGCCGCCGTCGTGCGTGCAGAGGGGCGCACCTGCCTGCTGCTGCCGGGCGACATCCGCGACCGCGACTGGTGCCGCCGGCTCGTCGCGGAGGCCGTGGAGGGCCTGGGCGGGCTTGACATCCTGGTCAACAACGCGGCGCACCAGGTGTACCACCAGACCTTCGACGAGCTCGACGAGGCCGACCTCGACCGGACCATCCAGACCAACCTCACCGCGATGTTCTGGATCACGCGCGAGGCGCTCCCCCACCTGCCACCGGGCGCGACGATCGTCAACAGCACGTCGGTCCAGGGCTACAACCCGTCACCGATGATCATCAACTACGCCTCGACGAAGTTCGCGATCATCGGCTTCACCAAGGCGCTGGCCGCCGACCTCGCGCCGCGCGGGATCCGCGTGAACGCGGTCGCGCCCGGCCCGGTGTGGACGCCGCTGCAGGTCTCGGACGGGCAGCCGCCGGAGAAGCTGGACGGGTTCGGCGACTCGTCCTGGCTCGGGCGCACGTCCCAGCCCGTGGAGCAGGCGCCCGCTTACGTGTTCCTGGCCTCGCCGGAGTCGAGCTTCGTCGTCGGCGAGGTCATCAACGTCAACGGCGGCGCGAACGTGCCGTGAGGCGCGCCGACCGCCCGTGACACACGCCCCCATGGCCTCGATCCTGCTGACCTCGATGCCGTTCGCCGGGCACGCCCGCCCGATCCGCGCCGTGGCCGGCGAGCTGGTGCGCCGGGGGCACGACGTGCGCGTGTACACCGGGCGGTCGTACGTCGCGCTGTTCGAGGAGGTCGGCGCGCGGGGCGTGCCGTGGCAGGCGGCGCCCGACTTCGACGAGCGCGACTACGCCGCGACGTTCCCCCGCATGCAGGAACGCAAGGGCGCCCGCCAGCTGCTGATCAACCTGGAGGACCTGTTTCTCGGCACCGCCCCGGCGCAGGCCGAGGACCTGCTCGCCGCCCACGACGACCAGCCCTGGGACCTGCTCGCCGGTGACCCGATGGCGCTCGGCACCCGCTTCGCCGCGGAGCGTCTCGGTGGCCGATGGGCCACGGTCTCCCCCATCGCCGTCTGGCTCCCGGGCAAGGGCATCCCGCCGACCGGGCTCGGACTCACGCCGCGCAGCGGCGTCGTGGGGACGGTGCGCGACGCCGTGCTCGGCGCCGCCTCGCGGGCTGCCGGCCGGTCGCTCGCCCGCGTGTACCAGCGGACGCGGCGCGCCGCGGGCCTGGCGCCGGACCGCGAGTCGTTCGCGACGCTCTGGTACTCGCCGCAGCTCGTCGTCGCCGCCGGCGCGGCCGGCCTCGACTACCCGCGCACGGACCTGCCCGCGCACATCCACTTCGCCGGTGACCTGACCGACGACGGCGCCCCCACCCCGCCGGGCGCCCTACCGGACTGGTGGGACGACGTCGTGCGCGCGTCAGTCCCGGTGGTGCACGTGACGCAGGGCACCGCGCACGTGGACGCCCACGACCTGATCCTGCCGACGATCGAGGCGCTGGCCGGTGAGGAGGTCCTGGTCGTCGTCGGCCTGGGGCACCGGACCGATCCGCTGCCCGGACCGCTCCCGGCCAACGTGCGCGTGGCGCCGATGGTGCCGTACGCGGAGCTCCTGTCGAGGACGTCGCTCGTGGTCACGAACGGGGGCTATGGCGGCGTGCTGCAGGCCCTGCGTCACGACGTCCCACTCGTCGTGGCGGGCGGCGATCTCGACAAGCCCGAGGTGGCCGCGCGCGTGGCCTGGCACGGCGCGGGGGTCGACCTGCGGACCGGGACGCCCCGCGCGTCGGCGGTCCGGGCGGCGTGCCGAGCCGTCCTCGGGGAGCCCAGGTACCGCCGCGCGGCCGCGCGCCTCGGCGCCGAGCTCAGGTCCCTGGGGGGCGCGCGCACCGCGGCGGACCTGCTCGAGGCCCACCTGCCGTGAGGCCCGCGCGCCCCGCGGCACGACCGTCCTGCGGGCCGCCGGGCACGCAGCTCAGGTGATGGACGCGGCGTAGATGGTCGCGATGGCGGCGTCGAGCGCGGCGTCGAACTCCGGCTGGGTCTGGTGGACCGACAGGCCCTCCGTCAGCGCACGGGAGAAGCTCGCGGCCACGCCGTGGGCGCGGGCGAGGCGGGCAGCCGACTCCTCGAGGGAGTAGCCCCCGGACAGGGCGAACACGCGCAGGACGCGCGGGTGCGCCACCAGGTCCGCGTAGAGGTCGTCCCGCTCGGGGAGCGTGAGCTTGAGCATGACCCGCACGCCGTCGTCGAGGCGGTCGAGCTCGCGGGCGATCGCCTCCGTCACCATCGCCTCGGCCTCGGCCTTCTGCGGGCTGTGGATGTCGACCTCCGGCTCGATGATCGGCACGAGGTCCGCGGCCAGGATGCGCCGCGCGACCTCGAACTGCTGCCCCACGTTCGCCTCGATCCCGGCCTGATCGGCGCGCAGGACGACGGAGCGCATCTTCGTCCCGAAGACGCCGTGCGCGCGCGCCCGGGCGAGGAGGTCGTCGAGGTCCGGCATCGGCTTCATCAGCCGGACGCCGTCGGCCTCCTCCGCCAGACCCTTGTCGACCTTGACGACCGGGACGACGCGCTTGACCTGCCACAGGTACTCGGCGGCACCCGTCCCGGCGACCTCGCGCTCCATGGTCTGCTCGAACAGGATGGCGCCGAGGACCCGGTCCCCGGTGAACACCGGGCTCGTCATGATCCGGGTCCGCATGGCGTGGACGAGGTCGAACATCTCCGCCTCGGTGGCGTAGGCCGACGGGTCGACGCCGTACGCGGCGAGCGCCCGCGGGGTCGAGCCACCACTCTGGTCCAGCGCGGCGATGAACCCCCGCGCGTGCTCGAACCTGGCCAGCTGCTCCGCGTCCATGGTCAACCGCCTCCGAGGGCTCGTCGGCTCATCCTGCGACCGCTCCTGACGACGGTTCCATCATCATCCGCTCGTCCGTCGGCGTCGAGAGGAGGTCAGCGCCCCGGCGCGAGGTCCTCCCGGCGCTCCCGCCGGGCACGGGCCGCCGCGTGCGCCCGGGTCGACGACGGCAACCCAGCCCAGCGCCCCGTAGACGGGGTGCCGGAACCACGCGTCGGGACCGGGGGCTGGGCTGCCGGCCGTCGCGGTGGGCTCCGGGACGAGCTCGGCCGCGGCCGCGCGGCCGACGTCGACGTTCAAGCGGATCGAGCCGGCCCGGGCGAGCAGCGGGTCCGGCGGCTCGTCCGGGTACGGCTTGGTGACGACCGTCGCGAACGGCTGGCCGTGGGGAACCCGGCCGTCCGGCGCGTCGAAGAAGAACAGGTCGCCCCAGGCGATCTCGGGCGTGCCGTCACCGCGCTGCGGCCGGAGCACCAGCACGCCGCCCAGCCCGGTGACGTGATCGACGATCTCCTCGATGTCCATGGTTCGAGCGTCACATTGACGTCCTTGTGGAGGGTCACGGGCCGTACCGTGCTCGGGTGGACGAGCGAAGTCGCCAACGGGCGCTGAGGACGGTCGATGTCGCCCGGCGCCTGGGCCGCTCCGTCCAGCACGTGCGCGACCTCGAGCGGGACGGCGTCCTGCCCCCCCGCCGGGCGGACCGCGTCCGGGTACCGGCGGTACACCGAGGCCCACGTGCGCTGGGGTGAGGCGTACGGCGCGCTCACGACCGCCGTCGGGCCGGTCGAGGCGAGGACGCTGGTCCGGACCGCCCGGACCGAGCCCGTCGAGCGCCTCGCCGCGCGGCTCGACGAGGTCCACGGCCGGCTGTCCGCCGAACGCGCGGCCGTGCGGCTCGCACGCGAGGCGGCCGACGCCATCGCGCGTGAGCCGATG
>AXCX01000111.1 GCA_000767215.1 Actinotalea fermentans ATCC 43279 = JCM 9966 = DSM 3133
GGTGACCGTCGACGACGGCCGGTTCCCCGACGCGTCGCACCTCGCGGCGCGCGAGGCGGACCTCGTCATCGCGTGCGTGGGCGAGCACCCGCTGCGCACCGGCGAGGCGAACTCGGTGGCGTCGCTCGAGCTGCCGCCGGGCCAGGCCGAGGTGCTCGAGGGGCTCGCGCGGGTGAGCCGGACGCTCGTCGTCGTCGTGGTGACGGGGCGGCCGCTCGCGCTCGAGCGGCTCGCGCACCTGGGGTCGGCTCTCGTCCTCGCGTTCCACCCGGGGACGGAGGGCGGGCACGGGATCGTGGACGTCCTGACGGGTGACGTGCCGCCGAGCGGCCGGCTGCCGGCGTCGATGCCGTGGGTGACCGGCCAGGTGCCGATGCCGCACGACCACCTGCCCTCGGGGCGCCCGCTCGACCCCGCGGGCCCGCTCGGCCGCTACCGCGACCACAGCGACGCGCCGCAGTACCCGTTCGGGTTCGGGCTCGGGTACTCCGCGGTCGAGTACGGGCCGGTGCGGCTGTCGGCGGAGCGCCTGGGCGCCGGCGAGGTGGTGCGGGCGAGCGTCATCCTGCGCAACGCGGGCGAGCACCCGGCGGTCGAGACGGCGCAGCTGTACGTGCAGGCGCACCTCGCCTCGATCTCGCGGCCGGTGAGCGAGCTGGTCGGGGTCCAGAAGGTAGCGCTGGCCCCCGGCGAGGAGCGCGAGGTGACGTTCGACGTCGACCACGCGCTGCTCGCGCACCGCGACGCCCGCGGGCGGCTGCGGCACGAGGGCGGGCCGTTCACCGTGCGCATCGCGCCGTTCGCCGGCGTCGGCGGCGGCGCGGGCCCGAGCGCGCAGCTGGACGTCGACCCGCTGCCCGACGCCGCGGACGCCGCGGACGACGGGGACGACCAGACGTAGGACAGGTCGACGACCGGTCGACCGACGGAGCTCGACGAAGGGGGAGGACAGATGACCGGACACCTGCGTCGCAGGCTGACGACGCTCGCGGCGGGAGCCGCAGCAGTGGTGGTCGCCACGGGGCTGGCCGTCGCGCCGGCCACGGCCCACGGCGGTGGGCACGGGCACGGCGGCGGGCACGGCGGCGGGGACCGCGCGGTGCTCGGAGAGTACGCGGAGGACACCTGGGCGTCGTTCGTCGCCATGGTGGACCCCGCGACGGGGCTGCCCGCCGACAACGTCGACGGCTCCCTGGACGCCGCCACCCGCTCGGGCTACACGTCGCCGACGAACATCGGCGCCTACCTGTGGAGCACCGTCGTCGCGCGCGACCTCGGCATCATCGACCGGCGCGAGGCGAAGGACCGGATGGCCCAGACCCTCGCGACCGTCGCGACCCTCGAACGGCACGACGACTCGGGCATGTTCTACAACTGGTACGACGAGGCGACCGGGGAGAAGCTCTACGCCTGGCCGGGCACGGGCGACCCGGTGAAGCCCTTCCTGTCGAGCGTCGACAACGGCTGGCTGGCCACGGCGCTCGTGCTCGTCGGCAACGCCGAGCCGCGCCTGCGGGAGCAGGCCGAGGCCATCCGGTCGACCATGGACTTCGGCTTCTACTACGACCCCGCCGTCGGGCAGATCCGTGGCGGGTTCTGGGACGAGGACCCGGCCGACCCGGCCGCCGTCGTCGGCAACTACCCGGGCCGGGGGCCGGACGTCTGGTACACCGGCCACCACTACGGGACGCTCAACACCGAGCCGCGCATCGCGAGCTACCTCGGCATCGCGTGGGGCCAGATCCCGCCCGAGCACTACTTCCGCATGTTCCGCACGTTCCCGGACACCTGCGACTGGTCGTGGCCGGAGCAGAAGCCGGTGGGCGAGTGGCGGCAGTACCTGGGCGTCGACGTCTTCGAGGGCGCCTATCGGTACCGGGACATGCAGCTCGTGCCCACCTGGGGCGGCTCGATGTTCGAGGCGCTCATGGTGGACCTGTTCATCCCCGAGGCCGACTGGGGTCCGCGGAGCTGGGGCGTGAACCACCCGCTGACCGTGCGCGCGCAGATGGAGCACGGCCTGGACGAGGCCGGCTACGGCTACTGGGGCTTCTCGCCGTCGAGCGACCCGGCGGGTGGGTACCGCGAGTACGGCGTGGACCCGATCGGGATGGAGCCGAACGGCTACACGTCCGACCAGGAGCGGACCACCGTCGAGTCGGGCTGGGACGACCCGGCCTGCCCGCGCGAGGCGAGCCAGCCCGCCGGCTACGGGGACGGCGTCGTCACGCCGCACGCCTCGTTCCTGGCGCTGCCCTACGCGAAGGACGCCGCGCTGGAGAACCTGGCGAACATCAGGGCCGACTTCGACGCCTACGGGCCTGGCGGCTTCTACGACGCCGTCGCGGTGCGCAGCGGCCAGGTCGCCCAGCGCTACCTGGCGCTCGACCAGGGCATGATCATGGCCGCGATCGGCAACGAGCTCCTGAACGACCGGGTCAAGGGCTACGTGGTGCGCGGTCCCGTGCACCACGTCATCCGGCCGCTGCTCGGCATCGAGGAGTTCAACGCGGCGGGCTGAGCCCGAACGGCTCAGTCGAGCCAGGGGGCGGCGCTGGGCAGCGGGAAGGGGTGCCCCTCCCAGCGCCGCCACCAGGCGCCGGCGTCCGGCGGCAGCAGGCGCGCGGGGATCGCCGTGACGCGGTCCCGCAGCTCACGCTTGAGGATGGCCAGGCCGTCGGGGTCGGGGTCGGCGCTGCCGACGCTGTCGGCGAGCGCGGCACGCTCCGCAGCCTCGCCCGGCAGCGTCGCGAGGATGGCCAGGGCGCTGCCGCGGTCGGGGGAGTCCGGCCCGTGCAGGGCCACCTCCCACGCCCACGTCCGACGGCGCAGCTCGACGATCTCGCGCACCGCACGGCTCTCGGCGGGCGTCGCGCCGCCGACGGCCTGCGCCGCGCGCGACCAGCCGTAGTCCATGGCGATGGCCGTCAGCCCGGGGTCGACGACCATCGCGTCGTGCACGTCGATCTCGGGGACGACGACGACGGCGCCGGCCGCGCGCGCCCGCGCCGCCTCCTCGCGGACCACCTCGTCGGCCATGATCCCGACGCTGGCGCGCAGGACGATCGACAGGAGGTCGCGCGTGGCGTAGCTGTCCTCGCGCGGGACGCCCGGCGCCGAGGCCAGGACGGCGTAGCACCGGTCGACGTGGCCGCGCGCGAGCACCGCCTCGACGGGCAGCACCTCGCGCACGCCGCCGTCGACGTAGTGCTCGTCGCCGAGCCGCACCGGCGCGAACACCCCCGGGATGGTGCACGACGCGCGGACGGCGTCGACCAGGTCGACGGGGGCCGCGCCGGGCACGGGTACGCCCGCGCGGTCGAGGAGCCGGCCGTCCTGCGTGACGTACCTCAGCTCGCCGGACTCGAGGGCGACGACGGCGACGCGCAGCGTGACGCCGGAGCGCGCGAGCCGCCCGGGCGCGAACACGGCCGGGTCGAGCACGCGGTCCAGGACCGGGCCCAGCCGGTAGAGCGCCTGCTCCTGGCCCGCGCCGCGCAGGATCGTCTCGATGTCGGGGCGGGCCCGCGCGAGGTGCCGGATCGCCGCGACGAGGTCCACGACGTCGAGCGACGCGAAGGGCAGCGCCGGCCGCTCGGCGGGACCCGGGTCGACGGCGTCCACGGCCGCGGCCGCGGAGGTCACCGGGGCCTCCTCGCGCAGCGGGCGCCGGCCGAACGGCCGCCGCAGGCGCTGCCGGCGCTCCTCCAGGTCGGAGATGGTCTCGATGAGCGAGGAGCCCTGGTCCCGCAGCCGGGCGAACCACTCCTGCTCGGTGAAGATGTCCGAGGACTGCTGCAGGTCCCGCCAGAGCTCCTCGAGCTGGGCGAGCGCCGCCCGCTGGCCGGTGTGGTCCCGGTGCTGGGCGAGCACCGAGCCGAGCACCGAGCCGACGGACGCGCCCGCGACCACCGTCGGCGTGATGCCGACCTCGTCGTAGAGGTACCGCAGGGCACCGAGCTGGAAGCTGGCCCGGGAACCGCCGCCGCTGAGCACCAGGCCCACGGAGGGGGTCGCGCGCCGACGCCGGAAGATCATGGCCCCAGTCTGGCGTCAGGATTGCCGCGGTGCGGCGTTCCCGGCGTTCGGCACGTTCACCGGCTCCGGTTCGGGCGCCGGCGCAGGGCGGGTGGCGGGCGCGCCCGCCCGGAGCTCCTCGAGCCGCGCGATGAGGCTCGCGGCGTCGTACGCGCCGACGTGGCGCTCGCCGCCCAGGAAGAACGTCGGCGTGCCCCGCGCGCCGCTCGCCTCGGCGCCGGCGACGTCCTCGCGCACGCGCGCGGCGGTCTCGTCGTCGGCGAGGTCCGCCAGGAAGGCGTCGACGTCCAGGTCGAGCTCGGTCGCGTAGCCGACCAGGTGCTCGAGCTCGAGCCGGTCCTGGTTGCCGAAGAGCAGGGCGCTCATCTCGAAGAAGCGCCCCTGGCGGCCCGCGGCCTCGGCCGCGTGCGCGGCGAGCTCGGCGTGCGGGTGCACGTCGGGCAGGGGCAGGTGCCGGACGACGTAGCGCAGGTCGTCCCCGAAGTGGGCGCGCAGCGCCTGGGCCACGCCCGTGACCTTCGCGCAGAAGGGGCACTCGAAGTCGAGGTACTCCACCACGGTCAGCGGTGCGTCCGGGTCGCCGTGGATGTGGTCGCGCTCGGGGTCCACGGGGTGCGCGAGGACGCGCGGCAGCTCCGCGGTCCGCTCCCCGCGGAAGCGTGCGGCGAGCCGGAAGACCAGCCAGCCGAGGGCCGTCGCGAGGACGGCTGCGAGCAGGATGCCGACCGTCGCCTGGTCGCGGAGCTCGGACTCGCCGAAGGCCAGCTCGGCGATGAGCAGCGAGACCGTGAACCCGATGCCGGACAGGGCGGCGCCCCCGACCACCTGGCCGGGCCCGACGCCCTGCGGCAGCCGGCCGAGCCCCAGGCGCACCGCCCCGAACGTGCCCACCGAGATGCCGACGAGCTTGCCGACCACGAGCCCGAGGACGACTCCCCAGGTCACCGGCGAGCGCAGCGCGTCCGCGAGGACGCCGTCGCGCAGGTCCACCCCCGCGTTCGCGAGCGCGAACAGCGGGACGACGACGTAGCTGGTCCAGGGGTGCAGCACCTCCTGCAGGCGCTCGTTCACCGAGACGGCGCGCACGATGCCGCGCTGCGCCGTCCGGCCGACGCTCGGCAGCGGGGACTGGCGGAAGGCCTTGGCGGCGCGCGCGGCGTCCTCCACGAGGTCGCGGCGCGCGGCGAGCGCGGGCACGAGCAGGCCCGACAGCATCCCGGCGATCGAGGCGTGCAGCCCCGAGCGCAGCGTGGAGAGCCACAGGACCAGCACCACCGCGACGTAGGGCGACGCCTGCCAGACGCCGGCCCGCCCCAGCGCGACGAGGACGCCGAGGCACGCGACCGCGACCACCAGCGACGGGACGTGCAGCGCGTCGGAGTAGGCGACGCCGATCACGGTGACGGCGAGGATGTCGTCCGCGACGCTCATCGTCAGCAGGAACAGGCGCAGCTGGGTGGACAGGCGCGGCCCGACCACGGCGAGCGCGCCGAGGAGGAACGCGGTGTCCGTGCCGATCACCACGCCCCAGCCCGCCGCCGCGTCGCCGCCGCCGCCGTTGACAGCGAGGTAGAGCGCCGCGGGCACGAGCAGCCCAGCCAGGCCCGCGACGGCGGGCACGAGCACCCGGCGCCGGTCGGTCAGCTCGCCGAGCGCCAGTTCGCGCCGCACCTCGAGGCCGACGACGAAGAAGAACACGGTCATCAGGCCCTCGTTGACCCAGTGGTGCAGGTCCATGTCGAGGCCGTCACCGCCGACGGTCATCGCGACCGGCGTCGTGAGCAGGCCCTGGTAGGCCCACGACCAGGGCGAGTTCGCCCAGGCCAGGGCGAGCACGGTGGCGGCGAGCAGCAGCGCCGCGCCGGCCGCCTCCGTGCCGAGGTAGCGCCGCAGGGGCTGCGAGACCTGCGCGACGAGCGCGACCCGCTCGCCCTTCGAGCGCCCGCGCCAGGCGCCCCAGCTCACGCGTGGCTCCCGCGTCCGGTGTGCTGCATGGGTTCCTCCGTTCCGAAGACGGAACTCCCGCAGGCCCCGGATTATTCACGGTCGATGTGAGGCGGCGGTAGGGCGCCGCGGCTACGGTCGACGGATGGATCGCTGGGACGTGCTCGACTGGCGACGGCGCGTGGCCGACCTCTACGCGCGGGTGCGGGCCGCCCGGGAGCCCGCCGGGGCGCACGCCGTCTGGGCGGCCGGGCGCGACGCGCTGATCCGGACGCACCCGGCGTCGCCCCTGCCGCCGGGCGTGCGCGAGCGCTTCCCGGGTACGCGCGTCGCACCGTACGCCCCGGCGTTCCGGTTCGTCGTCTCGGTCGCGGACGCGCCCCCCGCGACCCGCGCGCTGCCCGCCGGCGACGACGGCCAGGTGGCCCTGGAGCGGGTGGGCCGCGTCGCACTGCCGGGCCTCGGCGAGCTCGACGTGTGGTGGGTCGGTGGCTACGGCGGCGGGCTGTTCCTGCCGGTGCGGGACGCGACGTCGGGCGCCGCGACCTACGGCGGCGGGCGGTACGTCCTCGACACCGTCAAGGGCGCCGACCTGGGCGGGGGGCGTGAGGCGCTCGTCGTCGACCTCAACTTCGCCTACCAGCCCTCCTGCGCCTACCACCCCTCCTGGGTGTGCCCCTTGCCCGCGTCGGGCAACACCCTCGCGGCTGCGGTGCCGGTCGGCGAGCTCGCTGCGTAGCGTGACCACGTGATCACCTGGCTCACCGCGTTCCTCGACAGCCCGGCCGACGTGTGGGACGTCTCCCGGCGGTTCTGGACGGGCGTCACCGGGTACGGGCTCTCGGCCGCGCGCGGTGAGCACGGCGACTTCCAGACGCTGATCCCGCCCGGCGGCGACGGGTTCCTGCGCGTCCAGCGCCTGCACGACGGCGGCCCGCGTGTGCACCTGGACCTGCACGTGGCGGACGTGCGCGCGGCCGCGGAGGCCGCCGTCGCGCTGGGCGCCCGCGAGGTCGCCGCGTCCGGTCACGTGGTGATGTCCTCGCCCGGCGGGCTCCCGTTCTGCTTCGTGCGGGAGGGCGAGCGGCGTCGTCCGGCACCCGCCCGGTGGACGACGCCGGACGGCCGGGACCACGCGAGCCTCGTGGACCAGGTCGCGCTCGACGTCCCCGCCGCGGCGTGGGACGCGGAGGTCGCGTTCTGGGTCGCGCTGACCGGGTGGGAGATGACCTCCTCCGCGCCGGGCAGCGAGTTCGCGCCGTTGCGCCGGCCCGCGGACCAGCCGCTGCGCCTCCTGCCGCACCGGCTCGGCGAGCCGACCGGCCCGGTGCGTGCGCACCTGGACCTCGCGTCGACGGACCGTGCCGCCGAGACCGACCGGCACGTGGCGCTCGGCGCCGGGGTGGAGCAGGTGCGGGACGCGTGGACGGTGCTCGTCGCCCCCGACGCGCGGCGCTACTGCATCACCGACCGTGACCCCGTCAGCGGGGTGCGCCCCCAGGCGTGAGCGCTACTGCCAGCCCCACGAGCTGTCGACGTAGGGCTCCGGGCAGGTCCCGTCCGGCCGCGCGGGCTCGAAGTGCCACCACTCGTTCTGGTAGGTGCGGCAGAGCCCGAACCCCGCCGCGCGCTCCTCGAGCCAGCGTGCGCCCTCGACCGGGCCGACGTCGATCGCCAGGCCTGCGACGTGCGCGGACTTCTCCGGCGGCAGCACCCAGCGGTGCGCCTCCTCGACGGAGCCGTAGGTGACGACGGCCTCGTCGACGAGCCGCTGCTGCTCGTCGGCGGACCGCCAGCCGGAGGTGAGCGTGAGCGGCACCCCCTCGGCCGCGGCGGCGGCCTGCGCATCGGCGAACCGCTGCGCGAGGCCGGCGTCGAGCGCCGTGGGGGTCGGCGACGGTTCGGGCGGGTCCGACCACGGTGCGCCGGCCCCGGGACCCTCCAGCCCGAGACCCTCCAGCCCGAGTGCCCGCGATGCCGGTCCCCACGCCTGCCAGGCGCCGACCCCCACGACCGACGCGAGCACCAGGAACGTCACGGTCCGCTGTCGGCGGCGCGTGGACCTGCCTGATGGTGCGTGCTGCGTCATGGCTCGAGCCTCGCCGGACAGGGGTGTCCGCGTCGTCGGGTGGTGGCGGGATCCCGCGTGCCCCCGCGCCGATCGGCGGGTGGGGGAGCCCACGGGCCCCCTGCGCGCTCGGGGTCGGACTACGCCCGCCTGCCTCTCCACCCCGCGGTGGAGACGGCCGCGGGCAGGACGCGTCCGCGGACGGTCCCGCGTCTCGCGCGCGCACGCCTACGCTCGGCGCGTGACGACGTCGGCCGCCCACCCCCGCCCGAGGGGGGTCCCCGAGCGCCTGGCCGCACTGCGGGTGGACGCCGTGGTGGCGCTGGCCGTGGGCGGCGCCTGGTGGGCGGCGGTCTCGCTGGCCCGGCGGTGGGACTACTGGCACCCGCAGTCGATCGAGTCGTTCTGGTGGGCGGGCCTGTGGCTCGTCGTCCCGCTCGCGCTGCGGCGCAGCTGGCCGGGCGTCGCGTTCTGGCTGACGGTCGTCGTCTATCCGTGGGGCTACACGTCGCCGTGGCTGTCCGCCTGGAGCCTCCAGTCGGCGTTCCACCTGATCCCGGTGCTGCTGGCGGTCTTCATCGGCGCCCGCGCCCGGTCCGCGCCGGCCTGGGTGTCCGCTCCCGTGGGCGTGCTGGCGGCCTTGTGGCTGGAGTGGGGCACGCTCGACCCGCTCGTCTTCTGGGTGCGCGGGGACGTGCCCGCGCCCTCCTCGAACGTCACCGAGCTGCTGCTCCTGCTGAGCCTGGTCGCCGCCGCGGCGGCGCTCGGCGCCGTCTTCGCCCGGCTCGACGACACGCTCGCCTCGCTCGCCGAGCGCAACCGCGAGCTCGAGGCCCTGCAGGAGGTCCGTACGCGCGAGGCCGTCCAGTCCGAGCGGGTGCGCATCGCCCGCGACCTGCACGACGTCGTCGCGCACCACGTGAGCGCGATCGTCGTGCGCGCGCAGGCCGTGGACCGGGTCGGCGGGGACGACGTCGAGGTGTACCGCGACGCGGTGCGCTGGATCGCACCCGAGGGGCGCAACGCCCTGGACGCGATGCGGTCCCTGGTCCGGGTGCTGCGGGAGGACTCGGCGCCGCTCGCCCCGACGTCCACGCTGGCGGACCTCGGCGCCGTCGTCGAGCGCATGCGTGGCGCCGGGCTGGAGCTCGACGCCCGGCTGCCGCGGGCGTGGCCGGCGTGCCCCGCGGCGGTGGGCCTCGCCGTCGTGCG
>AXCX01000112.1 GCA_000767215.1 Actinotalea fermentans ATCC 43279 = JCM 9966 = DSM 3133
CGGCTCGCGCCGCCCATCTCCACCAGCAGCCAGCCGGCGCCGTCCGGCAGAGCCGGCACCCTGGCCTCACCGCGGTGCCGGCGGACGACGTCGACCAGCCGCGCGTCGAGGCCCTCCACCGCGAGCGGGGCGTGCGCGAGCAGGGCGGGGACGGCGTCGGCGGCCGCCGGCATGTCCGGGTAGCCGAGCACGACGAGCACCGCGGCGTCGGGGACCGGCACGAGCGACACCGTCGCGGAGAGCACCGTGACGAGCGTGCCCTCGGTGCCCACGAGCATCTTCGCGAGGTCCGTGCCCCGCTCGGGCAGCAGGTGCTCGAGGGAGTAGCCGGAGACCTGGCGGGAGAACCGGCCGAGCTCGGTGCGCAGCAGCGGCAGGTTCGCCGCCACCAGGTCCGCCAGGCCCGGGACCGGGGCGAGCGCGCCGTCGCCGCGCGTGGCGGTGAACCGGCGGCCCAGGCCGTCCACCACGTCCAGGCCGACGACGTTGTCCACGGTCCGCCCGTACGCGACGGCGCGCGGCCCGCACGCGTTGTTGCCGATCATGCCGCCGAAGGTCGCGCGGTTCTGCGTCGAGGGGTCCGGGCCGAAGCGCAGGCCGAACGGCTTCGCCGCCTTCTGCAGGTCGCTCATGATCACACCCGGCTGCACGACGGCGGTGCGCGCCTGCGGATCGATCTCGCCGATCGCGTTCAGGTACCGCGAGGTGTCCACGACGATCCCGGTCCCGATGGCGTTGCCGGCCACCGAGGTGCCTGCCCCGCGCATCGTCAGCGGGGTGCCCGTGGCGCGTGCGACCTCGGTCACGGCGAGGAGGTCGTCGACGTCCCGCGGCACGACGACGACCTGCGGCACGACGCGGTAGTTCGACGCGTCGGTGCTGTACTCGGCGCGCACCCGGGTACTGGTCTCGACGTCGCCCCGGACGGCGGCCCGCAGGGCCCGGACGACGTCCGCGGCCCCCTCGGCGACAGGTGCGGCGGCAGAGGTGGCGGTCACGCGCGCATCCTGCCACGCGGCCCGGGGGCCACGACCGGGCCCCGCGCGCACAGGAGCGATCTGACCAGCAGGCGGACGGGCGCCGTCGGCCAGCGGGTGCGGGCCGGCTCCCCGCGGGGGAGCCTGGACCCTCCGACCAGCCGCCACCCGCGGCAGACAGGGGGGACCGTGCGCGCACTGACCTGGCAGGGCACCGAGAAGCTCAGCGTCGAGACCGTCCCGGACCCGGGCATCCTCGAGCCCACCGACGCGCTCGTGCAGATCACCTCGACCGCGATCTGCGGGTCGGACCTGCACCTGTACTCGACGCTGGGCATGTTCATCGACGCCGGTGACGTGCTCGGCCACGAGCCGATGGGCCGGGTGCTCGAGGTCGGCTCGGCGGTGACGAACCTGCGGCCCGGCGACCGCGTCGTCGTGCCGTTCGTCATCGCGTGCGGGCGCTGCTGGATGTGCGAGCGCGGCCTGCCCACGCAGTGCGAGACGACGCAGGTCCGCGCGCACGCGAAGGGTGCCGCGCTGTTCGGCTACACCAAGCTCTACGGCCAGGTCCCGGGCGGGCAGGCGGAGTACCTGCGCGTCCCGCACGCGGACTACGGCCCCGTCGTGGTGCCCGACGACGGCTCGCCCGACGAGCGCTGGCTCTACCTGTCCGACGTCGTGCCCACGGCCTGGCAGGGCGTGTCCTACGCGGACGTGCCGAGCGGGGGCAGCGTCGTCGTGCTCGGCCTGGGTCCGATCGGCCAGATGGCCGCGCGGATCGCGGCCTACCGCGGCGCCGGGACCGTCGTCGGCGTGGACCTGGTGACCGAGCGGCTGCAGATGGCGCGCCGGCACGGGGTCGACGTCGTCGACCTGCGCGACGTCGGGCTGGACGGCCTGCCCGACGCGATGCGGGACCTCACCGGTGGGCGCGGCCCCGACGCGGTGATCGACGCCGTCGGGATGGAGGCGCACGGGTCACCGGTCGCCGAGGGGATCGCGAAGGCGACCGCCCTGCTGCCCGACGCCGCCGGCCGGGCGCTCATGGGCAAGGCGGGCATGGACCGGCTCGCGGCCCTGCACGCGGCGATCGCCATCGTGCGGCGCGGCGGGACGCTGTCCCTGTCGGGCGTCTACGGCGGGGCGGCCGACCCGATGCCGATGCTCGAGCTCTTCGACAAGCAGGTGCAGGTGCGGATGGGCCAGGCGAACGTGCAGCACCTGGTGCCCGAGGTGCTGCCGCTGGTGGCGCGCGACGACGACCCGCTCGGCGTCCTGGACCTGCGCACGCACCGGGCGAGCCTCGAGGACGCGCCGGCGATGTACGAGACCTTCCAGAAGAAGCAGGACGGCTGCATCAAGGTCGTCCTGGACCCGGCCCTGCCGCAGGGCACGGTGGACCGCACGCCGGTCGGCTCGCCGACGCCGCCGGAGTAGTCGACGTCCGCGGCGCCGCCCCCGCCGACCTCCCCCGGGCGCCCCTCAGCCCGCAGATCACGAACATCGGTGCGTTCTGCGAACGACCGTCGTTCGAACCTGCGTCGACGTTCGCGTTCGAACGACGGTGGGAGTGGCGGCGCCCGGGCGTCAGACCAGGGTGATCGTGGTCCCCGCCAGCGCCTTGCTGACCGGGCAGGTCGCCTTGGCCTCCTGCGCGATGCGGCGGAAGTCGGCGTCGTCCAGACCGTCCGCGGAGCCGGTGACGCTCAGGCGGATGCCGGGGATGTGGAAGCCGCCCGCGGGGTCCGGCGCCAGGTCGACCTCGGCCGTGACGTCGAGGCTCGTGGGGTTCCCGCCCGCCTGGCCGAGCAGCGCGGAGAACTGCATGGCGTAGCAGGACGTCAGCGCCGCGGCGATCAGCTCCTCCGGGCTGGTGGTGCCGTCGGCGTCGTCAGCGGCACGCTTGGGGAAGGACACGGCGAACGTGCCGACCCCAGAGCTGGCGAGCGTGACCTCGCCCGAGCCGTCGGCGAGCGAACCGGTCCAGGCGGTGCGTGCGGTGCGGGTGGCCATCGGGAACCTCCGTTGGGCGGTCGAGCGATCCGGTCGGTCGAACGGTCCAACGTAACCCGGCCGTGCCGCCGTCGGCATCAGGAGGTGATCACGGTGGCGAGGTCGGGAGGCGTCCGCAGCGACGACGTCGTCGGCCGCCCGGACAGGGTGGACGCGGCGTTCGCGGCGTGCCCCCGCACCGGGTTCCTGCCGCCGTCGGAGCAGCGGCACGCGGGCCGGGACCACCCGCTGCCGATCGGGCACGGCCAGACGTCGTCGCAGCCCAGCACCGTGGCGCGCATGCTGCGCATGCTCGACGTCCCCCCGGGCGCCCGGGTGCTCGACGTCGGCTCGGGCTCGGGCTGGACGACGGCGCTGCTGGCCCACCTCGTCGGGCCGACGGGCTCGGTGCTGGGCGTCGAGCTGGTGCCGGACCTCGCCACCTGGGGCGCGCGCAACCTCGCCGCGACGGGGCAGGGCTGGGCGCGGATCGTCCTGGCGCGCCCGGGGGTCCTCGGCGTGCCGGACGAGGGCCCGTACGACCGCGTCCTCGTCTCGGCGGAGGCGCGGGAGCTGCCGACGGCGCTCGTGGACCAGCTCGGCCCGGCGGGCCGGATGGTCGTCCCGGTCGCGTGGGGCCTGGACGTGGTCCAGCGCACCGCCGACGGCGTGACGATCACCCGCCACGAGGGCTACCGCTTCGTCCCCCTCCGCTGACCCCAGTGGAGCGTTCCTCCCGCGAGTGGAGCGAACTCGACCGACACGCCCGCGTGTCCCGTCGGCTTCGCTCCACTCGAAGGGTGGCCGGGTCGGTGCGCGTGAACAGCCGAGGGCCCGGCCCGCTTGTGGCGAGCCGGGCCCTCGGTTCCGTCAGGGTGCTGACCGGGTGATCAGGGGGTCAGCGGGTGTCGCCGCCGCCGGAGACGACGGCCGCACGGCCGGCCTCCAGACGCGCGATCGGGATGCGGAACGGCGAGCACGACACGTAGTCGAGCCCGACGCCGTGGAAGAAGTGGATCGACTCGGGGTCGCCACCGTGCTCGCCGCAGACGCCCAGGTGGATGTCGGGGCGCGTCGCCTTGCCCTTCTCCACCGCGAGCGCGACGAGGCCGCCGACGCCCTGGGTGTCGATCGACTCGAACGGCGACACCGAGAAGACGCCCTTCTCCGTGTACTGGTTGAAGAACGCGCCCTCGACGTCGTCACGCGAGAAGCCCCACGTGGTCTGCGTCAGGTCGTTCGTGCCGAAGGAGAAGAACTCGGCGACCTCCGCCATCCGGTCCGCCGTGTAGGCGGCGCGCGGCAGCTCGATCATCGCGCCGATCGGGATGTCGAGCTCGACACCCTGCTCCTTCGCGACCTCGGCCAGCACGACCTCGGCCTCGTCGCGGATGAGGTGCAGCTCCATGACCGACGCCGCGAGCGGGATCATGATCTCCGCCTTGGGGTTGCCGCCGGCCTTGATCCGGGCCGCCTGGGCCTCGGCGATCGCGCGCACCTGCATGGTGAACAGGCCCGGGATGACGATGCCGAGACGCACGCCGCGCAGGCCGAGCATCGGGTTCGCCTCGCGCGTCTTGTTGACCGCGGTGAGCAGCATCCGGTCGCGCTCCGCCTCGTCCGACTCGTCCCCGCGCGCCTCGGCGAGGGCGACCTTCACCGACAGCTCGGTGAAGTCGGGGAGGAACTCGTGCAGCGGCGGGTCGATGAGGCGGATGGTGACGGGCAGGCCGTCCATCGCCTCGAGGATCCCGATGAAGTCGCCGCGCTGGAGCGGCATGAGCGCGTCGAGCGCCGTCTGCTGCTCCGCCTCGTCCTTGGCGAGGATGAGGCGCTCGACGAGCACCCGGCGGTCGCCGAGGAACATGTGCTCGGTGCGGCACAGGCCGATGCCCTCGCCGCCCAGCGTGCGGGCGCGGGTGGCGTCCTCGGGCGTGTCCGCGTTGGCCTCGACGCCGAGCCGGCGCACGGAGTCCGCGTGCGTGAGCAGCGCGTCGACGGCGACCACGAGCTCCTTGGTCTCCTCGTCGTCGCCGACCTCGGCGAGCGCGGCCTCCAGGCCGTGCTCGAGGTAGCGCACGACGGGCGACGGCACCACGGGCACGTCGCCGAGGAAGATCTCGCCGCTCGACCCGTCGATGGCGATGACGTCGCCCTCCTTCACGACGGTCCCGTTGACGGTGAACTTCTTGGCGACGACGTCGACGTCGAGCTTCTCCGCACCGACGACGCAGGTGGTGCCCATGCCGCGCGCGACGACGGCCGCGTGCGACGTCTTGCCGCCGCGCGAGGTGAGCACGCCGACCGCGGCGATCATGCCGCCGAGGTCGTCGGGGTTGGTCTCGCGGCGGACCAGGATGACCTGCTTGCCCTCGGCCGCCCACGCGGCGGCGGTGGGCGAGGAGAACACGGCCTGGCCGACGGCGGCACCCGGGGACGCCGCCATGCCCTTGGCCAGCAGCGTGCGCTGGGCGTGCGCGTCGAACTGGGGGAACATCAGCTTCGAGAGCTGCTCGCCGGTCACGCGCTCGATCGCCTCGTCGAGGGTGATGAGGTGCTCCTCGACCAGCTGGTGCGCGATCCGGAAGGCGGCCGCGGCGGTGCGCTTGCCGACGCGGGTCTGGAGCATCCAGAGCTTGCCGCGCTCGACGGTGAACTCGATGTCGCACAGGTCGCGGTAGTGGGTCTCGAGGCGGCGCATGACCTGGCGCAGCTCGGTGTACGCCTTCGGGTCGATCTTCTCCATGTCGGCCAGCGACAGGGTGTTGCGGATGCCGGCGACGACGTCCTCACCCTGGGCGTTGGTCAGGTAGTCGCCGTAGTCGCCCTGCTCACCCGTGGAGGGGTCGCGGGTGAAGCAGACGCCCGTGCCGGAGTCCTCGCCGAGGTTGCCGAAGACCATGGACTGGACGTTGACGGCGGTGCCGAGGTCGTCCGAGATCCGCTCGCGGCGGCGGTAGAGGCGCGCCCGGTCGGTGTTCCAGGAGTTGAAGACGGCCTCGACGGCCAGGTCGAGCTGCGCGCGCGGCGTCTGCGGGAAGTCCTTGCCCGTCTCCTCCCTGACGATCGCCTTGTAGACGCCCACGAGCTCCTTGAGGTCCTCGGCGGTCATCTGCGGGTCGGCCGTGTAGCCCTTGGCCTTCTTCGCGTGGTCCAGGGCGTCCGCGAACTTGTCGCCGTCGATGTCGAGCACCGTCTTGCCGAACATCTGGATGAGGCGGCGGTAGGAGTCCCAGGCGAAGCGCTCGTTGTTCGAGAAGCGCGCGAGGCCGTCCACCGTCTCGTCGTTCAGGCCGACGTTGAGGACGGTCTCCATCATGCCGGGCATCGAGAACTTGGCGCCGGAGCGGACGGACACCAGCAGCGGGTCCTTCACGTCGCCGAGCTGACGCCCGAGCGCGTCCTCCAGGGTGCGGACGGCCTTCGTGACCTCGACCCGCAGCTCCGGCGGGACCTCGCCCGTCTGCATGTAGATGCGGCACGCGTCGGTCGTGATCGTGAAGCCGGGCGGTACCGGCAGGCCGAGGTTGGTCATCTCGGCGAGGTTCGCGCCCTTGCCACCGAGCAGGTCCTTGAGGTCCTTGTTGCCTTCACTGAAGTCGTAGACGTACTTCGCCACGGTGAGCCTCTCTACCTCCGGACGCCCGCCTCGTTGCCGACGTCCACGCAACTCCCAAGACTGCGGGAGCCGGGTCCATCTTCAAGGGGACCTTGGACCCTGCGGAAGACCTGGCGGGAGCCTGTTCCCGGCCTCGTGCGGGCGCCCGACGCGCGGCGTTCGGATGCTGGACAGGTGCCGGCCGGACCGGCCCGTCCGGCCGGGGCCGAAGGTCACACGTGATCATCGTGGGACCCCCCTAGCGTGAAAGAGACAACGATGTCCCTCCTCCACGCATGCATGGGGTTGATCGTGAGCACACGAACGGAAAGTACTGTCCCCGCGTCGCACCGGCGGCCGCGCCGCCTCGCGGCGCTGACCGGCCTCGCCGGCCTCGTCGGGCTCGCCCTCACGGGCTGCTCGTCGGAGAGCTCGGCGTCGGGCGGGGAGTCCCACGGCGGCGAGGTGAACCTCGAGGTGCCGAGCCTGAGCGACGTGGCGATCGTCGGCGGCGACGCCGGCTCCGGCCGCCTGCTCCTGCTCCTCGGCCTCGTGGTCTGCGCGATGGGCCTGCTCTTCGGCTACCTGGTCTACCGCCAGCTGAAGACGCTGCCGGTCCACCCGACCATGGGCGAGGTCGCCGACCTCATCTTCACCACCTGCAAGGCGTACCTGCTCAAGCAGGGCAAGTTCCTCATGGTGCTGTGGGCGTTCATCGCGGCGGTCATCGTCGTCTACTACGGCGTGCTCGTCGAGCTGCCTTGGGGCAAGGTCGCGATCGTCATCGCGTTCAGCCTCGTCGGCATGGCGGGCTCGTACTCCGTGGCGTGGTTCGGCATCCGGGTCAACACCTTCGCCAACGCCCGCACGGCGTTCGCGTCGCTGTCCGGCAAGCCGCTGCCCATGCACCGGATCCCCATGAAGTCCGGCATGTCGATCGGCATGGTGCTCATCAGCCTCGAGCTGCTGACCATGCTCGTCATCCTGCTGTTCCTGCCCGGTGACATCGCCGGCGCCTGCTTCATCGGGTTCGCGATCGGCGAGTCGCTGGGTGCGGCCGCGCTGCGCATCGCCGGTGGCATCTTCACCAAGATCGCCGACATCGGCTCCGACCTCATGAAGATCGCCTTCAAGATCAAGGAGGACGACGCCCGCAACCCCGGCGTCATCGCGGACTGCACCGGCGACAACGCGGGCGACTCGGTCGGCCCGTCGGCCGACGGCTTCGAGACCTACGGCGTCACCGGCGTCGCGCTCGTGACCTTCGTGCTCCTCGCGGTCGACAGCACGGCCATCCAGGCCAGCCTGCTCGTCTGGATCTTCGCGGTGCGCGCGATCATGGTCATCGCCTCGGCGATCTCCTACCTCGCCAACGACGCCTGGGCCCGCGCGAAGTACGCGAGCGCCGAGCGGTTCGACTTCGAGGCCCCGCTCAGCTCGCTCGTGTGGATCACGTCGGTCGTGTCGATCCTCGGCACCTTCGGCATGACGTACGTCGTGCTCGGCGAGGTCGGCGACGGCTCCCTGTGGTGGAAGCTCTCGGCGATCATCTCCTGCGGCACCATCGCGGGCGCGCTCATCCCCGAGCTGGTCAAGGTCTTCACCTCGACCAAGAGCCGGCACACCCAGGAGGTCGTGAAGAGCACCCGCCAGGGCGGCGCCTCGCTGAACATCCTGTCCGGCCTGGTCGCGGGCAACTTCTCCGCCTACTACCTGGGCATGGCGATCGTCGCCCTCATGGGTGCGGCGTTCCTCATCAGCGAGCAGGGTCTCGACGAGGTCATGCTCGCGCCGGCCGTGTTCGCGTTCGGCCTGGTCGCCTTCGGGTTCCTCTCGATGGGCCCGGTGACGATCGCCGTCGACTCCTACGGCCCGGTCACCGACAACGCCCAGAGCGTGTACGAGCTGTCCCTCATCGAAGAGGTCGAGGGCATCGACGCCGAGCTCAAGAAGGACTTCGGCATCGACGTCCAGTGGGACAAGGCCAAGCAGATGCTCGAGGAGAACGACGGCGCGGGCAACACCTTCAAGGCGACCGCCAAGCCCGTGCTCATCGGCACCGCGGTCGTCGGCGCGACCACGATGATCTTCTCGATCATCATGGCGCTGACGGACGGGCTCCAGGAGGGCCTGGGCAACCTCTCCCTCATGCACGCCCCGCTGCTGCTCGGCCTCATCACCGGTGGCGCGGTCATCTTCTGGTTCACCGGCGCGTCCATCCAGGCCGTCACCACGGGCTCCTACCGGGCCGTCGAGTTCATCAAGAGCACGATCAAGCTCGACGGTGTCACCAAGGCGAGCGCCGAGGACTCCCGCAAGGTCGTGGAGATCTGCACGCAGTACGCCCAGCAGGGCATGCTGAACATGTTCCTGGGGATCTTCTTCTCGACCCTCGCGTTCGCGTTCGTGGAGCCGTTCTTCTTCATCGGCTACCTCATCTCGATCGCGATCGTCGGCCTCTACCAGGCGATCTTCATGGCGAACGCCGGCGGCGCCTGGGACAACGCGAAGAAGATCGTCGAGGTCGACCTGCACGCCAAGGGCACGGCCCTGCACGACGCGTCGATCGTGGGCGACACGGTCGGCGACCCGTACAAGGACACCTCGTCCGTCGCGCTCAACCCGGTCATCAAGTTCACGACCCTCTTCGGCATGCTGGCCGTCGAGCTCGGCGTGATGCTGACCAACGACGGCAACGGGACCCTCGTGCACGTCCTCGCGGGCGTCTTCTTCCTGACGTCGGCCTACTTCGTGTGGCGGTCGTTCTACGGGATGCGCATCCAGGCCTCGATGACCGACGAGTCGGACGCCGAGACGGTCGCCCCGGACGACGCCGATGTCACACCTGCGGCGCTGGACGAGGCCGCCGACGCGGAGAAGGCTGAGGTCTAGCCGGACGACGCGTGACGCGCCCCGTTGCGCCCAGTCCGACAAGGACGGGCGCAACGGGGCGCTCGCACGTCTAGGGGAGCTCGGATGAAGATCGCGATCCGCTACAGCGGTGCTCTGGTCGACCACGAGGGCCACGTCGCCGGCCACGACGCGGGGGCCACCCTCGTCCGGCGGCTGCTGCGGGTGTTCCCCGGCTCGACGCTCGTCGGCCCGGGCCCGCGCCACGGCGAGGGCTTCGACGTCGTGCCGCTGGAGTTCGTCGACGGCGAGGACACGCTGGTCATCACGATGGACGTGCTCGACGGCATGGACGTCTGGCGCACCCTCAAGGCCAGCTGCGACGAGCCGCGGGTCATGAACTTCGTCTGGTGGAACACCTCCGAGCGCAGCCACCCGGTGGAGCGCGCGATGCTCGGCCTTTCCTGCGCCCTCTTCCCGACCTTCGCGAACTCGGAGCGCACGGCGAACGAGGTCCGCGAGATCGTCAATGCGACCACCATCCAGCCGCTGGCGGAGAAGGCCCGGATCGCGTGGGTGAACCTCGGCTTCCGCCACGAGCACGTGCAGCCCCGCCAGGAGCCGCCGGTGCCGGTCGTCCTCTACCCGGCCATCTACCTCTCCGACCGCAAGCAGCCCCAGCTGTTCCTCGACGTCGTCGAGCGGGTGGTCAAGCGCACGCCGATCCGCGTCGAGGCGCGCCTGCACGAGTCGCACCTCGTGTCGGACAAGGCGATGCGCCTCTCGCGCCGCGAGTGGGCCTGGGTGGGCCCGCTGACCGCGAGCCGCGAGGACTACTGGCAGGCCCTCGCGCGCACGACGGCGTTCCTCGCCACCGCGACCGACGAGTCCTACGGCCTGGCGTACGTCGAGGCGCTCGCTGCGGGCGTCGTCGGCGTGTTCCCGGACCGGCCGTGGGCCCGGGCGCTGGTCCCTGAGGGCTACCCGTTCTTCTACCGGACGCCCGCCGAGGCGGAGGAGCTGCTGGTCCGGGCCG
The DNA here is from genome assembly GCA_000767215.1 of Actinotalea fermentans ATCC 43279 = JCM 9966 = DSM 3133. Classification (GTDB taxonomy): domain Bacteria; phylum Actinomycetota; class Actinomycetes; order Actinomycetales; family Cellulomonadaceae; genus Actinotalea; species Actinotalea fermentans. The sequence continues at coordinate 10,457 of AXCX01000112.1, forward strand.
TCACCGACACGGCGGCGTGCCGGCGTGAGCTGGACGCCGCGGCGGGTGGGGGCTTCCTCGAGTGGCTCAAGGCGCGCCACAACGACGACGTGTTCGAGCAGGCCATCGAGGCCCGCGTGAAGGAGTGGTTCGGGGCCTGACGGACGGCCCGCACGCACCGGGCAGCGGGGCCCCGGCGGACACCGCCAGGGCCCCGCTCCGTCGTCGGGCTCAGGGCACCAAGGGGTCCGAGTCCCCCCAGGCCACGAGGCGCAGGCGCCTGGCGTCGGAGGCGAGGATCTCGGCGACGTGGGACTCGAGCTCGTCCGCGGTGTCCGAGCCTGCCCGCAGGAAACGGCCGGCCAGCCGGTCCAGGCGCCCCTCGGCGACGGCGACCAGGAGCTCGACGACGGCCTCGATCGGCGTCCAGTCGGTGCGGGTGTCGTGCACGGGCATCGACCCGGTCATGTCCGTGCGCACGACGCCCGGGGCGAGGTCGAAGACCCGGAGCCCACGCTCGCGGTACTGGGTGTCGAGCTCGGTCGTGAGCCTGGCCAGCGCGCCCTTGCTGATGGCGTAGCCGGTGTAGTCCGACGTCCCGCGGTGCCCGGCGCCGGAGTTGATGTTGACGACGCGCCCGCCACCCCGGGCGAGCATCCCCGGCAGCAGGGCGTGCGCGGTGTTCATCGGGCCGCGGACGTTGGTCTCGACGACGCGCCACATGTCGAGCAGGTCGTCGTCGCCGAAGGGCACCTCGCGCCGCTCGACGACGCCGGCGTTGTTGACCAGGAGCCCGACGCCGCCGAGGGCCTCCTCGACCTGCGCGAGCGCGTCGTGCGCCGCGGCCGGGTCCGTCAGGTCGGCCACCCCGACCGCCGTCCGCACGCCCGGGGCGGCGGCGGCGACCTGCGCCCGCGCGTCG
>AXCX01000113.1 GCA_000767215.1 Actinotalea fermentans ATCC 43279 = JCM 9966 = DSM 3133
CGCTGCGGCCGAGGCCGAGCCGGCCGCCGCTGAGGCGCCGGCTGCGGACGCCCCGGCCGAGGAGCCGGCCGCGGACGCCGACTCCGACGCCAAGTGACCCGACGCCCACCGACGAACGACAAGGACGTGTGATGGCGAACTACACCGCCGCTGACATCAAGGCCCTGCGCGAGAGCACCGGCGCGGGCATGCTCGACGTCAAGAAGGCTCTCGACGAGGCCGACGGCGACGTCGCCAAGGCCACCGAGATCATCCGGGTCAAGGGCCTCAAGGGCATCGCGAAGCGCGAGGGCCGTGCGGCCTCCGACGGTCTGGTGGCGGCGAACGTCGCCGACGCCGCGGACGGCCAGGTCGGCGTCCTCATCGAGCTCAACTCCGAGACGGACTTCGTCGCCAAGAACGAGAAGTTCATCGCCCTCGGCGACAAGGTGCTCGCAGCGGCCGTCGCCGCGGGCACCGACGACGTCGCCGCGGTGCTCGCGTCCGACGCCGGCGGCCAGACCGTCCAGGCCGCGATCGACGAGCTGGCTGCGGTCATCGGCGAGAAGCTCGTGCTGCGCCGGGTCGCCCGCGTCAGCGCGCCGCGCGTGACCGTCTACCTGCACAAGGTCAACAAGGACCTGCCCCCGCAGGTCGGCGTGCTCGTGGGCTCGGACGAGGCCGGAGCGGCCGTGGCGAAGGACGTCGCGATGCACATCGCCGCGTACTCGCCGACGTACCTCACGCGCGACGAGGTGCCCGCGGAGACGGCCGCCGACGAGCGCCGCATCGCCGAGGAGACCGCCCGCAACGAGGGCAAGCCCGAGGCCGCGCTGTCGAAGATCGTCGAGGGCCGCATGACCGGCTTCTACAAGGAGAACGTCCTGGTCGACCAGGCGTTCGCCAAGGACCAGAAGAAGTCGGTGGCGCAGGTCGTCGCCGAGGTCGGCGGCACGGTGACCTCCTTCGCGCGCTTCCGCGTGGGAGCCTGAGCGACAGGGTTGCGGCCCGCGCCCCTCGGGGTGCGGGCCGCTGTCCTACCCGCCGTCCGGCGGGACCAGCACGACATGGCACCGCCGGCGGCGGCGGAGGGTGGAGGAACAGTGGTCCAGGAGCCCGCTTCGCAGTCCGCGCAGGAGGCCGACCCGTCCCCGACCCCCCGGCGGGTGCTGCTGAAGCTGTCCGGGGAGACGTTCGGGGGCGGGCAGATCGGCCTGGCGCCCGACGTCGTCCGCCGCGTCGCTGAGGAGATCGCGGCTGCGGTGGGCGAGGGCGTGCAGGTCGCCGTCGTCGTCGGCGGTGGGAACTTCTTCCGCGGCGCCGAGCTGACCAAGCGCGGCCTCGACCGGGCGCGTGCCGACTACATGGGCATGCTGGGCACGGTCATGAACTGCCTGGCGCTCCAGGACTTCCTCGAGCAGGCGGGCGTGCAGACCCGCGTGCAGACGGCCATCGCCATGGGTCAGGTCGCCGAGCCGTACATCCCGCTCAAGGCGATCCGGCACATGGAGAAGGGCCGCGTCGTCATCTTCGGTGCCGGTGCCGGCCTGCCCTACTTCAGCACGGACACGGTGAGCGTCCAGCGGGCGCTGGAGACCCACTGCGACGAGGTGCTCATGGGCAAGAACGGGGTCGACGGCGTCTACACCGCCGACCCGCGCACGGACCCCACGGCCACGCGCTACGAGCAGCTGACCTACACCGAGGCCCTCGTCGACGGCCTCGAGGTCATGGACGCCACGGCGCTGAGCATGTGTCGCGACAACGGCGTGCGGATGCGCGTCTTCGGCATGGAGTCCCGCGGCAACGTCACGCGGGCGCTCCGGGGTGAGAGGATCGGGACGCTGCTCACCGAGGGCTGAGCGGGCGCCCGGCGTCCATCCGCGATGAAACTGATGAAGAAGGAGCACCGGTGATCGACGAAACTCTCCTGGCTGCCGAGGAGAAGATGGACAAGGCCGTCGAGGTCGCCAAGGAGGACTTCTCCACCATCCGCACGGGGCGGGCGAACCCCGCCATGTTCTCCAAGATCATGGTCGACTACTACGGCTCGCCCACGCCGCTGCAGCAGCTCGCGTCGTTCGCCACGCCCGAGGCCCGCACGGTCCTCATCTCGCCGTTCGACATGAGCTCGATGCGCGCGGTGGAGAAGGCGATCCGGGACTCCGACCTCGGCGTGAACCCGACGGACGACGGCAAGGTCATCCGGGTCGTGCTGCCGCAGCTCACCGAGGAGCGCCGGCGCGACTACGTGAAGCTCGCGAAGCACAAGGCCGAGGAGGCTCGCGTCGCCGTGCGCAACATCCGCCGGCACGCCAAGGAGGAGCTCGACCGCATCGCCCGTGACGGCGAGGCCGGCGAGGACGAGGTCGCCCGCGCCGAGAAGGAGCTGGAGACGCTCACCAAGCGCCACGTGGAGCTCGTGGACCAGCTCCTCGTGCACAAGGAGAACGAGCTCCTCGAGGTCTGATGATCGCCCCCACCACCGCCGAGGCCTCCGGGTCCGTGACGCCGTCGCGGGCCGGGCGCAACCTGCCCGTGGCCACGGCCGTCGGGCTCGGGCTCCTCGGGCTCGTGGGCGCCAGCCTCTGGTTCCGCAAGGAGGCGTTCGCCGTCCTGGCCGTGGTCGCCTGCGCGGCGGCTCTGTGGGAGCTGGCGCAGGCGTTCACGCGCCGCGGCGTGCACCTGCCGCTGCTCCCACTGGTCGTCGGCGAGGTGGGCATCCTCGTCTCTGCGTACACCTCGGGTCCGGAGGCGCTGCTGGTCGCCTTCCTGCTGACCGTCGGTGGCGTCGTTGTCTGGCGCGTGCTGGACGGCGGCGGGGCGCAGGCGCTGCGTGACGCGGCGGCCGCGGCCTTCGCCGCGGCCTACGTGCCGTTCATGGCCGGCTTCCTCATGCTGATGCTCGCCGCCCCCGACGGCGCGGAGCGCGTCGCGCTCTTCATCCTCCTCGTGGTCGGGTCCGACACGGGCGGGTACATCGCCGGCGTGCTGTTCGGCCGGCACCCGCTCGCGCCGTCGGTCAGCCCCAAGAAGACCTGGGAGGGCCTCGCCGGGTCGCTGATCCTGTCCTCGACCGTGGGTGTCGCGGGGATGGTGCTGGTGTTCGACGCCGCCCCGCTCGTCGGCGTCGCGCTCGGCGCGGCGTCCGTCGCCACCGCGACCCTGGGCGACCTGGCTGAGTCGCTGCTCAAGCGCGACCTCGCCCTGAAGGACATGGGTTCGCTGCTGCCGGGTCACGGGGGCGTCATGGACCGCATCGACGCGATGCTGCTCACGGCGCCGCTGGTGTACCTGCTCCTGCTCGCGCTGGTGCCGGTGGCATGACGCGACCGACGACGGCTGACTCGGCCACCGGCGCGCCCGCGCCCCAGCCCCCGGCGGCCCTGCCCCTGGTGCCCGCCCAGCCGCGGCGCGGCAAGCCGCCACGCCATCTCGCGGACCTGTCGGTCGCGGATCGTGCAGCCTTCGTCACCGAGCGCGGCGAGCCGGCGTTCCGGGCGAAGCAGGTGGCGACGCACTACTACGGCCACCTCACGGACGACCCGGCGGAGATGACGGACCTGCCCGCGCGGCTGCGGGGTGAGCTCGTCCCGGCGCTCCTGCCGACGCTCGTGACGCCGGTCCGCACCATCACCGCCGACGCCGGGGCCACGGTGAAGACCCTGTGGTCCCTGCACGACGGCGTGAAGATCGAGTCCGTCCTCATGCGCTACCCCGAGCGCGCCACGCTGTGCGTCTCGAGCCAGGCGGGCTGCGGGATGGCCTGCCCGTTCTGCGCGACGGGGCAGCTCGGCCTGACCCGCAACCTGTCCACGGCGGAGATCGTCGACCAGGTCCGACGCGCGGCGCGTGCCCTGCGCGACGGCGAGGTGGCCGGCGGCCCCGGGCGCCTGTCCAACGTCGTCTTCATGGGCATGGGCGAGCCGCTCGCGAACTACCGCGCGGTCGTCGACGCCGTGCGGCGTCTCGTCGCACCCGTGCCCGACGGCTTCGGGATGTCGGCGCGCGGGATCACCGTGTCGACCGTGGGCCTCGTCCCGGCGATCGACAAGCTGGCGGCCGAAGGGCTCCCGGTCACGCTCGCGCTCTCCCTGCACGCGCCGGACGACGAGCTGCGCCGGGAGCTCGTCCCCATCACCACGCGGTGGAGCGTCGACGAGGCGCTGGACGCCGCGTACCGCTACTACGAGCGCACCGGGCGGCGGGTCAGCATCGAGTACGCGCTGATCCGGGACATGAACGACCACGCCTGGCGCGCGCAGCTCCTCGCCCGCAAGCTCACCGAGCGCGGGCGCGGCTGGGCGCACGTGAACCCCATCCCGCTCAACCCGACGCCCGGTTCGGTCTGGACGGCGAGCGACCCGGAGGTCGCCGCGCGGTTCGTGTCCGAGCTGCGCGCGGCGGGGATCCCGACGACCGTGCGGGACACGCGCGGCAGCGACATCGACGGCGCCTGTGGGCAGCTCGCGGCGGAGGAGAGATGACGAAGACGAAGATGTTCCGCACGGTCGGCCGGCTCCGGTTCGGTTACGACCCGGACCAGGTCGAGACCTTCTTCACCCACGCCCGGCGCGCGTACGAGGGCGACCGTGTGGAGCCCCTGACCGGTGCGGACGTCCGGCGTGCGGCCTTCGACGTCGTGCGGGGCGGGTACGCCACCTCGAGCGTGGACGCCGCGCTGGACCGGCTCGAGCGCGCGTTCGCCGCCCGCCAGCGCTCCGAGTTCGTCGCGTCGCACGGCCAGCAGGCCTGGATGGAGCACGTCGCCGCCCAGGCCCGGACGCTCTACGAGCGTCTGCGGCGGCCGGACGGCGAGCGGTTCGCCCCGGCGCGCCGCGGAGAGCAGGCGTACGCGGCACAGGACGTCGACGCCCTGTGCCAGCGGCTCGTCGAGTACTTCGACAAGGGCACGCCGCTCACGTCCGACGAGATCCGGCAGACCACGTTCGGGCGTGCGCACGGCCACGGTGGCTACGCCGAGGGCCCGGTGGACGCGTTCTGCGAGCGGGCGGTGGAGGTCCTGCTCGGCGTCGAGTGACGGCCGAGCTGGTCAGTTCGCCTCGTCCTCGGCGGGGATCTCCTCCTCGAGGATGATCTCCTGCACCTGGAGCAGGCGGCGCTCGATGTGCGCCACGTCGTCGAGCTCCACGTCGCTGGTCTCGCCGGCCGTCTGCACGATCAGCGTGCCGCAGCCCAGGATCCGGTCGAGCAGCGTGCGGCGGTAGCTGACGGCCTGCACGCGGTCGATCGGGATGTCGCGGCCCTCGCGCGAGAAGACGCCACGCCGGCTGATGAGGCGGCGGGTGGTCAGGGTGTCCTGGGACGCGAGCCACACCACGATCGGCCACAGCCCGAACGCGATGCCGAGCAGGCCGGCCACGGCGACGACGGCCCAGCGTGCGACGGCCTGGTCCTCGGTGTCCGGGAGCCACTCCAGCAGGGTGACCGTGACCAGTCCGGCGAGGGCGACGAGCAGCACCACCGGCCAGAAGATGTTCTTCCAGTGCGAGTGCGCCTCGAAGATCACGCGCTCACCGTTCGCCAGCATCGACTCCTTGACCATGGCCGCAGATCATGCCACCTGCGGCCGCCCGGTGTCCGGGACATCGCCGGTCGGCGCCGTCGGCGTGCGCGAGAATGCGACGGTGAGCACCCGCAGCGTCGTCGTCCTCGGCTCGACCGGCTCCATCGGGACCCAAGCCCTGGACGTCCTGGGACGTCACGGCGACCGGTTCACGGTCGCAGGTCTGTCGGCGGGCGGTGCCAACGTGCGCCTGCTCGCCGAGCAGGTCGTGGCGACACGGTCGCCGGTCGTCGCCCTCGCGGACGCCGCGGCGGCGCCGGCTCTGCGTGCCGCGCTCGCCGACCTCGCCCCCGGCTGGCCCGAGCCCGAGCTGCTGCTCGGCCCCTCGGCCGCCGAGGAGCTCGCCGGGGCGGGCGCCGACGTCGTCCTCAACGGCGTCACCGGCGCCGTCGGCCTCGGTCCGACGCTCGCCGCGCTGCGCGCCGGCAGCACGCTCGCCCTGGCCAACAAGGAGTCGCTGGTGATCGGCGGCGCCCTCGTCACGGGCGCGCGCCGGTCCGCCGACCAGGTGGTGCCCGTGGACTCGGAGCACTCGGCGATCTGGCAGTGCCTGCGCGCGGGGCGCCGCAGCGACGTCCGGAGGCTCGTGCTCACGGCGTCCGGGGGACCGTTCCGCGGGCGCCCGGCCGACGAGGTGAAGCGGGCGACGCCGGCGGAGGCGCTCGCGCACCCCACCTGGTCCATGGGGCCGGTGGTCACGGTCAACTCGGCGTCGCTGGTGAACAAGGGGCTCGAGCTCATCGAGGCCCACCTGCTGTTCGACGTGCCGGTGGCGGACATCACCGTCGTCGTGCACCCGCAGTCGGTGGTGCACTCGATGGTGGAGTTCGTCGACGGTTCGACGATCGCCCAGGCCTCGCCCCCCGACATGCGCCTGCCCATCGCGCTGGGCCTGTCCTGGCCGGACCGGCTGGACGCGGTCGCGCCCGCGTGCGACTGGACGGCCGCCGCCTCCTGGACGTTCGAGCCGCTCGACGAGGAGGCCTTCCCCGCCGTCCGGCTGGCGCGCGGGGCGGTCGCGGCGTCGGGCACCCACCCGGCCGTGTACAACGCGGCGAACGAGGAGTGCGTCGCGGCGTTCCTGGCCGGCCGGATCGCCTTCGGTGACGTCGTCGGGACGATCGAACGGGTCCTGGACCGGCACGAGGGCGTCGGCGGGGACGCGCTCAGCCTCGACGCCGTCCTGGCGGCCGACGCCTGGGCGCGGCGAGCGGCCCGCGAGGTCCTCGACCGGCGCTGACCGGCACCGGCCGGGGGGTCAGGCCCGGCGGTACGTGGAGAGCTGCTTGCGCACCTTCAGGTACACGAAGGTCTCGGTCCCGACGACGCCGTGCAGGGTCCGGATGCCGTCGTTGAGGATCCCGAGCAGCTGCTCGTCGTCCTCGCAGAGCACCTCCGCCAGGATGTCGAAGGTGCCGGCGGTGATCACGACGTAGACGACCTCCGGCATGGCCGCGAGCGCGTCGGCGACCCTCTGCAGGTCGCCCTCGGCGCGGATGCCGATCATCGCCTGCCGGGTCAGGCCCACCCGCCGCGGGTCGGTCACCGCGACGATCTGGACGACGCCCGTCTCGACCAGCCGCTGCACCCGCTGGCGGACGGCCGTCTCCGAGAGACCCACCGCCTTGCCGATCGCCGCGTACGGGCGGCGTCCGTCCCTCTGCAGCTCGGCGATGATCGCCTGGGAGATCTCGTCGAGCGGGGGCGTGGTCATGCGCCGATACTCCTCGCCCGGTGGCGCCCGCGGCAAACCCCGATCATGCGGATGGCGCATGCGTCGCGCGTGCGTGCACGACGGCGCGCCCCGGCGGGAGATGATGGGGGCCGGTCTGCTGGGCGGCGTGCGCCGCCGGACGGGGAGGTGTCATGGCGTACGCCCTCGGGCTGCTCGTGCTCGTGGTCGGGTTGCTCGTCTCGATCGGGCTGCACGAGCTCGGGCACATGATCCCCGCGAAGCGCTTCGGCGTCCGGGTGCCGCGGTACATGATCGGCTTCGGGCCGACCCTGTACTCCGTCACGCGGGGCGAGACGGAGTACGGCCTGAAGGCGATCCCGCTCGGTGGCTACGTGAAGATGGTCGGGATGCTGCCGCCGGCGCACGAGGTGGGTGCGGAGGGGGTGGAGCCGAAGGGCGCCATCGGGCAGATGGTCGCCGAGGCACGCAACGCCAGCGCCGAGGAGATCCCGCCGGGGGAGGAGGCGCGCGCCTTCTACCGGCTGAGCACGCCGAAGAAGATCCTCGTCATGGCGGGCGGCACGCTGACGAACCTCGTCGTCGGGGCGCTGCTGCTCGGTGGCGTGTACGTCTTCCACGGGGTGCCGGACGACACCGTCGTCGGCATGGTCGGGCAGTGCATCCTCCCGGCCGACGCCGAGGGCCAGCGGGAGTGCACCCCGAGCGACCCGGCGAGCCCGGCCGACGTCGCCGGCCTGCAGGTCGGCGACACGCTGGTGTCCTTCGACGGCCGCCCGATCGACGCCTGGGCGGACTTCAGCGCCGCCGTGCGCGCGAGCGAGGGCGCCGACGTGCCGCTGGTCGTCGAGCGCGACGGCGAGCTCGTCACGCTCACGGTCGACCCCGTCGAGGTGGAGCGCCCGGTCTGGAACGACGACGGCACCGCCCGCGAGGAGAACGGCGAGCTCGTCACGGAGACGGTCCGCTACGTGGGCGTGAGCCCGAGCAACGAGCCGCGGCCCCTGTCGGTGGCGGAGGCGGCCCCTGCAGTGGCGGAGGGCGTCTGGCTGAACATCCAGGAGATCGCGAAGCTGCCCTGGACCGTCGTGGAGATCGGCCAGGCGATCGGCGGCGACGGCGAGCGGGAGCCCGGCGTCGTCGGCCTCGTGGGGGTGGCGCAGATCGCGGGGGAGTCCGCGAGCGCGTCCCAGGCGAGCATCGGCGACCGGGTCGCCTCGATGGTCGCGCTCCTCGGCTCGCTCAACATCGCCCTCTTCGTGTTCAACCTCATCCCGCTGCTGCCGCTCGACGGCGGGCACGTGGCGGGCGCCCTGTGGGAGGGCGTGAAGCGGCAGTGGGCGCGCGCCCGCGGGCTGCCGCGGCCGCGCCCGGCCGACATGGCGAGGATGATGCCGGTCGCGTACGGGGTGTTCGTCGTGCTCGTCGCGCTCGGGCTGTTCCTCGTGGTCGCCGACGTGGTGGTCCCCGTCATCTGACGCGCAGGTCTGGTGAAGGTGCCGCGAGCGGGGCCGGCGCGGTACGGGTCGGGTCGGTGACCGGGGGGATACTGGGACGGTGAGCACCCCCATCAACCTCGGCATGCCCGCTGCGCCTGCGCCTGTCCTGGCCCCGCGGCGGCCCACGCGGCAGATCACGGTCGGCAAGGTTCTCGTCGGCGGCGGCGCGCCCGTGAGCGTGCAGTCGATGACGACGACCCCCACCACCGACATCAACGCGACGCTGCAGCAGATCGCGGAGCTCACGGCGGCGGGCTGCGACATCGTGCGGGTCGCGGTGCCGAGCCAGGACGACGCGGACGCCCTGCCGGTCATCGCGAAGAAGTCGCAGATCCCGGTGATCGCCGACATCCACTTCCAGCCGAAGTACGTGTTCGCGGCGATCGACGCCGGCTGTGCCGCCGTCCGCGTGAACCCGGGGAACATCCGCAAGTTCGACGACCAGGTGGGTGCGATCGCGCGCGCGGCCGCCGACGCCGGGGTCTCGCTGCGGATCGGCGTCAACGCCGGGTCGCTCGACCCGCGGCTGCTCGAGAAGTACGGGTCGGCCACGCCGGAGGCGCTCGTCGAGTCGGCAGTCTGGGAGGCGTCGCTCTTCGAGGAGCACGACTTCCACGACTTCAAGATCTCGGTGAAGCACCACGACCCGGTCGTCATGGTCCGGGCCTACGAGCTGCTGTCCGAGCGCGGTGACTGGCCGCTCCACCTCGGCGTCACCGAGGCGGGCCCCGCGTTCCAGGGCACGATCAAGTCCGCGACGGCGTTCGGCGCCCTGCTGAGCAAGGGCATCGGCGACACGATCCGCGTGTCGCTCTCGGCGCCGCCGGTGGAGGAGGTCAAGGTCGGCATCCAGATCCTGCAGTCGCTGAACCTGCGGCCCCGCAAGCTGGAGATCGTCTCCTGCCCCTCGTGCGGACGCGCCCAGGTGGACGTGTACTCGCTCGCGGAGCGGGTCACCGCCGGTCTGGAGGGCATGGAGGTGCCGCTGCGCGTGGCCGTCATGGGCTGCGTGGTGAACGGCCCCGGCGAGGCGCGCGAGGCCGATCTCGGTGTGGCGTCGGGCAACGGCAAGGGCCAGATCTTCGTCCGCGGTCAGGTGGTCAAGACGGTGCCGGAGTCGCAGATCGTCGAGACCCTGATCGAGGAGGCCATGCGGCTGGCGGAGGAGATGGAGCCGGTGGACGGCGGCGCGCCCGTCGTCTCCGTGTCCTGACCAGCGCGGTGGGCCGTCGCGGCTCGCCGTCCGGGCGCGGTCCCCGGGTGGTCGGCCTCTGCTGAGGCAGAATCGCGGCATGGGACGGTGGCGCACCTCGGCCCGGTCCGTCGTCACGGACGTGGCCCTGGCTGACGCGGCTGCCCTGTGTGCCCACGACCCCGTCGCCACGGTGCTCGCGGCCACGCGCGTCGAGGCTGCGCTCGCGTCCGGCTCCGACCGGGCCGGCGCGGTCATCTGGGGGATGCAGCGAGGTGGCGTCCTGGACGCGCTGTGCTGGGCGGGGGCCAACCTGGTGCCCGTCTGCGATCCCGACGACGCCGAGGCCCTCGATGCGTTCGCCGACGCGGCGCGGCGCCAGGGGCGGCGGTGCTCGTCGATCGTGGGGGAGGCCCGTTCCGTGCTGGGCCTGTGGGAGCGGCTCGCTGACGCGTGGGGGCCCGCGCGCGACGTCCGTGCAGACCAGCCTTCGCTGGTCATCGACCACCTCGCCGACGTGGCGCCCGACCCCGCCGTGCGCATGGCGCGCCCGGAGGAGCTGCCCCTGCTCCTGCCGGCGTCCGTCGCGATGTTCGTCGAGGAAGTGGGGTACTCGCCGCTCTCGGGGAGCCCCGGGGCCTACGAGGCGCGGGTACGAGCGCTGGTCGAGGAGGGCCGCACCTTCGTGCGGATCGAGGACGGACCGCAGGGCCCGGAGGTCGTGTTCAAGGCGGACCTGGGCGCGGTCACGCAGCAGGTCGCCCAGGTCCAGGGCGTGTGGGTGACGCCGCGCCTGCGTGGGCGTCGGATCTCCGAGCACGGGATGGCGGCGGTCGTCGCGCACACCCTCGGCCGCGTCGCCCCCGTGGTGTCGCTGTACGTCAACGCCTACAACGCACCCGCCCTCGCCTGCTACCGCCGGGTGGGATTCCGGCAGGTCGGCACCTACGCCACCGTGCTCTTCTGACGTTCAGCACGACGCGGTGCTGCGCGCCTGCGCGCGAGGCCGCTGGTTCGCGACGCGGCCCTCCTGCCATGGGATTGCGGGCGTCGGGGTGCGGGCGCGGGCGGCGTTGGTGCGGGCGTTGGGGTGCGGCGGCGTTGGGGTGCGGCGGCGTTGGTGCGGGCGTCGCCTCCGCGCGCACAAGGGTTGGGACCACGAACAACCGTCCCGCGCGCGAACAACTGTCGTTCGAACGTGCACCGTTGTTCGAGCTCGAACGTGTGCGCGGCGCGCGGCGGGGCGGCGGGGCGGCGGTGCGTCGTGGTGGTTCGCCGTGCTGGTGGGTGTTCAGCAGGTGGTGGTGTGGTGGCAG
>AXCX01000114.1 GCA_000767215.1 Actinotalea fermentans ATCC 43279 = JCM 9966 = DSM 3133
CGCCGCCCCCGCCGCCCCGCTGGCTGTGAGACCCCGCCGCGCCGGGCCCCGCGCGCCGGTGCGGACCGGGGAGGATGGGGCCGTGACCGACGCCCCTGCCCTCGACGGCCCTGCTCACGGCCCTGCGCTGGATCTCGCCCACCACACCGGCTTCCTCGTGCGGCGGACCCAGCAGGCGCACCTGGCCGTGTGGGCGGCCGAGGTCGGGCCGCGGCTGAGCAACGTGCAGTTCGGCGTGCTCAACGTGCTGGCCCGGCTCGGCGAGGCCAGCCAGCGCGAGCTCTGCGACGCCCTGGACCTGGACCGGTCGACGGTCGCGGGGCTGGTCGCGCGCCTGGAGACCCGGGGGCTGGTCGCGCGCGTGCGCGCCGCGGCGGACCGCCGCCGCAACGTCGTGCGCCTGACGGACGACGGCCGTCGGACGCTGCGCGACGCCATGCCCGACGCCGCGCGCGTCGACGCCGTCCTGACCGCGCCGCTCACCCCTGACGAGCGGGCCGAGCTGCAGCGGCTCCTGACGGTGGTGCTGGCCGCGCGCCCGCCGCAGCAGGGGTCGGACGCGCGGCCAGATCTCAGGGCGTAGGAGCCGTCTCGGCGCGCTTGGCCCGCTGGATCTGCTCGTACACGTGCGTGCGCAGCTCGGTGAACCGGGGCAGCGCGCGCGTCGAGAGCTGGTCGCGCTGCGCCGGCAGGTCGATCGCCAGGTCCTCCTGGACGAACGTCGGCGAGCTCGACAGCACGAGCACGCGCTCGCCCAGGTAGACCGACTCGTCGATGTCGTGCGTCACGAAGAGCACCGTCACCCCGAGGTCCTGCCAGACCCGCCGCACGAGGTCCTCGAGATCGGCCCGCGTCTGGGCGTCCACGGCCGCGAACGGCTCGTCCATGACGAGGATCTCCGGCTGGTAGGCCACCGCGCGCGCGATGGCGACGCGCTGCTGCATGCCGCCCGACAGCTGCCACGGGTACTTGTGCAGCACCTGCGACAGGCCGACCTCCTCCAGGGCGCGCTCGACGGCCGTCGTGCGCTCGGCCCGCGGCACGCCCCGGGCGCGCAGCGGAAGCGCGACGTTGTCGCGCACCGTGAGCCAGGGGTAGAGGCTGCGCCCGTACTCCTGGAAGACCACCGCCATCGTGCGCGGGGGCTCGGTGACCGGGGCGCCGTCGAGCGTGACGCTGCCCGCGGTGGGGGCCAGGAGCCCCGACAGGCACTTGAGCAGCGTCGTCTTGCCGCAGCCCGAGGGGCCGACGATGCAGACCAGCTCGCCCGGGCGGACGTCGAACGTGATCGACCCGATCGCCTCGACGGGCCCGGTCGCGCTGACGTAGGTCTTCTTCAGGTCCTGGACGGACAGCAGGACGGAGCGCTCAGCCACGTGCCACCTCTCTCGAGCCGTGGTACCAGTGCAGGACCCGCCGCTCCACGACGGTGAAGATCGCGGCCACCACGACCCCGACGAGGCCGAGCAGCAGGGTGCCGCTCCACATCTCGGCGATCATGTACTGCCGCTGGAAGTAGACGATCTGGAAGCCCAGCCCGGACGACGACGAGAACATCTCCGAGATGACCATGAGGATGAGCCCGATCGCCAGGCTCAGCCGGACGCCCGCCATGATCTGCGGGCTGGCGGCGGGCAGGATGAAGTACCGGTACGCCAGGGGGCCGCGGATCCGGTAGGACCGCGACGTGTCCGCGAGGACCGGGTCCATCGCGCGCACGCCCTCGACGGTGTTGAGCAGGACCGGCCACACGCTGCCGGAGATGATGACGGCGAGCTTCATCGAGTCGCCGATGCCGAGCACGAGCATGAGCACCGGGACGAGCACGACCGGCGGGATGGCGCGGAAGAACTCGAGCATGGGCTCCAGGAGGGCGCGCAGCCAGGGCGTGGAGCCGATGACCGTGCCCGCCACGATGCCGATCGCGATCGAGGCCAGGACGCCGATGCCGAACCGCGCGAGGCTGGGCAGCACGTCGCCGGTGATCGTCTCGGGGTCGAGCCACGTGTCGACGAAGGCCTGCGCGACGCGCGCCGGCGACGGCAGGTACAGGTTCACGGTGTCGCGCGTGGCCAGGGCCCAGCCGAGCACGATGAGCACGGGCAGGCCCACGGCGAACGCGAACGATGCCGCGGCCCGACGGATGGTGGCGCCGCTCACTGGGGGCCCTCCCTGCGCACGGACGGGTGCCAGTGCAGGACCCGCCGCTCGATCGCGCGCGTGCCGAGGTTCACCAGGAGGCCGAGCAGGCCGGTGACCAGGACGAGCGCATACAGCCCGGGTGCGTCGGGCGCGGAGCGGTACAGGTTGATCTGCAGGCCGATGCCGGGGTTCCCGATGACGAGCTCGGCCGTGATGGTGAGCACGAGCGCGATGGACGCGGCGAGCCGGAAGCCCGTGATGACGTACGGCAGCGCCGTCGGGAGCACGAGGTGGCGCAGGCGGTGCCAGCGGCCCAGCCCGAAGCTGCGGGCGGTGTCCTGGGCCACGGTGTCGACATCGGCGATCCCGTACATGACCTGGATGAGCACCTGCCAGAACGGCGCGTAGACGACGACGATGAGCGCGGCCTCGCGCGACAGCCCGGCGAGCAGGACGGCGAGCGGGATGATCGCGACCGAGGGGATCGGCCGCAGGAACTCCACGGTGGTGTGCGTCGCCCGGCGCAGGAACGGCACCAGCCCGATGACGGTGCCGAGCACCAGCGCGGCGGACACCGAGAGGGCCAGGCCGATGGCCCAGGTGAGCACGGTGTCGCCGACCACCGACCAGAGCTTGGTGGTGCCGAGCTCGGTGACCAGCCTGCCGACCGTCGTCGTGAACGTCGGCAGGTACTCCTGCTTCACGACGCCGGACCGTGCGAACAGCTCCCACGTCGCCCCGAAGCCCAGGACGCCGAGGAAGCCCAGGAGGGCCTTGCGGCGGCGGCGGGACCGCGTGCGGGGCGGGCGTCCGGCCGGTCGCCCGGGGGCAGGCACGGCGGTGCCCGCTGTGGCTGCAGCGGGCACCGCCGTCATGGTGATGGAGCCTGTCACTCGGCGATGACCTGGGCCAGGTCGGGCGCGGAGTCGAAGTACCCGTGCTCGACCGCGAGGTCCGCCAGGCCCTGGATCAGGTCGCGGTCCAGGTCGGTCGTGAACGTGGGCAGGGGCAGGCCGGCGGCCGCCTCGGCCGGCAGGTTCAGGTTGTCGACGAGGGCCTGGCGCACGGCGTCGTCGTTCTCGGCCGCCCAGGCGAAGGCCGCGGCGAACGCCTCGCGGACCTTGGCCACGAGCTCGGGGTCGTCGGCGACCGTGGAGCCGGTGGCCTGGATGACGAGCGTCGGCAGGCCCGGCAGGACCGCCTGGTAGGGGTAGACGACGACGCTGCCGCCGGCGCCCACGATCATCGAGACGAAGGGCTCGGGCACCCAGGCGGCGTCGATGTTGCCGGCCTCGAGCTGGGCCTTGGCGTCGGGGAAGGCGACCTCGACGAACTCGATCGTGCTCGGGTCGCCGCCGTCGGCCTCGACCGCGGCGGAGATCGTCAGGTCGCCGGCCGCGCCGAGGGAGTTGACGGCGACACGCTTGCCTGCGAGGTCGGCCGGGCTGGCGATGTCGCTGCCCGCCGGCGCCACGACGGCGTTGATGTCGTCGCCCTCGGCGTAGCTCGAGGCGTAGTTGGCGATGATCTTCACGTCGAGCCCCTGCAGGCTCGCGCGCAGGGCGCCGAACGGCTGGCCGACGGAGAAGTCGACGTCGCCGTTGACCAGCGCGGGCATCGCCTGCGCGCCGCCCTGGATGGGCTGGACGGTCACGTCGAGGCCGTGCTCGGCGAAGACGCCGGCGTCGACGGCGGCCCACAGCGGGGCCGTCTCGCTGATGCTCAGGGCGCCGATGGTGATGGCGACGGGGTCGGCGTCCGCCTGGTCGGCGGCGTCCGTCTCGGTCGTGTCGGGGGTGTCGGGGGCGTCGGGCTCGGTCTCGGCGTCGGACGAGCAGGCCGCCACCCCGAGGGACAGGGCGGCGACGAGCGCGACCGCGAAGGCGGGACGTCGGGTCATGGGGGGTCCTCAATTCTGCGTTGAATCTCGGCTCGCGGAACGGCTCGTGCGTGGCCCGGCCAGGCCGGCCGCGGTGATGCGTGGCGCGCAATGCATGACACTTGAGCGGCAATCGTGCAGTCGTAATGTCACATGTGTCAATGGCGAGGTTCGCCTGCGATACTCGCGCCCATGCCGTCCGGGCTCGAGGGGGAGGGCGGGGCGGACCGCGTGCGGCGCCGCCCCGAGCAGCTGCTGCTCGCGTTCCTCGGCGAGCTGGTGCTGGGCCACGACGTCGCGCCCGTGCCGTCCGCGGTGCTCGTCGACGTCCTGGCGGAGCTCGACGTCGGTGAGCCCGCGACGCGCGCCGCGCTCGCGCGCATGGCGCGCCGCGGCCTGCTCGCGCCCGTGCGCTCGGGCCGGACCGTGGCCTACGACCTGACGCCGGCGAGCGAGCGGGTGCTGCGCGACGCGCACGGCCGGATCTTCGCGGACGACCCCTTCGCGCCCGAGGGCGCGGGCTGGACGCTCGTCACGTTCTCCGTGCCGGAGCGCCAGCGCGACCTGCGGCACCGCCTGCGCGCCCAGCTCGCGTGGGCCGGCTTCGGGCTGCTCCGCGACGGCCTGTGGATCGCGCCGGGCGAGGTGGACGTCGCCGAGGTGCTCGGCGAGGTGCCCGCCGACGCGCCGGGCCTCGACCTCGCCGCGTTCCGCGCCGTCGAGGTGCCCGGCTTCTCCGCCGCGCGCAGCGTGCGCACGGCCTGGCGCCTGGGGGAGATCCGCGAGCGGCACGACGCGTTCCAGGACCGGTGGGCTGCCTGGCCCGGGCCGGGGTCGGGCCCGACGACGGCCGTCCGGGACCTCACGGCGCTCGTGGCGGACTGGCTCGCGCTCCTGCGGGCCGTGCCCCGTCTGCCGGTGGAGCACCTGGACGTCGACTGGCCGTCGACGGCGTCGGTCGCGCTGTTCCGTGGGCTGCACGAGGCGCTCGCGGGTCCGGCGCGGGGCGAGCTGGCGCGGCGGCTGGCACCGGCGCGCGCCCGCTGACGTTCTACGTCTGGCTGACGATCGTCACGGTTTTGCTTGACGTCTGCCGTGTCTACGGCGCACGATGCCTGCGACGGGCCGTCCGCGACCCGTCCCGCGGACACGACGGCGTGACCGCGTCACGAGGAGGTGAGCGGTGACCGACGCACCCGCGACGGCCGGCCAGGACGCCACGGCGGCGTCCCCCGGCGACCTCGGCCGCGCCAACTACGCCTCGGTGTGGGACGCCGTCGCGCGCGCCGTGCCGGAGCGGCCCGCGGTGGTCGCCGAGGGGCGGGTGCTCACCTACCGCGAGTTCGAGGACGCCGCCGCGCGGCTCGCGACGACGTTCGCCCGCCACGGGCTAGGCCCGGACTCCACCGTCGCGATCTTCATGTACAACCGCGTCGAGTACCTGACCACGCTGTACGCGGCGTACAAGATCGGCGCGATCCCGGTCAACATCAACTTCCGCTACGGCGGCGCCGAGCTGGCCGAGCTACTGGACGTCTCGCGGCCGCAGGCGCTCGTGTTCCCCACGAGCCTGCGCGCCGCCGTCGTGGACGCGGCGGACCGCATCGCCCTGCCGGGCCTCGTGCTCGCGGTGCCCGACGACGACGCCCCCCTCGAGCCGGGCCTGCCGTTCGCGGGCGCGCTGACCGCGGCGCCCCTGCCGCCGCGCGCGCTGTCACCGGAGCACAAGATCTTCATGTTCACGGGCGGCACCACGGGCCGGCCGAAGGCCGTCGTCTGGACGCACGGGAACCTGTTCGACTCCCAGCAGTTCTCGATCTACGGCTCGCTGCCCGTGGACCCGCCCGCCACGCTCGACGACGTCACGCGCATCGCGGCGCGCGAGGACCTGCCGCCCACCGTCTGCCTGCCGCTGACGCCGATGATGCACGCGACCGCGCTGTTCAACGTCATGAACGCGATGGTCCTGGGCGGGGCGGTGGTCTTCCTGTCCGCGGCGAGCCTGGACCCGTGGGCGGCGCTCCGGGCGATCGCCGAGCATCGCGTGACGCGCCTGATCGTGGCGGGGAACGCCGTCGTCGGGCCGCTCGTGGAGGCGCTCGAGCAGCCCGCGGGGGCGGACCTCGACGTGTCCTCCCTCGGCACCGTCCTCAGCTCGGGGATGGCCTGGTCGGACGACCTCAAGGCCCGGCTGCTCGCGCGCGCCCCGCACGCGACGCTCATCGACATCGTCGGGGCGAGCGAGGGCGGGCCGTTCGCCTACGGCGTCGTGCGCGGGCCGGGCGACCTGCCGTGCCGGCCGCGGCTGGCGCCGGGCGCCGTCGTGCTCGACGCGGACCTCGCGGAGGTGCAGGACGTCGTCGGCGCGACCGGGACGCTCGCGTACCGCGGCCTGATGCCCCTGGGCTACCACGGCGACCCCGTGCGCACCGAGCAGTCCTACCCGACCATCCGCGGCGTCCGGCACTGCATGCCCGGCGACTACGTGCGCGTGCTCGGCGACGGGTACGTCGAGCTGCTCGGGCGCGGGTCGGGCGTGGTGAACACGGGCGGGGAGAAGGTCTACCCGGCCGAGGTCGAGGAGGTGATCCTCGCGATGCCGGACGTCACCGACGCCGTCGTGCTCGGGCTGCCCGACCAGCGGTGGGGCGAGATCGTCGCCGCGATGGTCGTCACCGTGCCGGGCTCGACGCTCACCGCCGAGGAGGTCCGCGCGGAGGTCGGGCGGCACCTGGCCGGCTACAAGAAGCCGCGGCGCGTGCTCCTCGTGGACCGCCTCGAGCGCAGCCCCAGCGGCAAGCTCAACATGCGCTCGCTGCGGGCGCAGGCCCGCGAGCTCCTGACCACCGACCCCGAGGGAGTGCAGCGATGAGGTTCACCCAGGCGTACATCCCCTTCGGCATGAGCTGGACCTCGCCGTTCGCGAAGTGGCAGGGGCCGCTCGCGGAGCTGAACAGCCTCGACATGGCCGTCGACGTGACCGGCCGCGCGCTCGCCGACCGCGGGCTGGCGCCGGAGGACATCACGCAGTGGACGCTCGGCTGCACCGTGCCGCAGCAGTACGGGTTCTACGGCGTCACGGGCATCTCGCGCCGGCTCGGCGCCGGCGACCACGGCGGGCCGTGGCTCTCGCGGGCCTGCGCGACGTCGGCGGTCGTCGTCGAGCACCTCGCCACGCAGGTGGAGCTCGGCGCGCACGCCACGACGATCGGCGTCATCACCGACCGGACCAGCAACGGCCCGCTGATGCTGTGGAGCAGCGCGCAGGGGGCGGGCGGCGCGCCCGTCGCCGAGCACTGGGTGCTCGATCCGATGAAG
This sequence comes from Actinotalea fermentans ATCC 43279 = JCM 9966 = DSM 3133, assembly GCA_000767215.1. Lineage (GTDB taxonomy): Bacteria > Actinomycetota > Actinomycetes > Actinomycetales > Cellulomonadaceae > Actinotalea > Actinotalea fermentans. The sequence continues at coordinate 7,340 of AXCX01000114.1, forward strand.
CTCGACCCGACCACCGGCCAGAGCATGAACGACACGGCCGAGAACACCGCGGCCGACGGCGGGTACTCCCGCCAGCAGGTCGACGACGTCGCGCTGATGCGCTACGAGCAGTACCTCACCTCGCTCGCCGACGACCGCGCGATCCAGCGCGAGTACATGGTCCCCGTGCGCATCCCGCGCCGGAAGGGCGAGGACTGGCTCGAGGCGGACCACGGCGTCTTCCCGACGACGGCCGAGGGCCTCGCGCGGCTCGCACCCGTCAAGCCCGGCGGCGTCGTGACCTACGGCGCGCAGACGCACCCGGCGGACGGGTGCGCCGGCGTCGTCGTCGCGAACGAGGGCCGGGCGCGCGAGCTGGGCCGGGGCGGGGTGACCGCGCAGGTGCTGGCCACGGGCTTCGGCCGCGCGGCGCCCGCGTACATGCCCAAGGCGCCCGTGGCGGCGGCCCGGCGCGCGCTGGCCGACGCCGGCGTCGACATCGCCGACGTCGACGTGGTGACCACGCACAACCCGTTCGCGGTCAACGACCTGTGGTTCGCCGACCAGACCGGCTACCCGCTCGAGCGGATGAACCCGTACGGGTCCTCGCTCGTGTACGGCCACCCGCAGGGTCCGACCGGCGCCCGCGCGATCACCGAGCTCGTGCACGCCCTGCACGCGCGTGGCGGCGGCCTCGGCCTCTTCACGGGCTGCGCGGCGGGCGACTCGGCGGGCGCCGTCGTCGTCCGCGTCGACGGCTGACCCCCGAACCACCACGCCCACCCGAGTGGAGCGTTCGCACCCCGAGTGGAGCGTTTCCGACCGACACGCCCGGCGTTTCTGTCGGAAACGCTCCACACCCGACCGAGAGAGAGACCGACGATGACGACCGCACCGGCCCGCGCCGACATCCCCCTCGCCGACCTGCCCAGCCACGTCGGGATGACGTTCGGTCCCTCGTCGTGGCGCGAGGTGACCCAGGACGAGGTGAACCGGTTCGCCGACCTCACCGGCGACCACAACCCCGTCCATCTCGACCCGGACTTCGCCGCGGGGACGCCGTTCGGCGGGACCATCGCGCACGGCTACCTCACGCTCGCGCTGGTGGTGCCCCTGATGGCCGACGTCGTGCAGGTGACCGGCGTCGGCACCGGCGTGAACTACGGGCTGGACCGGCTGCGCTTCCCCGCGCCGGTGCGCGTGGGCTCGCGGATCCGGCTGACGTCGACCCTCGCCGAGGTCGCCGAGGTCGCGGGTGGGCTCCAGGCGGTCTTCGAGAACGTCGTCGAGGTCGAGGGGCAGGCCAAGCCGGCCATGGCCGCCACGATGATCGTGCGGTACTACCGGTGAGCGCGGGCGTGAGCGGCGCGAGCGCGGGCGTGAGCGGCACGGACCTGACCGGCCGCGTCGCCGTCGTCACGGGCAGCGGACGCGGCCTGGGGCTGGCCTACGCGCGGGCGCTCGCCGCGGCGGGCGCGTCCGTCGTCGTGAACGACGTCGATGCGGCCACCGCGCAGGCGGCCGTCGACGCGATCACGGCCGACGGCGGTGCGGCGGTCGCGGTCGTCGCACCGGTGGGCCCGACCGAGACCGCGGACGCGCTCGTCGCCGCGGCCGTGGAGTCCTTCGGGCGGCTGGACGCGCTGGTCACGAACGCGGGCGTGCTGCGCGACCGCGTCCTGTGGAAGATGACCGACGACGACTTCGACCTCGTCGTCGCCACGCACCTGCGCGGCACGTTCACCACCGCGCGCGCCGCCGCCGTGCACATGCGCGAGCGCGGCGAGGGCGGGCGGCTGGTGCTCGTCGGCTCACCGGCCGGCCAGCACGGGAACTTCGGCCAGACGAGCTACGCGGCCGCGAAGGCCGGCATCGTCGCGATGGCGCGCACGTGGTCCCTCGAGCTCGCCCGCGCGGGGATCACGGTGAACGCCGTCGTGCCCACGGCCATCACGGCGATGACCGCCACCATCCCCGTGTACCAGGGCGTCGCCGAGGCGTACGACCGCGGGGAGCCGTTGCCGCCCGTCGTCCGCCGCGAGCACGCGCTGGGCGGCCCCGAGGACGTGGCGCCCCTGGTCGTGTGGCTCGCCTCCGCGGCGGCCGCCGACGTCACCGGGCAGGCGTTCGGCATCGGCGGCGACAAGCTGTCGCTGTACACGTACTCCGAGGAGGTCGGGGTCACCTACCACGACGGCGGCTGGACGGCCGACGCCATCGGGCAGGCGTGGGAGGGCGCGCTCGCCGCGCATCGCCAGGCCAGCGGGATCACGCTCCCCCCGCTCGACGCCCCGCTCGACGCCCCGCTCGAGCCCGCCGGCTGAGCGGTGCGCAGCCACAGCGAGCCCGTCCGCGTCGAGTTCGTCGACACCGACGCGGGCGGGCGCATCCACCACACCGCGGCGCTGCGCTGGGCCGAGCGCGCGGAGCACCAGCTGCTGCGCGGGGCCGGCTGGGGCGACCTGACGTCGTTCCCGCGGCGCCGCGTCGCGGCGGAGTTCCTGGCGCCGCTGCGGTTCGGCGACGAGGTGGTGGTCGAGATCCGGCCCACGGCGCTCGGGCGCACCTCGATCACCTACGGCTGGCGCGTGCTGCGCGAGGGCCAGGTGTGCGTCGAGGGCTCGATCACGTGCGTGCACGTGGACGACGACGGGCGCGCCGCCCCGCTGCCGGACGGGCTCCGGGCCGCGCTCGAGGGCTGAGCGCGGGGGCGCCCGCCACGCTCAGGCGACCGGCCGGGGTCCGGGCGGGTCCGCGGTGACGGAGAACTGGACGACGCGGTCGGCCAGCTCGGGCGCGTAGGTGGCGATGACCTGCCGCACGCGCACGGACGCCGGGGCGCCGAGCTGTTCGTACGTCTCGAGGAACAGCTCGCGGGCACGGTCGCGCGGCCAGTCGGCCGGCAGCAGGCGGCGCGGCAGGTCGGGGTCCAGCCCCGGGAACGCGCGCCAGGCGTCCATCAGCTCGGTGCGCTTGACCAGGGCGTCGACGGGCGTGATGGCGCCCTTGCCGAGGGCGGCGCGGGTCGGGGACCACTCGTCGACGAACGCCCGGTAGAGGTCGGCGAGCCCGTCCAGGTCCCACGCGGCCTGCGGCGGCAGCGCCTCGGTCGAGGTCTCGGGCGACGTCGCGACGAACGACGTCGCGTTGGTGACCCCGAGCTCGGCGAGCTCGGCGAGGGCCTGGGCGTGCCGCGGGTGCGGGGAGATCCACAGCGCGTCGTACAGCGGCGCGAAGCCCAGCCAGCGCAGGCGCGTGCGCAGGGCCTCGCGCGCGGAGCGGTTCGCCTCGGGCACGGAGAACGCGACGAGGCTCCAGCGGCCGTCCCAGTCCTGGCCGTCCACCTTGCCGAAGTCGGTGATGCGGACGGCGCCCTCGCGCATGACGTGCTGGCCGCGCTCGGACATCGAGTAGAAGGTGTTCCGGCCGTTGCGGGAGGACTCGAGGAGCCCGTGCTTGACCATGCGGCTCAGCGCCGCGCGGGCGGCGACGTCGCTGACCGAGAAGTCTGCGAGCAGGTCGACGAGCGCGGCCGAGGGCAACGGCTCGGTCTGCCCCCACCAGTAGTCGCCGAGGAGCGTGAGCAGGAGGCTCGGCGGCGAGCCCTGCCGCGTGCGGGGTGCGCGCCCGCGCGGGGGCTCGCCGGTTGCCGGTCCGGCCATGTCCGGCCTCCTTCCGATGGTTGACACATCCTATGGCGCTCGTCGATAGTCGTGTCACACACAAACGGTGACACGCCGAGCGGGGAGTCAACGACGATGAGGCTAGCCAGCACGGTGGACGCGCGCCTCGTCGTCGTGACCGGTGATCGGCTGGTGGACGTCACGGACGCCCTCGGCCTCGCGGCCGGCCCGGGCGTCGGGCCGGGCGGGCCGCTCCTGGCGCTCCTCGAGCGCGGCGACGCGGCCGAGGCGCTCG
>AXCX01000115.1 GCA_000767215.1 Actinotalea fermentans ATCC 43279 = JCM 9966 = DSM 3133
CGGGCGCGTGGTCGGGGGCCGGCGCGGCCGCGTGCGTCCCGGGCGCGTGCGCCGCGCCGTGGGGCACGACGCCGCTCTCGCGGTGGCGGCGGTTCTTCACCTGGTACATGCGCTGGTCGGCGGCGGCGAGGAGGCGGTCGAGCGGCATCCGCGGGTCGGCGGAGATGGCGTAGCCGACGCTGGCGCCGATCGCGACCGTGCCGCTGGACAGGGTGATCGGCTGCTCGATCGCGCTGACCAGGCGCCCGACGACGGTGCGCACCTCCTGCTCGTCGCGCACCTCGGTGAGGAGCACGCCGAACTCGTCGCCGCCGAGGCGGCCGAGGTGGTCGTGCGCGCGCAGCGCGGCGGTGAGGCGCTTCGCGACGACGACGAGGACGTCGTCGCCGGCCTGGTGCCCGAGGTTGTCGTTGACGTCCTTGAAGAGGTCGAGGTCCACGAAGAGCACGGCGACCGCCGCCCCAGGGCCGGCCTGCGGCAGCGACGCGGTCATCCGGCGGAGCAGCTCGCCGCGGTTGGGCAGGCTCGTGAGGTCGTCGTGGGACGCGGCGTGCGCGAGGGCGCGCTGCGCGCCGAGGCGCTCGCTGACGTCCCGCTGCTGGACCACCATGCCCTCGACCAGCCGGTCGGCGAGGAGGTTGTGGAACGTCCACTCGTACCAGCGGTGCTCGAGGCTCGCGTGCACCACCAGCACGTCCATGCTCGAGCGGGCGTCCTCGCCGCGCTGCATCAGCTCGGAGAGGCGAGCCGCCACGGCGGGCCGGTGCTCGGCGTCGACGATGTCCAGGAGCGGCCGGCCCAGGAGCTCCGCGGGCCGATAGCCCATGGCGCGCTCGGCGGCCGGGCTGACGTAGGTGAGGATGCCGCCGCCGTTGCTGACGGTGAGCACGTCGGTCGAGCTCTCCATCAGGGCCCGCAGGCGCGCCTCCGCGCGCGCGAGGGCGTGCGCGTAGCCGCGCTGGCTCTTCGCGCCCCGCGCGACGGCGTACCCCGCCGCCCACGCGCCGGCGAGGAGCGCGGCCGCCGCGACGTGGCTCGGGCCGGTGCCGATGACCGAGGGCAGGAGGTCGAGCTGGACGGCGGTCTCGCCGGCCGCGGTGAGGACGGTCGCGGCGATGCCGGCGACGAGCGCGAGGCGGGCGCTCGCGCGCTGCAGCAGGGGGACGGCCGTCGTGATGACGCCCGCCGGGACGAGCAGCGTCCAGCCCGCGTTCCAGCACAGGGCCGTGACCAGCGCGGCCGACAGGAGCAGGCGCAGCGTGTGCCGCTCCTCGAGCCGGCCGGACCCGAGCGACGGCTGGGCGCTGTCGTTCGCGACGAGGATGGTCAGGGGCAGCAGCAGCGCCACGACCACCGGGTCGCCGAGCACGAGGTCCAGGTGCTCGAGCCACATGAGCACGGGCAGCGCGACGACGAGGGCGGCGATGGCCGCCACGCTCGTGCGCAGGTTCCCTGCTCTCGGCACGTCCACGCTCCGTCGTCGGGGGCAGCCCCAGCCTGCCCGCCCATGATGTGATCGGCGCGTCGAGGCCTGGACATGAGCGTCGACGCCCGGGCGCCGACGTGCTCGATCAGGTGATCCCGAGCGCCTCGAGCACCGGCCCTGGTAGCAGGGTGTATCCCAGGAACGCCACCACGTCCAGTGTCGTGTGCGCGACGACCAGCGGTGCGACCCGGCGGGTGCGCACGTAGTACCAGGCGTAGAGCACGCCCATGACGACGTTCCCGGCCGCCATCCCCGGCCCCTGGTAGAGGTGGTAGGTGCCGCGCAGGAGCGCGCTCGCCGTGATGATCGCCGGCACGCCCCAGCGGAGCTCCCCGAGGCGTTCGACCAGGTAGCCGACCGCGACGACCTCCTCCAGCAGGGCGTTCTTGAGCGCCGCCAGGATGAGGACGGGCACGGCCCACCAGTGCGGGTCGAGGCCCGACGTCTGGATCGCGACGCTCCATCCGAGGGCCCGCGCCACGACGTACAGGCCCAGCCCCGGGATCCCGACGACGGCGGCCAGGGCGGCGCCCGTGCCCAGGTCGCGCCACGGGCGGGCGAGGTCCAGGCCGATGCGGCGGAGCACCGCCCGGCCAGGCGTGGACAGCAGGTAGAGCGCCAGGGCCACCGGGACGAGCGTGAACACGACGTCGAGCAGCTGGTAGATGAGGTCCAGCCAGGGGCGCTCGTTCTGGGACGGGTTGAGGGTGGTGACCTGCTGGCCGATCGGGACGTCGCGCGTCAGCCGGTCGAGCAGGCGGACCAGCGCGTACACCGCGGACTGCCCGACGGAGAGGCCCAGGACGATCCACACCTCGGCCCGCAGCCGGGCGCGGCGCTGGTCGGGCGGGGCAGCGGACGGCGCGTCGACCTGCGCGGCGGGGGGGACGGCGTCGTGCACGGGCCCAACCTACGTGAGCCGGCTGTGCGCCACCTGAGCCCCCGGGGTCAGGCGGCGCGGCGGAGGCGGAGCGAGTTCGTCACCACCAGGACCGAGCTGAACGCCATGGCGGCGCCCGCGATCATCGGGTTGAGCAGGCCGAGCGCCGCGAGCGGGATCGCCGCGACGTTGTAGGCGAACGCCCAGAACAGGTTCTGCTTGATGATCCGCAGGGTGCGCCGCGACAGCCGGATCGCCTGCCCGGCGGCCCGCAGGTCGCCGCGCACCAGGGTGATGTCGGCGGCCTCGATGGCGACGTCGGTGCCCGTGCCCATGGCCAGGCCGAGGTCGGCCTGGGCGAGCGCGGCGGCGTCGTTCACGCCGTCCCCGACCATCGCGACGACCCGGCCCTGCGCCTGGAGCGCCCGGACGGCGTCGACCTTGTCGGCCGGCAGGACCTCCGCGACGACCTCCTCGATGCCGACCTCGCCGGCCGCGACGCGCGCCGCACCCGCGTTGTCGCCGGTCAGGAGGACGGGCCGCAGGCCGAGGGCCCGGAGCTCGTCGACCGCCACGCGGGAGGTCGCCTTGAGCGGGTCGCGGAGCACGACGACGCCGCGAGCCCGCCCGGCCCACGCCACCATGACGGCGGTCGCCCCGGCGCCCTCGGCGGCGTCGAACGCCGCGTCGAGCACGTCCGTGACGACGCCCTGCTCCCGCAGCCAGGTCGGCCGCCCGACGAGCACGCGCCGCGCCAGCTCGACGCCCACGTGCGCGGGCCGGACCAGCGCGACGACGCCGCGCCCGGGCACGTTCTCGAACTCGGTGACGTCGAGCTCGACGTCACCGGTCCGCTCACCCTCCGTCAACTGGAGCGCGGTGGCGCCATCGTGCACCGGTTGAGCCGATCCGCCGCCACCGTGCTCCACCTGAGCGGGGAGGGGGGTGGTGGCGGCCGTCGCGATGGCCTGGGCGATGGGGTGCTCGGAGCGGGCCTCGACCGCGCCCGCGTACCGGAGCACGTCGTCGGCGGGTGCGCCCTCGCCGACGATGACCTCGACCACGCGCATGCGGCCCTCGGTGACCGTGCCGGTCTTGTCGAGCACCACGGTGTCGACGCGGCGGGTGGACTCGAGGATCTCCGGGCCCTTGATGAGGATGCCGAGCTGGGCGCCGCGGCCGGTGCCGACGAGCAGCGCCGTCGGGGTGGCCAGGCCGAGCGCGCACGGGCAGGCGATGATGAGCACCGCGACGCCAGCGGTGAACGCCGCCTGCAGCCCGCCACCCGTGGCGACCCAGACGCCGAACGTGCCGAGCGCGATGAGGATGACGACGGGCACGAACACCGCCGAGATCCGGTCCGCGAGCCGCTGCACCGGGGCCTTGCCGGTCTGCGCCTGCGTCACGAGCCGCCCGATCTGGGCGAGCATCGTCTCCTCGCCGACCCGCTCCGCGCGGACCACGAGGTAACCGGACGTGTTCACGGTCGCGCCCGTGACCTGCGACCCCGGCCCGACGTCGACCGGCACCGGCTCGCCCGTCAGGAGCGAGGTGTCCAGCGCGGACGTGCCCTCGAGCACGACGCCGTCGGTGGCCACCTTCTCCCCCGGCCGGACGGCGAACACGTCGCCCACCTGCAGCGACGCCACCGGGACGCGGCGCTCGGTGCGGCGACCGGCGTCGTCGGTGGTCAGGAGCGCGACGTCGGTCGCGCCCAGGGCGAGCAGGCTCCGCAGGGCGTCGCCCGCGCGTCGGCGGGAACGGTGCTCGGCGTAGCGGCCGGCCAGCAGGAAGGTCGTGACGACGGCCGCGACCTCGAAGTACAGCTCCGGGGTCTCCATGCCGGCCATCGCGGCGCGCGGGATGAGCGTCGGCTCCATCCGCATGCCGATCTCGCCGGCTCCGCCCAGCAGCACCGCCCACAGGGACCACGCGCTCGCGGCGATCACGCCGAGCGAGACGAGCGTGTCCATGGTCGACGAACCGTGCCGGGCCGCGCGCGCCGCCGCCCGGTGGAACGGCCAGGCCCCCCACGTCACGACCGGCAGCGCCAGCGCGACGACCACCCACTGCCACGCGTCGAACTGCAGCGCCGGGATCATCGAGAGCAGCACGACCGGGACGGTGAGGATGGCCGCGCCGATGAGGCGACGGCGCAGGTCGGCGCCTCGGTCGGGGACGGGCGCGGACGTGTCCTCGCCCTCGACCATGTCGTGCCCGGGGGCCATGGTGTGGCCCGAGAGCGCGTGCTCGGCGTCGTCGTGCTCGCCGTGCCCCTCCCCGTGCCCCGCGTGCTTGGTCGCCCGCGAGTCGCGCATGACCGTGGCGCCGTAGCCGGCGGCCTCGACGGCCTTGACGACGTCGGCGGCGTCGACGTCGCCGGTCAGCTCCACGCGCGCGGTCTCGGTGGCGAGGTTCACCAGCGCGGACGCGCCCGGCACCTTGTTGATCTTCTTCTCGACGCGGGCGACGCACGACGCGCACGTCATGCCGCTCACGGCGAGGTCGAGGGTGCCGACGACGGCCGTCGCGTCGGGCACGCCGGTGGCGGTGCCGGCGGCGGCGGTCGTGCCGGTGGTGCGGGTGGTCTGGTCGGTCATGACGTCACGTCCAATGCGCTGTCGGGTGCGCTGGTCGGGTCTGTCCCCCTCAACTGGAGCACGAGGGCGCCGGATCGCTCCACGTGAGCGGAACGGCCGCCGTGGTGCACCGGTTGAGGCGGGACGGGGTGGGTCAGATGAGGGAGCGGGGCGGGGCGATCGTGTAGCCCGCCTCGTCGATCGCCGCGGCGATGGCCTCGTCGGAGACGGGCTCGGCGGCGGTGATGGTGACGGTCGAGGTGCCGCCGTTGACGAGCTCGACGGCGACGTCGGTGACGCCGGGGATCGCCGAGACCTCCTCGGTCACGGACTTCACGCAGTGGCCGCAGGTCATGCCCTGCACGGAGACGGTCTGGGTGCTCATGGGTGCTCCTTCGTTCGGTGCCCGGTCGGGGCCTGGTGGTGCTGGGTGGGGAGTGGGGTCGTGGGTGCGCCCTGCGGCGTCGGGCTAGCTGCGGACCAGGCGCGCGATGGCGTCGGCGGCCTCGCGGACCTTGGCCTGGCCGGCGTCGTCGGACTCGCGGGCCGCGTGCACGACGCAGTGGCCCAGGTGGTCCTCCATGAGTCCGAGGCTCACGGCCTGCAGGGCCTTCGTGACGGCCGAGACCTGGGTGAGGATGTCGATGCAGTACTCGTCCTCGTCGACCATGCGCGCGATGCCGCGGACCTGGCCCTCGATGCGCCGCAGGCGCTTGAGGTAGTCGTCCTTGCTGCCCGTGTAGCCGTGCATGGTGCCTCCCGTCGCCGCGTGCCAGGAAGAACACCATACCCCCGTAGGGTATTCCGGCAAGGGACGGAAGTCCCTCTTTGCCCGACGCGCGGTGGTGCGGTCCCCGTGGATATGTGGTTGCGGCGGGACGGGGGCCGGACCGGGGGGCTCAGTGCCGGAAGACCGTCCACCAGGATGTCGAGGTCCTCATCCGCGGCCTCGGGCCCGCCGTCGGGTGAACCAGACGCCCGCACCGAACATCGAGCCGAAGAAGCCGAGCTGTGCCCAGGCGCCCGGCAGCAGGACGAGGTCGCTGGTGGGTCCCAGCCAGTGGGAGACCAGGTAGCAGCCCACGAGGCCCGGGACGAGGGTCACCGTGAGCATGACCGCGAGGACGGAGAGCTCCGACGCGCGGGGGCCCGACCAGCCGGTGACGTGGGACGTCGTGCGTCGCGTGAGGAACCAGCCGGTCACGGCGAGCAGCACCGGAGGGCCGGACAGCCCCAGTGCGAACACCACGAGGTCGTCACGGGCAACGGTGACGGTCTCGACGCGACCGCTGAAACGCCCGGCGGTCACCAGTGTCCAGAGCACGTACTCGCGCTCGGTCACGCAGGCGAGCCACAGTGCCACGCCGACGGCGAGAGCGGCGCCCGCCGTCGTGATCGCCACGACCTGACGGGCGCGCAACAGGGCGACGGCCCGTTCCTCGGCGGTGACGGCGGTCTGCCTCCGCTCGTGTCGACGGAGCCGGCGCAGGCTCGCGGGGCTGATCGGCCGGAAGGCGCGAACGGGCTTGGGGGGCCGAGCCGGCGATGGTGCGACGGGCGCCTCGGCGACGCCCGCCTCGGTGGCGGCGTCGGGCAGCGCGTCGGGCACGGGGCGATCCCGGAGGGCGCGGAGGAGGAGAAGGGGGGAGGCGACGGCGACGCCGGCGAGCCCGCCGTAGATCAGGACGCAGGTCACGCGCAGGGCCAGAACCCAGCCGGGTGCGGCGTCGAGGTCGCTCGCCGCGTACCGGGCGAGGGCGAGGAGCGAGCCTCGCGGGAGGTCGGCGTCGCCAGCGGAGACCACGGCGTACGGGATCCCGAACGTCGCGAGGCCGAGCAGGCACGCGCCGAGCGAGAGGACCAGCGCGCGCAGGAGCGGCTCGGCTCCGCCTCGGCCCGGAACGCCGTCGACGTCGGCGCGGGAGATGCCGGCCCGCAGCACGGACACGCCCGCGACCGCGAGCCAGCCGAGGAGGAGTGCGATCGGCGGGAGCAGTCCGAGGACCGCGACGACCAGCGGTGCGGTGTTCCAGTCCTCGGCGACGGGCAGTGCCGTGAGGAGCGCGCCGAGGCCGATCGCCAGAAGGGCCTGGGCGAACCCCCAGCCCAGTGCCCATGCGCCGAGCTCGTCGAGCAGGCCGGGCGGTGGGTCGATCGCCTCGTCCGCGAGCGGGTGCGGCGTGCGGCCCCGGGAGCGGTCCGCCTCCCGCTGCTCCGCGAGGCGCTCCTCGACGGGCCGACGGGCGCGGCGCACCGCCTCGCGCAACCGCATCACCGCCCCGGGCACCGCGAGCACGACGAGCGCGCTGATCAGCACGTACTCCTTCGTGGTGCCGGCCGGGTAGGGCTCGGTGGCCATGCCGCCGGCGAGGAGGACGGCCGTCGCGGGCAGCGGCCAGAGCCAGACCCAGCGCCACGTGCGGCGGCTCAGACGACGCTCGCGCTGCCGCGGCGTCTCGGGGCGTGGTTCGGTCAGCCACCTCTGCGCAGGGCTGCGCCGCTGGCCGTCCACCGATTCGTCGCGCCGGCGGTCGGTCCTGCGTCTGATGCCCGCGCGGCCCACGGCCCGCACGGTAGCGGGCGATGGGCGGGCGACGTGGGGTTTCCGGGGTGGGGGCGGTGGGGAGGCGTCGGGCGTGCCCGGGTGCTGTGATCGGATCGGGACGACGCGAGGAGGCGCAGCGAGTGACGACGTCGGACGGTGCGGCGAGTGCGGCGAGTGCGGCGAGTGCGGCGACGGTCTCGCCGGAGGTGCTCGCCGCGCTCGCTGCCCGAGAGGCGGAGACCCGCGAGCGTGCCGGCGGGTTGGCGGACCAGCTGCGCGGCGCCGTCGAGGCGGCCGCGGGGTCGAACGCGGACGACGAGCACGACCCCGAGGGCGCAACGCTGGCCTTCGAGAGGCAGCAGGTGGCGGCGCTCCTGCGGCAGGCGGAGGACGAGGCCGTCGAGCTGGCCGCTGCGCGGGCGCGGGTGGCAGCGGGCACCTTCGGCCTGTGCGAGGTCTGTGGTGGGTCCATCGGGGACGAACGACTGGTGGCACGGCCGACGGCGCGGATGTGCGTGGCGTGTGCGGACGGCCGGCGCGCGACTCGATGACATCGCGGATGGGATCGGGGACGCACGCGGCCATGGTGTGAGCGGATCGATCAGCCCTGCGTGATGGGCCCGCCGAGCCTGTGGACGAGCCCGACGGGCAGGGCCTTGTGGAAACATTTCCGCAGGTCAGAGGCTTGATCGAGTCGCCACGACGCGATAATGTCGAACACATGTTTCAAGCGCGCGGTCCGGTCGACGGCGGGTCCTTCGGGCCCGTCGAGCCTGCTGCGCCCGAGGCGTACGAGGTTCTCGCGCGCCTCGACCTCGTCGTCGCGTCCACCGCGGAGCTCACGTCCGGTGTCGCGGGGTGCGGCACTTGGGGTGGCGGCGACCGGCGTCGGGCGCTGGCGCGGCTGGACCAGGTGGCGGGCGCGCTGGCCAGGGTCCGGGCGGCGCTCGTGACGGCGGAGCAGCGGGCGCAGACGGCGGTCGGGATCGGTGACCGCGACTTCCTCGCGGCGCGCGCACGTGCCAGTCGGACCGGCCTCGGCGAGGCGCGCCGCGAGGTCCGCCAGGCGGAGACGCTCACGGCGATGCCGTCGGTCGCCGAGGCGGTGGGCGCCGGGCGTGTGCCCCTGCCGCACCTCGACGTGCTCGGTCGGGTTGCTGAGAGCGCAGGCGAGCGCGCCACGGTGGCCTTGGCTCGGCCCGAGACGCAGGAGCGGCTGGTGCGCATGGCCGAGCGCAGCTCGCTGCGGGAGTTCGCCGCCGCGGCGGCACGGCTGGTGGCTTCCTTCGACCCGGCTGGTCTCGAGGAGGCGTCGGCCACACAGCGCCGGGAGCGGTTCTTCGTGATGTCCCGTCAGCCCGAGGGCACGTTCCTGCGCGGGCGGCTGGACCACGTGTCCGCCGAGGTTGTGCGCACCGCCATCGCAGCGGTGGGCATGGCGCCCGACGACGGGCGCACCAAGCCGCAGGCCGACGCCGACGCCCTGGTGGCGCTCGCCGAGCGGGCGGTCTCCGGGATGGCGGGTGTGCGTGCCCGACGCACCACGCCGTCGGGCACGCTGCTGCCGGACGCCGAGCAGGACGCCGCCGATGCGCGGGTGTCCGGCGTGGCGAGCCGGCCCGCCGTGTCCGTCCTCGTCCCGGCCGAGACCTTCGCCGAGCTCCAGCGCGTGCAGCGTCGGCGCGCCGACCGCCGTGCGGACTCGGACGACATGGACGACTGGCGGGCCGTCGAGCCCGCGCTGCTCGAGGACGGCACGCCCGTGGCGATGTCCGAGCTGGCCCGCGTGCTCTGCGACAGCGAGGTCGGCCGGATCGTGATGTCCGCCGACGGCGTGCCGATGGACCTCGGCCAGACGCAGCGCCTGTACACCGGGCAACAGCGCCGGGCGGTGATCGTGCGCGACCGGTCCTGCGCCTGGAACGGGTGCGATGTGCCCGCCGCGTACTGCGAGGTGCACCACATCCGGTGGTGGGACCGCGATCTCGGCCCGACGTCCGTGGAGAACGGTGTCCTGCTGTGCAGTCACCACCACCACGTGGTGCACCAGCACGACCTGCGGATCGTTCGGCTGGGACGACCACCGACCCGCGGGCCGGTGCTCGGTGAGCCGTGCAGGTACCTCTTCCGTCGGCGCGACGGACACGAGGTCAACGCGCCGCCCGGGGCGGTGAGAGTCGCGCCCACGCAGGACGAGCGACGGCCGCCGGGTGCGGCAGCCGTGCACTCGGGTGCGGCGAGCACACAGTCAGGGCCGGACGAGCGGCCGCTGGATGCGCTGGCGCGCGCGGGCTAGCGATTCGCCGGGACGCCGGCGGCGAAGGTCCAGCGGGTCGAGGGCGGCTTGCGGCGGCGGCTTCCGGCTGACCTGATCAGCGAGCTGATGCAGGGGGCGCTGCCCGGACCGCTGCGTCGGCCGCTGCGGGGAGGGCATCGAGGATGCGAGAGAGGGCGGTGTCGTCGTGGGCGGCGGAGACGAACCAGGCCTCGAACGCAGACGGCGGGAGCAGGATGCCGGCGTCGGCCATCGCGTGGAAGAACGCGCGGTAGCGGAACGCATCCTGCGCTTGGGCATCGGCGTAGGTGGCGACACCGGCTGCGGCGGGCGCCTCACCGAGGAAGACCGAGAAGAGGTTCCCGACGGCGCCGACGTGGTGCGGCTGCCCGACGGCGTCGAGGGCATCACGGACGGCCCTGCGCAGGGCGTCGGCCACCTCGTCGAGGCGGGCGTAGACGGCGCCGTCGGCGAGACGAAGCGTGGCGAGGCCCGCCGCGACGGCAACGGGGTTACCGGACAAGGTGCCTGCCTGATACACCGGACCGAGAGGAGCGAGCGCATCCATGACCGACGCCGGACCGCCGAGCGCCGCCACGGGCAGCCCGCCGCCGAGCACCTTGCCGAAGGTGACGAGGTCCGGTGCCCAGCCCTCGGCCGCGAAGGTCCACCAACCGCCGGCGCTCAAGCGGAAGCCCGTCAGCACCTCGTCGAGGACGAGCAGCGCGCCGTGCCGGGCCGTGATCTCGCGCAGGCCGCGGTTGAAGCCCTCGGCCGGCGGGACGACGCCCATGTTGCACGGCACCGCCTCGGTGATCACGGCGGCGATCCGGCCGACGTGTGCGTCGAAGGCCGCCTCGACAGCGGCGAGGTCGTTGTACGGCAGCACGATCGTCTCGGCGGCCGTCGCCTCCGTCACGCCGGCGGAGCCGGGCAGACCCAGCGTCGCGACGCCCGAGCCGGCCGCCGCGAGCAGCCCGTCCGCGTGCCCGTGGTAGCAGCCGGCGAACTTCACGACGAGCGGGCGGCCGGTCACTCCCCGCGCCAGCCGCACGGCGGTCATCGTCGCCTCGGTGCCCGTCGAGACCAGGCGGAGGCGCTCCACGAACGGCACGCGCCGGGCGACCTCCTCCGCGAGCTCGGCCTCCGCGACGGTCGGTGCCCCGAACGACAGGCCGCGCGCGGCCGCCGCCTGGACGGCAGCGACCACCTCCGGGTGTGCGTGGCCGAGGACCGCGGGCCCCCACGAGCCCACGAGGTCCACGTACTGCCGGCCCTCGACATCGGTCACGTACGCCCCGCGCGCGCTCGCGAGGAACCGCGGGACCCCGCCGACCGAGCCGTACGCCCGCACCGGGGAGCTCACGCCGCCAGGAAGCACCGCCCGCGCGCGGTCGAAAGCCGCGGCGTTGGTGGTGGAGGCCGGGGTGGGCGGGGCG
>AXCX01000116.1 GCA_000767215.1 Actinotalea fermentans ATCC 43279 = JCM 9966 = DSM 3133
GGCGTCGATGAGCCCCGGCGCGCCGTCCCGGAGCGCCACGTGCACGGCGCCGGCCCGGACGACGCCCGAGAGCACCGGCAGCCCACCCTCGGCGGCGGCCGCCGCGTCGGACGGACCGGCGTCGGTGGCTCGGACCGTCACGCCACGCGCGTCGGCCACGACCTCCTCGACCCACGTGGCGGCGCGGCCGCCCGTGATCTCCCGCGACCCGTCCGCAGCGACCACCTCGACCACGACGCCGCCCCGGACGATGGCGCGCACGGTGCCGCCCGCGACGGTGACCAGGGCGAACGGCGGCATGGCCGCGAGCCCGCCCGCGAGCAGCGGCTGGAGCTGGGCCGACGTGTCCGCGCCGTCGCGCAGCGACTGCCACACGTCGTGCACGACGGCGGCCGACGTGTCGGGCTCGAGCAGGGCCACAGTGCCGTCGGTGACCACCGCGAACCAGGCGCCGGTGGCGTACCTGGGGACGATCATGAGTGCCCCTCCGTCCGGGAGTAGCGCGGCACCGTCGCGCCGTCGATCTCCTCGATCCACGCGGCGGCCGGCCGGGCCGGCGCAGGCGTGGTGAGCTCGGTCTGCGCGCCGCCCCCGGGCTGGACCGTCGCGACGTCGACGACCACGGCGCTGATGTTGTCGGCGCCGCCCGACGCGACGGCCTCGGCGACGAGGCGCTCGGCGGCCAGCTGCGGGTCGGGCACCGTCGCCAGCACCCGCTCGAGGCGCTCGTGCGGCAGCTCGATGGTCAGGCCGTCGGTGCACACGAGCAGCCGGTCGGTCGGCCCGGCCGGGATGAGCCAGTAGTCGGGGGCCGGCTCGGCGTCCGTGGCGATGGCGCGCGTGATGACGTGCCGCTCGGGGTGCACGCTCGCGTCGGCCGGATCGATCTCGCCGGCGTCGATGAGGTCCTGGACCACCGAGTGGTCCACGCTGATCTGCTCGAGCCGGCCGTCGGCGAGCCGGTACACGCGCGAGTCGCCGATGTTGAAGACGAGCCAGTACTCGGCGCCGTCGTACGCCGCCACCGCGACCCCGGCGACGGTCGTCCCGGCCGTGCGCCCGGCGTCCACCACGTCCCGCAGGCGGCGCGCGGTGCGCCGGAAGCACGCGTGGATCTCGTCCGGCTCGGCCGCGGCGCGGCCCGCGAGCTGCGCGAACTCCTCGACGGCGAGCCGGCTCGCGACGTCGCCGGCGGAGTGGCCGCCCATCCCGTCGGCGACGAGGAAGACGGGCGGGTACGCCAGCAGCGCATCCTCGTTGATGCGGCGTACCAGACCACGGTCCGTGGCCGACCCCCATGACGTCCGCACGCGCGTCCTCTCACTCACGGCAGCGGCGCGCCGCGCGCGCCGTCACCGAAGGGTAACGACCTCGCTCCCCCTTCGCTGGGGGACCGAGGGTGATCCTTCGGACATTCCTGGCGGCTGGACATCTCGGCAGATGGCGCCGCCGTGGGATGTATCGGTCGCTCAGGCGCTGCGGTCAACCAGCGAGTGCGTGAAGGTCTCCAGCGCCTCGCGCACCGGCCCCTCCGGCAGCCGCCCGAGGGCGTCGATCGCGCGCTGCTCCCAGGCCTGCGCCCGGGCCCGCGTCTCCGCGACCACGTCGTGGGCGCGCAGCGCCGTCACGGCGCCCGCGAGCACGGCGTCGTCGGACAGGTCGGAGTCGAGCAGGGCGAGGAGCTCGGCGTCGGCCGCCGTGCCGCCGGCCGCGACGCGCTCGCGCAGCAGCAGCACCGGCATCGTCGGCACGTGGTCGCGCAGGTCCGTGCCGGGCGTCTTGCCGGTGACCTGGGCGTCGGAGGTGAGGTCGATGACGTCGTCGGCCAGCTGGAAGGCGACGCCCGCCGCCTCGCCGTAGGCCACGAGCGCGGCCTCGACGTCAGGGCCGGCGCCCGAGAACATCGCGCCGAACCGGGCCGACGTCGCGATGAGCGACGCCGTCTTGTCCGCGAGCACCTGCAGGTAGTGCGCCACGGGGTCGGCGCCCTCGTCCGGGCCGGCGACCTCGTGCAGCTGCCCGAGGCAGAGCCGCTCGAACGTCGCGGCGAGGATCCGGATCGCCTCCGGTCCCAGGCCGGCCGCGATGGCCGACGCGCGGGCGAAGACCAGGTCGCCGGTGATCACCGCGATCTGGTTGCCCCACAGCTCGTGCGCCGACGGCGCCCCGCGCCGCACGGGCGCGGCGTCCATGACGTCGTCGTGGTAGAGCGTCGCCAGGTGCGTCAGCTCGACGACGGCGGCGGCGTCGACCAGCTGGTCGGCCGCCCCGTCCCCGAGGTGGCCGCACAGCAGCGTCAGCATCGGCCGCAGCCGCTTGCCCCCGGCGTCGACCAGGTGCCGCGACGTCGCCCCGGCGAGCGCGTCCGAGTGCGCGACGGCGTCCCGCAGCCGCTGCTCGACGACCGCCATCCGGGCGGTCACCGCGTCGGCGAGCGCGGGCTCGACCGGGGGCAGCGCCGTCGTCACGGCAGGAAGCGCGCCGCGTCGGCGAGCAGCTCGAGGATCGGCGACGGCAGCACGCCGAGCAGGATCGTGCCGAGTGCGGCAGCACCGATGGCCACGATGGTGAAGCCCTCCCCGCCGATGACCGTCGTGCCCTCGCCGGGGGTGCCGGCCGGGTCGGTGAAGTACATCAGCACGATGAGGCGGACGTAGAAGAACACCGCCGCCGCGGACGCGAGCACGCCGACCAGCGCGAGCCACCACAGGTCGCCCTCGACCGCCGCGGTGAACACCGCGAACTTCCCGGTGAACCCGGCGGTGAGCGGGATGCCCGCGAACGAGAGCAGGAAGAGGGTGAACGCGCCCGCCAGCAGCGGGCTGCGCTTGCCGAGGCCCGCCCACTGCGACAGGTGCGTCGCCTCGGCGACGACCGCGCCGTCGGCGTTCACCTCGCGCACCAGGGTCACGACCGCGAAGGCGCCGATGGTCGCCAGGCCGTAGGCCAGCAGGTACACGAGCACGCCGCTGACCCCGCTCGCGGTGAGCGCGACGACGCCGACCAGGATGAAGCCGGCGTGCGCGATCGAGGAGTAGGCGAGCATCCGCTTGACGTCGGTCTGCACGATGGCGACGACCGTCCCGACGAGCATCGTCAGCACCGCGACACCGGAGAGCAGCGGGACGACGTCCCACTCCAGCGGCGGCAGGACGACGTAGACCAGGCGGAGCATCGCGCCGAACGCCGCGACCTTGGTGCACGCGGCCATGAAGCCCGTGATCGGCGTCGGGGCGCCCTGGTAGGCGTCCGGCGTCCACGCGTGGAACGGCACCGCGCCGACCTTGAAGAGCAGGCCGACGAGCACGAGGACGACGCCGCCGAGGAGCAGCGGGTCGAGGTCGCTCGGGGTGCCGACGGCCGCGGCGATGTCGGTCAGCTTGACCGACCCGGCGAAGCCGTACAGCAGCGCGATGCCGAAGAGCAGGAACGCCGACGCGTAGGCGCCCAGCAGGAAGTACTTCATCGACGCCTCCTGGCTGAGCAGGCGGCGCCGGCGGGCCATGCCCGCGAGCAGGTACAGCGGCAGCGAGAGCACCTCGAGCGCGACGAACAGCGTGAGCAGGTCCGCCGTCGCCGGGAAGAGCATCATGCCGCCGAGCGCGAAGAGCACCAGCGGGAAGACCTCGGTCTGCGCGAGCCCGCGGCGGGTCGCCTCGGCCTCCGTGTCGGAGCCGGGCACCGCGGCCACGGCGGACGCGAACGCGTCCTCCCCGCTCTCGGTCCGGTCCGCGATGACGAGCAGCGCGACCAGGCCGAGCAGCGCGACGACGCCCTGCAGGACGAGCGCGGGTCCGTCGACGACGAGGGCGCCGTCGAGGACCTTCACGCCGCCGGAGTCGGACACGTCGGACCACAGCGCGGCGACCGCGACGACGGCGCCGGCCAGGGCCACGAGGGCCAGGGAGATCTGGGTGACCCGGCGGGCCCGGCGCGGCACGAACGCCTCGACGAGCACGCCGAGGACGCCGGCGCCGAGCACGGCGGCGACCGGGATGAGGTACGCCCACTGGATGTCGGGGGCCTCGAACGTCACTTGTCGCTCCCGTCCTCGGTCGCTGCCACGTCGTCGGACGCGGCGTCCGCCTGCCCGAACAGCACCTCGTGCTCAGCCGAGGCGTCCGTCACGCCCACGCTCTCCTGGGCGACCGCGGCCGGCTCACGCACCAGGTCCAGCGCCGGGGCCGGCCAGAGGCCGAGCACCACGATCGCGGCCAGGAGGGGCCCGACCACCCACCGCTCGCGCGCCGACAGGTCGGCGTGCGGCGCGAGCTCCTCGCGCGTCCGGCCGGTGAAGATCCGCTGGTAGGTGAGCAGCACGTAGATCGCCGCGAGGACGACGCCGAGCGTCGCGACGATCGCCGCGGGCTTGTGCGCGGCGAACGTGCCGACGAACACCAGCAGCTCGCTGACGAACGGCGCCGTGCCCGGCAGCGACAGGGCCGAGAGGCCCGCCACCAGGAACGTCCCGGCGAGCACCGGGACCACTGTCTTGAGCCCGCCGTAGTCGGCGATCCGCGCGGTCCCCCAGCGGCGGACGAGGAAGCCAGCGAGCAGGAACAGCGCGCCCGTCGAGAGCCCGTGCGTGAGCATGTACAGCGACGAGCCCTGGATGCTCACCGACGTGAACGCGAAGATGCCCAGCACGATGAACCCGAAGTGGCTCACCGACGTGTAGGCGATCAGGCGCATGAGGTCCTCCTGGCCGATGGCCAGGAACGCGCCGTACAGGATCGACACGACCGCGAGCGCGATGATCACCGGCGCCGCCCAGCGTGAGGCCTCCGGGAACAGCGGCAGGCAGAGCGTGAGCATGCCGAACGTGCCGACCTTGTCCAGGACGCCGACGAGCAGCACATTCGTGCCGGCGGGCGCCTGCTCCGCGGCGTCGGGCAGCCAGGTGTGCACCGGCCACATCGGCGCCTTGATCGCGAAGGCGAAGAAGAAGGACAGGAAGATCAGGCGCTGCGTCCAGGTGCTCATCTCGGTGCCGACGAGCGAGTCGACGAGGAAGCCCTCCTCGCCGCCCGGGCCCTGCGTGTAGAGCGCGATGACGCCGACCAGCATGACCAGGCCGCCGACCAGGGAGAAGATGAGGAACTTCACCGCGGCGTACCGGCGCTGGGCGCCGCCGAAGAGCCCGATCATGAAGTAGACCGGGATGAGCATCGCCTCGAAGAGCACGTAGAAGAGGAAGACGTCGCGGGCCGCGAACACCGCGACCATGAACGCCTCGAGGACCAGGACGAGCGCGACGTAGGTGCGGATCCGCGAGCCGCCCTCGCCCTCACCGTCGGTCAGGTCCGGGTGCTCGCGCCAGGCGGCGAGCAGCACCAGCGGCACCAGGAACACCGAGAGCAGGATCAGGCTCAGCCCGATGCCGGTGACGCCCAGCGCGTAGCTGACGCCGAACGCCGGGATCCAGGACGCCTGCTCGGTGAGCTGGAGCTGGCCGGCCGCGCCGGTGTCGAAGGCCGCGAGGGCGAGCCCGGCGAGCACCAGCTCGACGAGCGAGAACGCCACGGCGACGTGCCGCGCCCAGCGGCGGGCGGCGGCGGGCAGCAGCCACACCACCACGGCGCCCAGCAGCGGCCAGACGACCAGCGTCGTCAGCCAGGGGAAGGTCGGGTCGGTCATGGTTCCCCTCAGATCCTCACTGCCAGGACGACGGCCACGAGGGCCACGATGCCCACCACCATCTGCAGGGCGTACGAGCGGACGAAGCCGGTCTGCAGGCGGCGCAGCAGCTCGCCGCTGCCCGCCGTGCCGGCCGCGACGCCGGTCACCGCGCCGTCGACGACCGTGCGGTCACCGAACACGAGCGAGCGCGTCAGGTACTGGCCGGGGCGCATGAGCAGCGCCTCGTTGACCGTGTCCTGGAACAGGTCCCGACGCGCGGCCCGCGTGAGCAGGGAGCCGCGCGGCGGCACGACGGCGACCGGTGCGGCCGCGTACTGCCGCCAGGCCAGGAACGCGCCCGCCAGGAGCAGCACGAACGTCGCCGTCATGATCACCGGCACCGGCAGCACCGGCTCGTGGTGCTCGGCGTGCCCGGTCACCGGCTCGAGCCAGGTGGTGAACGCCCCGCCGACGGCGAGCGCGCCGCCCAGCACCGCGGAGCCCACGGCGAGCAGGATCATCGGCCAGGTCATCAGCGCGGGCGACTCGTGCGGGTGCTGCACGTCGGCGGTCTCACCGGCGTCACCCGGCACGCCGTGCCCGTCGTCCCAGCGGCGGGTGCCGTGGAACGTCATGAAGAACAGGCGCGACATGTAGAAGGCGGTGATCCCGACGCCGACCAGCGCCACGGTGCCGAGCACCCACGGCTGCCAGCCCTGGCCGTCGGCCACCGCGTAGGCGGACTCGACGATCTTGTCCTTGCTCCAGAAGCCGGAGAACGGCGGGACGCCGATGATCGCGAGCCAGCCGAGCGCCATCGTCACCCACGTGACCTTCATGGAGGTGGCCAGGCCGCCGAACCGGCGCATGTCCACCTGGTCGTTCATGCCGTGCATGACCGAGCCGGCGCCGAGGAACAGGCCCGCCTTGAAGAAGCCGTGCGTGAGCAGGTGGAAGATCGCGAACGCGTAGCCGATCGGGCCCAGGCCTGCGGCCAGCATCATGTAGCCGATCTGCGACATCGTCGACGCCGCGAGCGTCTTCTTGATGTCGTCCTTCGCGCAGCCGACGATCGCGCCGTACAGCAGCGTGATCGCGCCGACGATCGAGACGACCAGGAGCGCGGTCGGCGCGGCGTCGTAGATCCCGCCCGAGCGGACCACCAGGTACACGCCCGCGGTGACCATGGTGGCCGCGTGGATGAGGGCGGAGACCGGCGTCGGGCCGGCCATCGCGTCGCCGAGCCACGCCTGCAGCGGGAACTGGGCGGACTTGCCGCACGCGGCGAGCAGCAGCAGCAGGCCGAGGACGGTCGCCCAGCCCTCGCCCGCGCTCTCCGCGCCGCGGTTGACCAGGCCGATGTCGGTGGTGCCGAAGAGCAGGCCCATCGCCATGATCGCGGTGAGCAGACCGAGGTCGCCGACGCGGTTGGTGACGAAGGCCTTCTTCGCGGCGACGGCGTTCGGCCGCTCGTGCTCCCAGAAGCCGATGAGCAGGTAGGACGCGAGGCCCACGCCCTCCCAGCCGACGAACAGCAGCACGTAGCTGTCCGCGAGGACCAGCAGGAGCATCGCCGCGACGAACAGGTTCAGGTAGGCGAAGAACCGGCGCCGGTTCGGGTCGTGCTCCATGTACGCGATCGAGTACACGTGGATGAGCGACCCGACGAAGGTCACCAGCAGCACGAACGTCATCGACAGCGGGTCCACCCGCACGCCGAGGTCCACCGTGAAGGTGCCCGCGGACAGCCACGTGCCCAGGTCGAGCTCGGCCACCCGCTCGGCTCCGGACAGGCCAAGCATCTGGACCCAGATCGCGGCCGCGACCACGAACGAGGCGACCGGCATCGCGACGCCCAGCAGGTGGCCCCACCGGTCGCTGCGCCGGCCGGCCAGGAGGAGGACGGCGGCGCCGAGCGCGGGCAGGGCGACGAGCAGCCAGGCGACGTCGATCGCCCCGCCGGCCGACGTCACGGCCATCGCGGGGTCGACGGCGGTCGGGAGCACGGCGGCCAGCCCGCCGAGTGCGTTCGTCATCGGTCCCTCAGCTCTTCAGGAGGTTGACGTCGTCGACGGAGGCCGACCTTCGGGTCCGGTAGATCGCGACGATGATCGCCAGGCCGACGACGACCTCGGCGGCCGCGACGACCATGACGAAGAAGGCCACGACCTGACCGGTGAGGTCGCCGTGCATCCGCGCGAAGGTCACGAACGCGAGGTTCGCCGCGTTGAGCATGAGCTCGACGCCCATGAACACGATGATCGCGTTGCGCCGCACGAGCACGGTGGTCGCCCCGATGGAGAACAGCAGGACGGAGAGCACCAGGTAGTTGCTGAGGTTCACCGCACCTGCTCCTCACCCGTGATGGTCCGCTCCGGCGGCGTGCTGCCGGTGCCCGTGCCGGGATCCAGGTGCGCGTGCACCTCGGCCACCGACCGCTGCTGCCCGCGGATCCGCAGGACGCGCGAGACCGAGTGCTCGAGCGGACGGCCGTCGGGCCCGAGGGCCGGGACGTCCATCGCGTTGCTGCGCGCGTAGACGCCGGGCGCCGGCAGCGGGGTGAGCACCTCGCCGGCCGCGATCCGCGCGTCGGCCCGCTCGCGCTGGCCCACCTTGGCGACGAGCCGCTCCTTGTGCGTCAGGACGATGGCGCCGACCGCCGCGGTGATGAGCAGGATGCCCACCACCTGCAGCGTGATGACGTAGTCGCCGAAGATGATGCGCGCGACGCCGGACGGGTTGCCACCCTCGTTCGCCGCGGTCAGGCCCTGCGGCGCGATGTCCGCCGCCCGCAGCACCACCGAGATCAGCACGGCGCCGAGCCCGATGCCGAACAGCGCCGCGACCCAGCGGTGCGCGCCGAGGGTGTCGGCGAACGTGTCCGCCACGTCGACGCCCACGAGCATGAGCACGAACAGGAAGAGCATCATCACGGCGCCCGTGTAGACGATCACCTGCACGATGCCGAGGAAGGGTGCCTCCTGCGCGACGTACAGCACCGCGAGGCTGACCATCACCAGGATGACGCTGAGCGCGGCGTACACGGTGCGCCGGGCGAAGATGAGGCCGAGCGCGGCGAGCACCATGACCGGCGCGAGGATCCAGAACAGGACCTCCTCGCCGGTGGTGGTGCGGCCGGCCTCCGCGATCCCCGCGAGCACGCTCCCCGCGTGGAGCATCGTCGTCATCGGGTGATCCCTTCAGCGGCACGCAGGGCGTCGAGAGTCGGGTCCTCCGGACGGTGCTCGGCGACCCACGCGACCTGCTCGGGCACCGGGCCGGTCACCGCGCCACGGTAGTAGTCCGTGTCCTCGGTGCCCGGCACCATGGGGTGCGGGGCGGCCAGCATGCCCTCGCCCATGGGAGCGAGCAGGTCCTGCTTCTCGTAGATCATCCCGCGCCGCGTGGGGCCCGCGAGCTCGTACTCGTTCGTCATGGTCAGCGCGCGCGTCGGGCAGGCCTCGATGCACAGGCCGCAGAAGATGCACCGCAGGTAGTTGATCTGGTAGACGCGCCCGTACCGCTCGCCGGGCGAGAACTGCGCGTCGGGCGTGTTGTCGGCGCCCTCGACGTAGATCGCGTCCGCCGGGCAGGCCCACGCGCACAGCTCGCAGCCGATGCACTTCTCCAGGCCGTCCGGGTACCGGTTGAGCTGGTGCCGGCCGTGGTACCGCGGCTTCGTCGGCACCTTCTCGAACGGGTACTGCTCGGTGACCGTCGGCTTGAAGAACGACGAGATCGTGACGCCGAAGCCGGCCACCGG
Organism: Actinotalea fermentans ATCC 43279 = JCM 9966 = DSM 3133; assembly: GCA_000767215.1. Taxonomy (GTDB): domain Bacteria; phylum Actinomycetota; class Actinomycetes; order Actinomycetales; family Cellulomonadaceae; genus Actinotalea; species Actinotalea fermentans. Next base: position 9,383 of record AXCX01000116.1, read on the forward strand.
CGACAGCGCGCGGCCGATCGGCCCCTTCTCCGGGATCAGCGACTCGTACGCGGGCGCGGCCGGCGCGGCGACCTCGCCGCCCGTCGTCCGCCGGTTCAGGTCCTTGCCGGCCTTGTCGTCAGCCACGGGGCTCCTCTTCGGTCGGGATCGACGGCGCCGCCTCGAGCGTCGCCGTCGGCTCGCCCTGGGCCCGCAGCCGCGCCTTGCGGGGCGACGGCGGCAGGGTCTGGCCGGGCAGCGGGGGCACGGGGTACCCGCCGGCGAACGCGTCGAACGGCTCGTCCGCGGGCGCGGGCTCGGGTTCGGGCTGCTTCTCCGGGATGAGGAACGTCGCCGCGGTCGCCACCGCCGCGATCCCCGCGAGTACCCAGAGCAGCGTGGTGAGGTCGACGTCGACGAACTGCCGCACGCCCTGGACGGCCGTCACCGCGACGACCCACGCGAGGCCGACCGGGATGAGGACCTTCCAGCCGAACTTCATGAACTGGTCGTAGCGGAAGCGCACGAGCGTGCCGCGGACCCACACGAAGAAGAACATCAGGGCCCAGAGCTTGACGAGGAACCACAGCGCCGGCCACCAGCCGGTGTTGAGCACCCCGTCACCGATGGCCGACAGCGGCCACGGCGCGCGCCAGCCGCCCAGGAAGAGCGTGGTCGCGACGGCCGAGACGTTGAGCATGTTGATGTACTCCGCCAGGAAGAACCAGGCGAACTTCATCGACGAGTACTCGGTCATGTAGCCGGAGACCAGCTCGCCCTCGGCCTCGGGCAGGTCGAAGGGCAGCCGGTTCGTCTCGCCGACCATCGAGATGATGTAGAGCACGAACGCAGGCAGCAGCGGCAGGAACCACCAGATCTGGGTCTGCGAGGAGACGATCTCGGACGTCGACATCGAGCCGGCCAGGATGAACACGCTGACCAGCGACAGGCCCATGCCGAGCTCGTAGCTGATGACCTGCGCCGTCGAGCGCACCGCGCCGAGCAGCGGGTAGGTGGTGCCGGACGACCAGCCGCCGAGCACGATGCCGTACACGCCCAGGGCGGCCGCCGCCAGGATGTAGAGCACGGCCACCGGGAAGTCGGTCAGCTGCAGCGGCGTCGTGACGCCGAACATGGTCACGGCCGGCCCGATCGGGATCACGGCGAACACCAGCAGCGAGCAGAACACCGAGATGATCGGCGCCACCACGTACACCAGCCGGTGCGCCGTGCTCACCATGATGTCCTCCTTGAAGAGGAGCTTCATGGCGTCGGCCATCGCCTGGAACAGGCCGAACGGGCCGTGCACGTTGGGGCCGGGACGGATCTGCATCCGGCCGACGACCTTGCGCTCGAACCAGATCGCCATCAGCACGGACAGCAGCAGGAACACGATGATGCCGACCGCCTTGATCAGGACGATCCACCACGTGTCGTTCGAGAAGTCCGCGGCCCCCGAGGACGCCGCTGCGCCCTCCGCCGCGAGCAGGACCCCGGTCACTGCGCCTCCTCCTCGTTGGTGATCCGTGCCGCCGACAGGCGCACGATGGCGCCGGCGTCCGCGCCGAGCGTGGCGCGCACGGCGGAGCCCGGTGCGTTCGTCGGCAGCCACACGACGCCGTCGGGCATCGGGGTGACGACCAGCGGCAGGGTGACCTGACCGCCCTGGGCGCCCCGCACCGTGAGCGCGTCGCCCGTCGCCAGGCCCAGGCCTGCGGCGGTGCCCGCCGACGCCCGGGCGACCGGCCGCTGCGCGG
>AXCX01000117.1 GCA_000767215.1 Actinotalea fermentans ATCC 43279 = JCM 9966 = DSM 3133
TCGCGGCGCAGCGGCCCGGCGTCGTGCACGTGGAGATCGACGCGTCGCAGCGGCTGGACCTCGCCCGGCGCCTGGCAGTGCTCCGCACGCCGACGGTGCTGGTGCTCGGCCCGGACGGCACGCCGTGGGCCCGCGCGTCGGGCCGCCTGGACGCCACGACGGCGGCCCGCGCCCTCGACGAGCAGCTCGCCACCGACCCGATCACCGACCTGGAGGTCTCCCGTGCCTGAGCCCGTCGGCCGCCCCGTGACCACGCCCATGCCCGACGCCGCCAGGCCCGGTCGCGGGATCGACCCGCGCGGCCCGAGGTTCGGGGCGACGGTCAGCGCCGTCCTGCTCGCGACGACCGTCGTGGCCGGGCCCGGGCCGCTGGGCACGGGGCTCCTCGCGCTCGCCGCCCTGCTGTTCCTCGTCGGCACGGCACGCGGTACCCAGGGCTCGGTGCAGGGCTGGGTCTTCCGGCGCTGGGTCCGCCCGCGCCTCGCCGCGCCGCTCGTGCTGGAGGACCCCGCGCCCCCGCGGTTCGCGCAGGCGGTCGGCCTCGGCGTGTCGACCGCGGGGTTGGCGCTGGGCCTCGTGACGCCGGTCGCGATCACCGTCGCCGCGGGCATCGCGCTCGTCGCGGCGTTCCTCAACGCCGCCTTCGGCTTCTGCCTCGGCTGCGAGCTCTACCTGCTCGTGCGCCGCCTCCGGCGCGCCTGACGACCGCCCCGACGCCGGTCAGCGGGCCGAGCGCAGCTCCAGCGTCACGGGGCACTGGAACGGGTCGGCAGCGCGCAGGCCCACCTCGTTGAGGTAGCGGACGACGCGCGCCCAGGAGCCGAAGAGCGTCGTCTCGGTGTAGGTGATGCCCTTGGCGGCGCAGAACTCGCGCACGATCGGGCGCGCCCGGCGCAGGTGCGGCCGCGGCATGCTCGGGAACAGGTGGTGCTCCACCTGGTGGTTGAGGCCGCCGCTGAACCAGTCGACGAGGCGGCTGCCGGTGACGTTGCGGCTCATGAGGACCTGACGGCGCAGGAAGTCGACCTTGGCGTCCCGCGGCACGACCGGCATGCCCTTGTGGTTGGGCGCGAACACCGCGCCCATGTAGAGCCCGAAGAGGCCCAGCTGCACGCCGAGGAACGCGAACGCCATGCCGACCGGGAGCGCCCAGAAGACCAGCGCGAGGTAGCCGCCCAGGCGCAGCGTCACGAACGCGATCTCGACGGGGCGGCGCTTCACGGGCCCGCGGCCGAAGATCGACTTCACGCCGGAGACGTGCAGGTTGAGGCCCTCGAGGAGCAGCAGCGGGAAGAACAGCCAGCCCTGGCGCGCCCGGGCCCACCGGCCGAGCCGCGTGGCCGGCGAGGTGACCTCGTCCTCGGTGTGGAAGATGAGCACCCCGGGTGCGATGTCCGGGTCGCCACCAGCCTGGTTGGGCTTGGCGTGGTGCCGGCTGTGCTTGTGCTGCCACCAGCCGTAGCTCATCCCGGCGTAGAGGTTGGCGATGACGAGGCTGGACCAGTCGTTCCACCGCCCCGAGGCGAAGATCTGGCGGTGCGCGGCGTCGTGCCCGAGGAACATGACCTGGCCCAGGACGACGGCCAGCGCGGCGGCGAGCAGCAGCTGCCACCACGTGTGACCGAGCAGCACCACACCCGCACCGATCGCCACGAGCAGCGCGGTGAGCACCGCGAACTGCGTCCAGTAGTAGCCGTACCGGCGGACCATCAGGCCCTCGTCCTGCACCCTGCGGGACAGCTCGGTGAAGTCCGAGACCTGCCGCTCACGCGCGGCCTGGGTCGACGACGGGGGTGGTGTGGTGAGAGCGGTCACGCGAGCTCGCTTCCATCTCGTGGGCCGACGCGCACAGCACATCGCGGGATACGGCAGCGTAACCTCCGGAGGCGTAGGTTACGCGCCGGCGCTCTGCTGTGAGACGAAAGTCCCGTTCGAAGGTGGCGCGGCGGCCGCTTTCCGGTAGCCTGGGCTCACGTTGCAGGCGGATTGATCGATGTGCCGTGGCTTTGCCCCAGGAGCAGACGAGAAGTGCCCGTGACGACCTGGCCCGACAGTCGGGCCGGGTTGACTGCTCTGGAAGGAGCGACGCCATGGCTACTGGCACCGTGAAGTGGTTCAACGCCGAGAAGGGTTTTGGCTTCATCGCCCCCGACAACGGTGGGCCCGACGTCTTCGCCCACTACTCGGCGATCGACGCGAGCGGCTACCGCTCGCTCGAGGAGAACCAGAAGGTCGAGTTCGACGTGACGCAGGGCGCCAAGGGCCCGCAGGCGTCGAACATCCGCCCGCTCTGATCTGACTCGCGAACGGCCCGTCCCCACAACTGTGGGGACGGGCCGTTCGTCGTCTGGTACGAAGGGTCCTGCGACCGGCACGAGCCGGACCGGGGCACGGGTGAGGGGGCACGACGGCGTGCGCACACGGAACGAGCGAGCGACGACGACCCACGCGACCGCCGGTCCGCGCGTCGGGCGCGCGCGGCGGCTGGCCGCCCTCCTCGGTGCGGTCACCCTCGTCGGCAGCGGGCTGAGCGCCTGCTCCCCCGGCCGGCCGGAGCCCGACGCCGCCGCGCAGGCCCTGGCCGACGGGCTCGCGGGCGCAGACCTGTCGGACGTGCTGCTCCTCGACGCGAGCCCCGAGCAGGCCGGCGCCGAGCTGACGACGGCGCTCGAGGCGATCCTCGACACGCCCCCGACCGTGACGGTCGCCGCCGTCGCCGTGGACGAGGACGAGGACACGACCGCGCACGCGACGCTCGCCTACTCCTGGGACCTCGGTGCGGCGACGCCGTGGACCTACGAGACCGAGGCGACGCTCGAGCTCGTCGACGACGCGTGGGCCACCCACTGGTCGCTGCACGTCGTGCACCCCGACCTCCTGCCGGGGCTCGTCGTCGCGACCGAGCGCGTGCCCGCGCCGCGGGGCACCGTGCTCGGTGCCGGCGGCGCCGTGACCCTCGTCGAGCCGAGGCCGGTGCTCCGGCTCGGGCTGGACAAGACGCGGGTGGAGGCTGCCGCCCAGGCGGAGTCCGGCCGCCAGATCGCCGAGCTGCTCGGCCTGGACCCGGCGGCGTTCGTGGACCGGGTCGCCGCCTCGGGCGAACGGGCCTTCGTCGAGGCGCTCGTGGTGCGCCGCGACAACCCGGGGGTGGACCTGGAGGCCGTCCTGGCCGTGCCCGGAGCCCTCGCCGTCGAAGAGCAGCGCCCGCTCGCGCCGACGCGTCAGTTCGCCCGCGCGATCCTCGGCACGGCCGGACCCGCGACCGCCGAGATCATCGAGGAGTCCGACGGCGCCGTCGCCGAGGGGGACATCGCCGGCCTGTCAGGCCTGCAGCACCAGTACGACGAGCTGCTGCGGGGCCGCCCCGGGCTGACCGTGCTGCTCCGGCGGCCCGACACCGGCGACGAGACGCCGGTCTTCACCGCGGAGCCGGTCCCCGGCGAGTCGCTCGTCACGACCCTCGACCCGGCCTACCAGGACGCGGCCGAGGCGGTCCTGGCCGGCGTCGGCCCTGCGAGCGCGATCGTCGCCATGCGGGCGTCCACCGGCGCCGTGCTGGCCGCGGCCAGCGGACCCGGCAGCGACGGGTTCCCGACCGCGACCACCGGGATGTACGCCCCTGGCTCCACGTTCAAGGTCGTCAGCTCGCTCGCCCTGCTGCGGGCCGGGCTGGGCCCCGACAGCCAGGTGGAGTGTCCGGAGCGTGCCACGGTCGACGGCCGCGCCTTCGCCAACTTCCCCGACTACCCGTCGTCGCACCTCGGCACGATCACGCTGCGGGACGCCGTGGCGCAGTCGTGCAACACGGCGTTCATCGGGACGTCCGGGATGGTGACCGCCGCCGACCGCGCGTCGGCCGCCGCCGCCCTCGGGCTGGGCGTCGAGCAGGACCTCGGGTTCCCCGCGTTCCTCGGCTCGGTGCCCGCCGACGCGACGGGCACCGACCACGCGGCGTCCGCCATCGGGCAGGGCAGGGTGCAAGCCTCCCCGCTCGCGATGGCGACCGTCGCGGCGTCGGTCGCGGCCGGGCGGACGGTGGTCCCCTGGCTGGTGGGCGCCGAGCCGCCCGCCGCCGAGGCGCCCGAGGTGCCGCTCACCGCCGAGGAGGCCGCCGCCCTGGCAGACCTCACGCGGGGCGTGGTGACCGACGGCGGCGCCCGCTTCCTCGCCGACGTGCCGGGGGCGCCGGTCCTGGCCAAGACGGGGACCGCGCAGACCGGGTCGGGCGACACCCTGCACAACCACGTGTGGATGATCGCGGCGCAGGGCGACCTGGCTGTCGCGGTGTTCGTCGAGACCGGCGAGTACGGCTCGACCACGGCCGGCCCGCTGCTCGAGCAGTTCCTCGGCTCGGTGCCGGCGATCGGCTGAGGGGCCCTACCCGCTCCGAGTGGAACGAAACGGGCGGGATCCGAGCCTGAGTGGAACGTTGTGCTCGCACTTCGTTCCACTTCCGGGGGGTGATGGGGGTCAGCGGCCGCGCCAGCGGTCGATCTCACGCCGCTCGCGCTTGGTGGGCCGACCCGCGCCCCGCTCGCGCTGGGCGACCGGGGCCACGAACTCCCGCGGTGGGGGCGGCGGCGACCGGTCGAGGTAGTGCTGCGCCGCGACCGTCGCCGAGGCGCGCTTGAGGAGCAACCCGGTGACCTCGTAGACGACGTCGCGCGCCGCCAGGTGGACGGCGACCTCGTCGCCAACCCGGACGGGCGTCGCCGGCTTGGCGCGGTCCCCGTTCACGCGGACGTGCCCGGCGCGGCACGCGGCCGCGGCGGCGGAGCGGGTGGTGAAGAGACGGACGCCCCACACCCACGCGTCGACCCGGACGGCGCCGGCGGGCTCGCTCACCCGTCGGCCGCCGTCCTGCCGGCCGTCCTGCCTGCTGTCCTGCCCCGCGTCCGCACGCGCGTCAGCGACGGTGCGCCCGGTAGTACTCGACGAGGGCGCGGGTCGAGGCGTCCTGCGCGGCCAGGGCCGCCGGGTCGCCCGCGAGCGCCGGCGCGACCTCGAGGGCGAGCTTCTTGCCGAGCTCGACGCCCCACTGGTCGAACGAGTCGATGCCCCAGACGATCCCCTGCACGAACGTGATGTGCTCGTACAGCGCGATGAGCTGGCCGAGCACCGACGGGGTCAGCGCGGGCGCCATGATCGACGTCGTCGGCCGGTTGCCGGCGAAGACGCGCGCCGGGACCAGGTCCTCGCGCGTGCCCTCGGCGCGCACCTCGTCGGCCGTCTTGCCGAACGCGAGCGCGGCCGTCTGGGCGAGGAAGTTCGCGAGGAACAGCTCGTGGACGTCGGTGGACTCGGTGCCGTCGCCGCCCGTGTCCTTGAGCGGGTACGCCGGCGTCGCCACGGCGATGAAGTCCGCCGGCACGAGCCGGGTGCCCTGGTGGATGAGCTGGTAGAACGCGTGCTGGCCGTTGGTGCCGGGCTCGCCCCAGAACACCTCGCCGGTCTCCGTCGTGACCGGCGAGCCGTCCCAGCGGACCGACTTGCCGTTGGACTCCATCGTCAGCTGCTGCAGGTACGCCGGGAACCGGTGCAGCAGCTGGGCGTACGGCAGCACCGCGTGCGTGTGCGCGCCGAGGAAGTTGACGTACCAGACGTTGAGCAGGCCCATGAGCACGGGCACGTTCTGCTCGAACGGCGCGGTGCGCAGGTGCGCGTCGACCGCGTGGAACCCGGCGAGGAAGTCGCGGAACGCGTCCGGCCCGATGGCGATGGCGAGCGAGGTCCCGATGGCCGAGTCGACCGAGTAGCGCCCGCCCACCCAGTCCCAGAACCCGAACGCGTTCGCGGGGTCGATGCCGAAGGCGGCGACCTTGTCGAGCGCGGTCGAGACGGCCACGAAGTGGTGCGCGACGGCGTCGGCCCGCGCGTCGTCGGTGTCGGCGATGGCACCGGCCTCCGCGAGCGCCGACCAGAGCCAGGCGCGCGCGAGGCGGGCGTTGACCAGGGTCTCGAGGGTGCCGAACGTCTTCGACGCGACGATGAACAGCGTGGTCTCGGGGTCGAGGTCCGCGACGGTCCGCGCGACGTCGGTCGGGTCGATGTTGGACACGAAGCGCACCTGCAGGCCCACCTGCACGTACGGGGCCAGGGCCTCGTACGCCATGACGGGGCCCAGGTCCGAGCCGCCGATGCCGATGTTCACGACGGTCGCGACCGGCTTGCCCGTCACGCCGCGCCACCGGCCGGCGCGGACCTCGTCGGCGAACGCGAGGACCTTTGCGAGCTCGGCCTGCACGTCGGCGTCGACGTCCTGCCCGTCGACGACGAGGGGCGGCTGCGCGCCTGCGGGTCGACGCAGCGCGGTGTGCAGCACCGAGCGGTTCTCGGTGACGTTGATCCGCTCGCCCGAGAGCATCGCCTCGATGCGCCCGGCCAGGCCGACCTCCTGGGCGAGCTGCACGAGCAGCGCGAGGGTCTCGTCGGTGACGAGGTTCTTGGACAGGTCGACGTGCAGGTCGCCGACGGATCGCGTGAGCCGCGCGGCCCGGTCGGGGTCGGCGGCGAACCAACCGCGCAGGTCGGGCACGAGGGCACCGGAGTGCGCCGCGAGCGCGGCCCAGGCAGAGGTCGAGGTGGCGTCGATGGGTGCAGTGGTCACCCCGACAACCTACTGACGCGGCGCGGCGGGCGGGTAGGCCGCTCGGTCCGCTCGCGCCGCCTGGGCCAGGATGGCCCCATGACGACCGTCGACACGTCCGCGCAGGTCCGCGTCCGCCCGATGACGCCCGCCGACTGGCCCGCCGTCCGCGCGATCTACGCCGAGGGCATCGCGACCGGGAACGCGACGTTCGAGACCACCGCGCCGGAGTGGGCCGCCTGGGACGCCGGGCACACGCCCGAGCACCGCTTCGTCGCGGTCGACGGCGACGCCGCCGTCCTCGGCTGGGTGGCTTGCTCACCGGTCAGCGACCGGTGCGTGTACGCCGGCGTGCTGGAGCTGAGCGTGTACGTCGCCTCCGCGGCGCGCGGGCGCGGCGTCGGGTCGGCGCTCCTGGCCGCGCTGGTCGCCTCCACGGAGGCCGCGGGCGTCTGGACGCTGCAGACCGGCATCTTCCCCGAGAACACCGCGAGCCTGGCCCTGCACGCGCGCCACGGGTTCCGCGTCGTGGGCACCCGCGAGCGCATCGGCCGGATGGACGGCGTCTGGCGGGACACCGTCCTCCTCGAGCGGCGCAGCGCCGCGACCTAGCCCTACCGTGGCTCGTGGGCGAGGTCCGGGTCGGCATCAGCGGGTGGCGGTACGCGCCCTGGCGCGGGGTGTTCTACCCGCCCGGCCTGCCGCAGCGCCGCGAGCTCGAGTACGTCGCGTCCCGCCTGCGCACGGTCGAGATCAACGGGAGCTTCTACTCGCTGCAGCGCCCGGAGTACTACGCCGCCTGGGCCGCGCAGACCCCCGACGACTTCCTGTTCACCGTCAAGGGGCCCCGGTACGTCACGCACCTGCTCAAGCTGCGTGAGCCCGCGCAGGCGGTCGCCAACTTCTTCGCCTCGGGCGTGCTCGCGCTGGGGCACAAGCTCGGCCCGGTCCTGTGGCAGCTCCCGCCGCAGCTCGGCTTCCATCCCGAGCCCCTCGCGGCGTTCTTCGACCTTCTCCCCCGCACGACGACGGCCGCTGCCGCCCTCGCGACCGGGCACGACGCGCGGCTGGAGGGTCGGGCGCTCACGGTCGCCGACGTCGACCGCCCGGTCCGGCACACCCTCGAGGTCCGGCACGCGAGCTTCGCGACGCCCGCGTTCACGGCGCTGGCCGCCGCGCACGGCATCGGCGTCGTCGTGGCGGACACGGCCGGGAAGTGGCCCCTGATCTGCGAGGTGACCAGCGACGTCGTGCACGTGCGGCTGCACGGCGACACCGAGCTGTACGTGAGCGGGTACGACGACGCGGCCCTGGCCCGGTGGGCCGAGCGCATCCGCGGCTGGCGCGAACGGGCCGACGTCTACGTGTACTTCGACAACGACGTGAAGGTGCATGCGCCGTTCGACGCGCAGCGGCTCGCCGAGCTTCTGGACCTTCGTCCCTGAGGATTGCCTAACCTCAGCTCGACAATGGCGGGGTGGACCTCGCCAGCTGCCCGCTCGACACCGACGTCACCGTCCTCGCCGTCGACCCCGACTGCGAGGCGTGCCTGCGGATGCACGAGCTGGGCCTGCGCGTGGGCACCTGCGTGCGCGTCACGCACCGCGGCCCGGCCGGCGCCCGGGTGGTCGCCGTCGGCGCGACCCGCGTGGCGGTCGACGCCCGGACCGCCGCGCTGATCGCGGTCGCCGCACCCGCGGGCGCGGGCGCGCGATGACCACCACGTGCCACGACGCCGGTGGTGGGACCCTGCCCGCCGACGTCGCGGCCGTGCTGCTCGTCGGCAACCCGAACGTCGGGAAGTCGACCCTCTTCAACACCCTCACCGGCGCCCGGCAGTCGGTGATGAACGCCCCGGGCACCACGGTGGAGCTGCACCTGGGCACCTGGCGTGCCGCCGACCTGGCCCTCGTGGACCTGCCGGGCACCTACAGCCTCGTCCCGCGCACGCCCGACGAGATGGTGGTCCGGGACACGCTCGCCTCGCGCGGGGACGCGGCGGTGCTCGTCGTCGTCGACGCGACGGCGCTCTCGCGCTCGCTGTACCTGCTCGCCCAGGCGGGCGCGCAGCGGCCGGTCGCGGTCGCCGTGACCATGCTCGACGTCGCCCGGACGCAGGGCCACGCCCCCGACCTCGACCGGCTCGCCGCGATCCTGGACGTCCCCGTCGTCGCCGTCGACCCCCGCAGCGGCACCGGGCTCGACGCCCTGGCCGACGCCGTCCGCGCGGCCCGGCCCCTCGCGGACGTCCCCGACACCGCCGGCCTGGCGCCCCTCGAGGCCGCGGACCGGCTCTTCGGCTGGGTCGACGACGTCGTCACGCGCCTCGACCCACCCGCCCCCGCGCCGCGCACGCGCAGCGACCGGGTCGACCGGGCGCTGCTGAACCCCTGGTTCGGCGGCCCCGTGTTCCTCGCCGCGATGTGGGCGCTCTTCGAGCTCACCACGACGGTCGCGACGCCGGTGATGGACCTCGTCGACGGCTGGGTGGGCGCGCTCGCCGACGTGACGCGCGGCGCGCTCGGCGGCGCGCCGGCCTGGGTCTCGGGCCTGCTGGTCGACGGCGTGCTCGTCGGCGTCGGGACCGTGCTGACCTTCCTGCCCCTGCTGGCGATCATCTACGTCGCCCTCGCCCTGCTGGAGGACAGCGGCTACCTGGCCCGCGCCGCCGTCCTGGCCGACCGGCTCATGCGCGTCATCGGCCTCGACGGCCGCGCGATGCTGCCCATCGTCATCGGCTTCGGGTGCAACGTCCCCGCGATCGCGGCGACGCAGACCCTGCCGACCTCCCGCCAGCGCCTGCTCACCGGCATCCTCGTCCCCTGGACGACGTGCGCCGCCCGCCTGCCGGTGTACGTGCTGCTCGCGGGCGTCTTCTTCCCGCAGGACGCGGGAACGGCGATCTTCGCGATGTACGTGCTCTCGCTCGTCCTCGTCGTCGTCGGCGGCCTGGTGCTGCGCCGCACGCTGTTCCGGGACGTGCGCAAGGACCCTCTGCTCATCGTGCTGCCGACCTACCAGCGGCCCCACCTGCGGGGCATCGCACGCTCGGTGTGGGGTCGGGTGCAGGGCTTCGCCCTCAAGGCGGGCGGCATCATCGTCGTCACGCTCACCGCGGTGTGGGTCCTCATGGCCGTGCCGGTGGGCGGCGCGGACGCCCAGCCGGGCCCGGGCGTGCCGGTCGAGGACTCGCTCTACGGGGCGGTCGCGCAGACGATCAGCCCGGTGTTCGCGCCCGCCGGCTTCGACGACTGGCACTTCTCCGCCGCGCTCGTCACGGGCTTCGTCGCGAAGGAGGTGGCCGTCGGCGCGCTCGCGCAGTCCTACGCCGTCGCCGACGACAGCGCGGCAGGCCTCGGCGAGCACCTGCGCGCGACGCTCGAGGCGAGCTCGGGCGGGCACGCCGCGGCCGCGGCGCTGGCCTTCATGGTGTTCGTCCTCGCCTACACGCCCTGCCTCGCGACGGCGTCGGAGCAGTGGCGGCGGTTCGGCGGCGCCTGGACCGTGCGCATGGTGGGCATCCAGCTCGCCGTCGCCTGGCTCGTGGCGGTCGCGGTGTTCCAGGTCGGCTCGCGACTCGGGGGTCTCGGATGACCGCCGGCCTGGCGCAGGAGAAGCCGAGCAGCGTCGTCACGCGCGTGCTCGACGAGGTGCGCCGCGGCGGTACGCCGACGGCCATCGCCGCCCGGACCGGCCTGCCGCCGGACCTGGTCACCGCGGTCCTCACGGAGCTCGTGGCCGCCGGCGTCGTGGGGACGGCGTCGTGCTCGGTCGGGCCCACGTGCGGCGTCGCCGCGATGCCGCGGGACGACCGCCCGGTCCGCTGCACCTCGTGCCCGCTGTCCCACTGAGCCCCGACGCCGCGGACGGCCCGTCGCACGCCCGGCCGAACGAGCCTCCCCGAATCGGACAAAGTGGCGCATATCCACACGCTGTGGGCACCCGTGTGGACAACGCGGTCCGCGGTGCCGGGCGCCGGCCCGACCGCGGTCAGCCGGCCAGCCGCGCGAGCCGGCGCACACCCTCCGCGACGACGTCGTCGCGCTTGACGTGCGTGAAGCGCACCCACGAGCGCAGCTGCGCGGCCGCCGGGGACCCGGCCTGGCAGAACGCGGCGACGGGGACCGCCACGACGCCCACCCGGTCCGGCAGCTCGCGGCAGAGCCGGGCGCCGTCGTCGAAGCCGAG
>AXCX01000118.1 GCA_000767215.1 Actinotalea fermentans ATCC 43279 = JCM 9966 = DSM 3133
CACCGCCCCCGCCAGCCCCGGCGCCTCCGTCAGCCGCACCCGCCCGGGCGGCGTACTCGCGCTGGAGGCCCGGGCCCGAGGCCACGTCCTCGAGCGTCCGCGCACCGGGCACGGCGCTGCCGGTCACCAGCGGCAGGTCGAAGACCTCGCCGGCGCCGCCTGTCGCCCCCCGCAGGAGCCGCCCGCCCTGCACGATCCCGACGCCGATGCCCGTGCCGAGGGCGATGAACGCGAGGTCGGCCTCCCCGCCCCACAGGTGCTCGCCCCACGCCGCCAGGGCGACGTCGTTCTCGATCACCACAGGAGCGCCCAGCCTCGCCGACAGCGCCGCGGGGACGTCGAGCGCATCCCAGCCTGGCAGGTTCGGAGCGTGCGCGAGCGTGCCGTCGGGCTGGGGGATGCCGGCCGCGCCGAGCACGACGGCCGATGGGCGTCGCCCCCGGCCGAGGCCCGTGGCGAGCGCGGCGATCTGGTCTACCGCGGCGAGCCCCCCGGATGGCTCGGTCGACGCGGCCGCCTCGGACAGCGCCGCGCCGTCGCGCGCCCAGGCTGCGCCGTGCACCTTCGTCCCCCCGACGTCGACGCCGACCAGGGGACCGGCGCCGTCAGTGCTGGCGCGGCGGAGGTCGATCCAGGACGCTGGGGCGTCGGGAGGGGGCGGAGTTGCGGTCCAGCCCGCGTAGAGAACGGCGTCGGCGAGTGTCATGGCTCCCACTTTTGCTTAGAGTGAGCGATAGTCTAGAGCGCGCAGCCGACAGAATGTCCAACCGACGGGCCCGACCCGTCCCGGCATCAGGGGGTGTCCCGTGGATCGCGACCACTCGCTCTCGGCGACGTCGATGTCCCGGCACAACCGGGACGTGATCCTGCGGGTGCTGCGGGCCGAGGGTCCGTTGCCCAGGTCGGAGCTCGTCGAGCGGATCGGCGCGTCCCCGGCCACCGTGAACCGCCTCACCACCTCGCTCCTCGAGCGCGGGCTCATCGTCTCGGTGGGCACGGCGACGACGGGGCGCGGACGGCCGTCGATGGTGGTCCGGTTCAACGAGCAGGCGGCGTACGTCGCGGCTGTCGACATCGGCTCCCAGGTCACCCGTAGCGCCCTCGTCGACCTGACGGGCGGCGTGACCGCACTCGTGGAGGAGCCGGTGCCCGACGGCGCCGGCCCGCGCCAGCGGCTGGACCAGGTGCGGGACGTCGCGCTCGGGCTGCTCGCGTCCGCACGTGCCCGCCGACGCGCGGTGATCGCCGTCGGTGTGGGGGTGCCGGGCGTCGTCACCCCGGACGGAGTGGTCGACTGGGCGCCGGTGCTCGGCTGGCGCCAGGTCGGCCTGGCGCGGGTGCTGCGCACGGCGTGCGACCTGCCGGTCGTCGCCGAGAACGACGCCAACGCCCTGGCCATCGCCGAGCACCGCCACGGCGCGGCGCGCGGCACCGCGGCCATGGTCGCGCTCAACCTCGGTAACGGCATCGGGGCGGGCGTCATCGCAGGTGGGGCCCTGTATCGCGGGCACACCGCGGCCGCCGGCGAGATCGGCTACATGCTGCTCGGCACGAGCTCGCTCCGGCAGACGTACGCCGGTTTCGGGGACATCGAGAGCCGGGTCGGCGCGGAGGGCATCGCGCGCCGGTCGCGCGAGCTGGGCCTCGCGGACGAGGTCGCCGGTCCCCTCACCGCCGCGTCCGTCTTCGAGATGGCCCGTCGTGGCCACCCCGTCGCGACGGGGCTCGTCGACGAGATCTGCGACGAGCTCGCGCTGGCGCTCGCCAACGTGGCCGCGGTGCTCGACCCGGGCGCCGTGGTGCTCGGCGGCGGTATCGGCGGCTCGGCGGACCTGCTCATCCCGCGCCTGGAGGAGCGGCTGTCCGGCCGCATCCCGCACGTCCCGCGGCTCCTCGGGCCTTCGCACGGGCACGGCGTGCTCGTCGGTGTCGCCGAGCTCGCCATCGACGCCGTCGGCTCGCTCGACGGCGCACTCGCCGAGGCGGGCTCGCTCCCAGCCCAGGACTGACGCCGCGCGGCGCAGCCCGCGACCTGGCGTCTGCCTGGCCCGCGCGACCTGGCCCGCGTCTGCCCGGTCGGCATGCGTGCGCCCCCGCGCGCGCGTCCGGGGTGTGATCTGGTTCACGCCCCACCGCGATGGGAGCGCGGGCACCGCAGGTCGAACGCGCGCGCTTCGGACATCCCAGGCGCCCTCGTTGGTCGGCCACCCTTCTCGCCGCGATCAGGGCGTTCCGGCGGCTTGCATCAGACCGCCAGGTGGGTGTTACGATCCCCGCGTTCTGCTCACACTGAGAAGAAGCAGGCGGAGAGAAGTTCGAGGAGGAACGATGCTCAAGCGAGCTGTCCCGTGGGTGGCTGCCCTCGGTGTGGCGAGCCTCGCGCTGGCCGGGTGCTCCGGCAGCTCCGAGGAAGGCGAGACGTCCGGAGGCGAGGGGCCGTTCACGATCGGTCTCAGCAACGCCTTCATCGGCAGCGAGTACCGGACGCAGATGGTGGACGACGTCACGAGCGTCTTCGAGGAGTACGAGGCCGAGGGCGTGCTCGACGAGCTCGTGCTCGAGAACGCGGACACCGACACCAACGGCCAGATCCAGCAGATCCGCAACCTCATCAACCGCGGCGTCGACGCGATCATCGTCGACCCGTCGTCCGAGACCGCGCTCAACGAGGTGTTCAAGGAGGCCACCGACCAGGGCATCGTTGTCCTCGCCGTCGACCAGGCCGTCACCGAGCCGAGCGTCACCAACGTCGTCATCGACCAGGGCGAGTGGGCCCGGCCGTCGAGCGAGTGGCTCGCGGAGCAGGTCGGCGAGGGCGGCAAGATCGTCGTCGTCAACGGCATCTCCGGTCACCCGGCCAACGAGGTCCGTTGGGCCACCGCGGAGAGCGCCTTCGAGGAGGCCGGTGTCGAGGTCCTCACCGTCGCCGACGGCGGCTGGGACCAGGCGACGGGCCAGCAGGTCATGTCCGACCTGCTCGCCGCGTACCCGGACATCGACGGCGTCTGGACGCAGGACGGCATGGCGCAGGGCGTGCTGCGCGCGATCGAGGCGGCCGGCAAGACCGACCAGATCTTCGTCTCGGGTGAGGCCCGCGGCGGCTACATGCGGATGTGGGACGAGCTCAGCGCCGACGGCTACGAGTCGATCGGCGTCGTGAACCCGCCCGGCACCGCCGGCACTGCCGTGCACGTCGCCGTCGCGCTGCTCCAGGGCAAGTCCTTCAAGGACGGCGTCCTCGACGGCAACACCCTCACGCTCCCGACGCCGCCCGTCGTGACCAGCGACAACTTCGCTGAGCACTGGGAGGCCATCGCGGAGTTCGGTGACGCCTACGTCATGGACGACGTGCTGACGCGCGACGCGGTCGCCGACTTCTTCAAGTGACCGATCGGCCCGGGGGCGGGCCACGTGCCCGCCCCCGGACCGGTTCCCGCACCACCCAGGAAGGAAGGCGCAGACGTGGCGATCCTCGAGATGCGCGGCGTCCGGAAGCGCTACGGCGGCGTCCGTGCGCTCGACGGCGCGAGCCTCACGGCCGACCGCGGCGAGGTCCACGGACTGCTCGGGCCCAACGGCTCCGGCAAGAGCACCCTGAACAAGGTCCTGACCGGCGTCGTCGCCCCCGACGGCGCCGAGATCACCATCGACGGGCAGTCGGTGCGGATCGCGTCGCCCGCCGACGCCGCCGGCCTCGGCATCGCTGCGGTCTACCAGCAGCTGACCCTCCTGCCCGAGCTGACCGTCGAGCAGAACGTCGCCCTCGGCGTCGAGCCCGCCGTCGCCGGCCTGCTGCGCAACCGCCAGGTCCGCGCCACCGCCCGCGACGCGCTCGCCCGCCTCGCGGATGCGCTGGATGGCGTCGGCCCCACGGCGCGCGTCGGCGACCTGAACCCGGGGCAGCAGCAGCTCGTCGAGCTCGCCAAGGCCCTCGCCCGCCGGCCGCGCATCCTCGTCCTCGACGAGGCGACCGCCTCGCTCCACAAGCACCAGGTGGACCACGTCTTCCGGATCGTCCGCGAGCTGTGCGCCGACGGCGTCGCGGTCCTGTTCGTCTCGCACCGCCTCGACGAGGTCTACGAGATCTGCGACCGGGCCACGATCGTCCGCTCCGGCGTGACCGTGGCCGAGGTCGAGATCGCCAGCACCCCCGAGCAGCAGCTCGTCGAGCTCATGGTGGGCGTGCCCGCCCCGGCGCCGACCACCCCGACGGCGTCGCCCGCCACCACGGCGCGGCCGACCGCGGAGCACGCCACCGACGACGACCAGGTGCCGGTCCTCGTCACGCGCGGGCTCGGTGGACCGGGCTTCACCGACATCGACCTGACGGTCCGCCCCGGCGAGATCGTCGGCCTCGGCGGGCTCCAGGGCCAGGGCCAGAGCGACCTGCTCCTCGCGCTCTTCGGCGCGACGCGCGTCACGCACGGCCACCTGGAGCTGGCCGGCCGGCGCGTCCGGTTCCGCAACCCGCGGCAGGCCGCCCGCGCGGGCGTCGCGCTCGTCCCCGGCGACCGCGGCACCCAGGGGCTGCTGAGCGTGCGCCCCATCCAGGAGAACCTCTCCGTGGTCAGCCTCGAGCAGCGGGCCGCGGCGCGGACGTTCGTGCGCCCGGCGCGCGAACGCGAGGCCGCCCGTCGGATGGTCGAGGCCCTCGCCATCAAGCTCGGCCGCCTGGCCGACCCGGTGTCCTCCCTCTCCGGCGGCAACCAGCAGAAGGTGATCATCGGCAAGTGGCTGCTGGCGCAGCCGCGGCTCGTGCTGCTGGACGACCCGACCAAGGGCGTCGACGTCGGCGCCAAGGCCGAGATCTACGACCTCATGCGCTCCCTCGCCGCCCGCGGGGTCGCCGTCGTCTTCAACTCGAGCGAGGACCGGGAGCTCGCCGAGCTGGCGGACCGCGTCGTCGTCCTGTTCGAGGGGCGCGTGAGCGCGGAGATCCAGCGTGACCAGCTCACCGTCGACGCGCTCGTGGCGGCCGCGTTCGGCGTGGACGTCGAGGAGGGGCCGGCATGACCGACACCGTCAACCGCCCGGCGGACCGGCTCGCCGAGCTCGTCGAGGGCGTCCGGCACGCCCGGATGTCCACCTGGATGGTGGTCGCCCTCCTCGCGGTCGCCGTCGCGACGAACGCCGCGGTCCAGGACAACTTCTTCACGCCCTACTCGATGACGTCGACCACGGCCACGCTCGTGCCCCTCGTGCTCGTCGCGCTGGCCCAGGCGGTCGTCGTCATCGGCGGGGGCATCGACCTGTCGATCGGCGCGTCGGTCACCGTGGCGAGCGTGACCGCCGTCGTCGTCATGGACGGTCAGGAGAGCAACCTCCTGGCGGGTGCGGCCGTGGCCGTGGCCGTCGGTGCGGGGTGCGGGCTGGTCAACGGCCTGGTCATCGCGCTCCTACGACTGCAGCCGATCATCGTGACCTTCGCGACCGCGTCGGTCTTCTCCGGCGCGGCGCTCCTCGTGCTGCCGACGCCTGGCGGCTCCGTCCCGGCCTCCCTCGCCCGGGGCTACCGCGAGACCATGCTCGGCCTGCCTGCCGGCGCGTGGCTGCTGCTCGCGGTGCTCGGGCTGTGGTTCCTGCTGGCGCGGACCCGGCTGGTGCGGCACGTGTACGCGGTGGGCGGCGACCCCGCGGCGTCGTATGCGTCACTGGTCGCCGTCCCGCGCGTGCAGATCCTTTCCTACGTGCTGTGCGGGGCCCTCGGCGGCCTGGCCGCGATCGCGCTGCTCGCCAACTCCGGCTCCGGGGACCCGTTCGTGGGGCTCGGCATGACGCTCGACTCCGTCGCCGCGGTGGTCATCGGCGGCATCGCCCTCACCGGCGGGCGGGGCAGCGGCATCGGCGCCGCCCTGGGCGCGGTGACCCTCGCGCTCATCGAGAACTCGATCTTCTTCGCCGGTGTCCCGACGAACTACCGGCCGCTCGTCAGCGGCCTCGTCATCATCGCTGCGCTCGCGCTGTCGGCGCTCACCATGACGGACCGCAGGAGGCGCAGATGAGCACCGTCATCCACCGCGAGGTCAGCGTCGTCGCCGACCGCTCGGTCGGCTGGGCCGCCGTCGTCCGCGACCCGATCGTCATCGCCGGGGTCGTCACGGTCGCGCTGGTCGTCGTCGGCGAGCTGGTCTCCCCGGGGTTCGCCGGCTGGGGGCAGATCGTCAACATGCTGCGCGTCGCGTCCTTCCTCGGGGTGGTCGCGGCCGGGCAGACGATCGTCATCCTCTCCGGCGGCGGTGGCATCGACCTGTCCGTCGGCAAGGTGGCGACGTTCGCCGCCATCGTCGGCTCGCGGATCATGCAGGGCGACGACGCGGGCGTCGCGGCGGGCATCGTCGTCCCGCTGCTCGTGTGCGCCGTGATCGGCCTGGTCAACGGGCTCGGCGTGACAATGCTGCGGATCCCGCCGTTCGTGATGACGCTCGGCATGACCGGCGTCGTGCACGGCCTGATCATGGTCTACACGAACGGCCGCGCCGACGGCCGCGCGGCCCCCGCCCTGACGACGCTCGTCAACGGCAAGATCGTCCTCGGCCTGCCCGGGGTGCTCTTCCTCTGGGTGGCCATCGCGATCCTCGTCACGTGGCTGCTGCGCCGCACGACGTTCGGCTGGCGGCTCTTCGCGGTCGGTGCCAACACGCAGGCTGCCGAGCTGTCGGGCGTCCCCGTCCGGCGCACCGTGATCCTCGCCTACGTCGCGGGCTCGGTGTTCGCCGGCCTGGGCGGCCTGCTGCTCGTCGGCTACACCGAGTCGGTCATGCTCAACCTGGCCGACGACTACACGATGCCGGCGATCGCGGCCGTCATCATCGGCGGCACCCTGGCCGCCGGCGGTGTCGGCGGGTACCTGGGTACGGCCGTGGGCGCGGTCACGCTCACCGTGCTGACCAGCCTGCTCACCACGCTCAACATCGGCTCGGCGTGGCGGACCATCGTCAACGGCGTCGTCCTCGTCGCCCTCCTGTCGTTCTACGGCCGGCAGAAACGTCTGCGGGCCTGACCCGCCCGGCCACCCCCGCACACCCACGAGAGTCAACGGAAGGACGAGTCAGTGATCGAGAGAAGAGTTCTGGGAGTCGGGATCGTCGGCGCCGGGTTCATCGGGCACTTCCACGCCCGCTCGTGGGCCGGGGTGCGGGACGCGGACATCGTCGGCGTCACCTCGCGCGACGGCGCGGCCGGCCTGGTCGAGGCCGTGCGCGCCGCCGGCCTCGGCGACGCCCAGGTCTACGACGACGTCCGCGCCATGGCGCGCGACCCCAAGGTCGACGCGATCTGGGTGCTCGTGCCGAACGACGCGCGGCTCGAGGTCGTGCGCGCCATCGTCGACGAGGTCACGAGCGGCCGTGCCGATCTCATCGGGATCGCCATCGAGAAGCCGCTCGCGCGCTCCGTGCACGAGGCGCGCCAGCTGCTGGAGATGGTCGAGGGCGCGGGGCTGCTGCACGCGTACCTCGAGAACCAGGTGTACGCGCCGGCCGTGACCCGCCCGCACGAGCTGATCTGGTCCCGCGGCGCGGCGATCGCGGGCAGCCCCTACCTCGCCCGCTGCACCGAGGAGCACTCGGGTCCCCACAAGGACTGGTTCTGGGACGGCGAGAAGCAGGGCGGCGGCGCGCTGAGCGACATGATGTGCCACTCGGTAGAGGCCGCGCGCTACCTGCTCACGCCCCCCGGTGTGGACCCGTCGACGTGGCTCACCCCCGTCTCGGTCGAGGCGACCATCGCGTCCCTGAAGTGGGGTCGCGAGAAGTACGCCGAGATCCTCCAGCGCGCGTACCCGAAGGCCCCCGACTACCGCGTGCGTCCGTCCGAGGACTACGCGCGCGCGACCTTCACGTTCCTCAACGGCGACGGCGAGCCGGTCATCGCCGAGACCGGGACGTCGTGGTCGTTCGTGGGCGCCGGCCTGCGCCTGTCGTTCGAGCTGCTCGGGCCGGAGTACTCGATGGCGGCCGACACCCTGAACACGGAGGCCCGCGTCTTCCTGTCCCGCGAGCTCCAGCAGAGCCAGGGCGAGGACATGGTCGAGAAGCAGAACGCCGAGCAGGGCCTCATGCCGGTGCTCTCCGACGAGTCCCTCAGCTACGGCTACACCACCGAGAACGCCACGGTGGCCGCGGACTTCCTGGCTCGCCGCCAGCCGCGCGAGTCGCTGGCGAACGGCGTCCAGGTGACCGAGCTCCTCATGGCCGCCTACCAGGCCGCCGAGACGGGTACCCGGGTCACGTGGCCGGTCGACGTCGACACCTTCGCGCCGGCCGTCGCCCGCGGCACCTGGAACCCGCGGGCCACCACGGCCTGACGAGCGTGGTCCCGCCCGCCCACCCCCTGGCGGGCGGGACCGCCCTTCCCACGGACCGTCCTCGGCGGGCGGCTCCGCGCCCACCGACACGAGAAGAGGACGTACCAGTGGAGTCGACGGCCGGCCGCGTGATGGCCCGCGAGATCGCCGAGCAGCCCGCGACGATCGAGGCGACGGTGAACCGGCTGCGGCCGCTCGCCGAGGAGATCCGGGCGCTGGTCGGTGACCGCCGGCGGGTGATCCTCATCGCCCGCGGCACCTCCGACAACGCCGCGCTCTACGGGCAGTACCTCCTGGCGCTGCGCGCCGGCGTCCTGGCGGTGCCCGCGTCGCCGTCGCTGAGCGCCCTGTACCGGGCCGAGGTCGACCTCTCCGACACCGTCGCCGTCGCCATCTCGCAGTCGGGAGGGACCGAGGAGATCGTCGAGGCGATGCACGACGCCAAGCAGCGCGGCGCCCGCACGATCGCGGTGACCAACGGTGCCGACTCGCCGCTCGCACGCGACGCCGACCTGGCCCTGGTCACCGCGGCGGGCCGCGAGCTCGCGGTGCCCGCCACGAAGACGTACTCGGCGCAGCTGGTCGCAGTGGCGGTGCTGGCGCTCGCGATCGGGCAGGAACGACGCCTGCTGGACCAGCTCGACGACGTCCCCGAGGCCGTCTCCCGGATGCTCGGCACGGAGGATGCGGCGGCCGCGCTCGCGGACCGGTTGCGCGACGTCGAGCGCATGGTCGTCACGGCGCGCGGCCTCGCGCTGACGACGGCGCGCGAGCTCGCCCTCAAGCTCCAGGAGACGTGCCACCTCGCCGCCGTCGGGCTCTCGGGCGCCGATCTCCAGCACGGGCCCATCGCGATGCTCGATGCCCGCACCCCGGCGCTGCTCGTCGCGTCGGCGACCGACTCCGCGGTGGCCCCCGGCATGGTGGAGCTGGCGCGCCGGTGCCGTGCGTCGGGCGCGGACGTGCACGTGCTCGGGGGCGACGACGCGCTCGGCGCGCTCGCCGACGTCCGGGTCGCCGGGCCCGACCTACCCCCCGAGCTCGCACCCATCCCGCTCATCGTCCCCGGCCAGCTCCTGACCCTTGCGCTGGCCCGGGCCAAGGGCCTGGACCCGGACACCCCCCGCGGCCTGAACAAGGTCACCCAGACGGCCTGACCCGCGCCGTCTCCCGACACGGTGAAGGGTTCCTACCGGATGTCGGTAGGAACCCTTCACCGTCTCGGGGGATGACGACGCGGGGGACGACGCGCGGGCTCGGTCAGGTGCCGCCGCGGAGCGCGTGGATGGGCTCGATCTTGGCCGCCTTGAGCGCGGGGTACAGACCCGCGAGGACGCCGATGACGCCGCCCAGGCCTGCCGCGCCGACGACCACGACGGTGTCGAGGATCGGCGTCCACTCCTTGCTGACACTCACGACCACCACGACCGCGACGCCGAGCGCCGAGCCCACCAGGCCACCGAGCAGGCCGATCACGCCGGACTCGACCAGGAACTGGTTGCCGATGTTGCGCCTGGTCGCACCGAGCGCCCGGCGCAGGCCGATCTCCCCGGTGCGCTCGCGCACCGACAGCAACGTCACGTTCGCGATGCCGAGCCCGCCGACGAGCAGCGCCACCGCGCCCAGCGCCAGGAAGATCGCGTTGATGTCGGCCTGCACGCTCTCCCGCACGGTGGAGCCCGCCGGCGGCACCTGGACCTCGATGGTCTCGGGGTTGTTCGGCTCGAGCGCGATCGGCGCCTGCTCGGCGATGACCGGCCCGGCGCCGATCGCCATCCGTGCGTGCGCCTGCTCCAGGCCCGCCAGGTCGTAGTCGTGGCGGGCCGTCCCCACGGGGATGATGACGGCGTCGAGCAGGTCGGAGCGGCGGCGCACGTCGTCGATGATCCCGATCACCGTGTACGCGCGGTCACCGATGAAGACCGACGGCTGGCTGTCCACCCGGACGACGCCGAGCCGCAGCGCGGCGCGCGAGCCGAGCACGGCCACCCGGTCGGCGCGCTCGTCGTGGCCCGCGTCGAACGTGCGCCCCGTGACGACGGTGCTGCCGACCGCGTCGAAGAGGCCGGGCGTGACCGCCATGATCTGCGGGTTCGCGAGCGTCGGCGCCGACGGGTCGTTCACCGGCACGGCGGTCACCCGCGCGTCGCCGACGTCGACCGGCGCGATCGCCCCGGACACCTCGATGCCGGCGATACGGTCCAGGCGGTCCTCGACGTCCCACGGGATGCGGCCGGTCGCGCGCTCGCCGCCGCGCGTCTGCGCCGTGGCCGGCTCGACGACCACCTGGGTGGCCGCGACGGCGTCGAAGCGGCTGGCGATCTGCCCCGCCGCGGTCTGCGCGAGGCCGACGGTCACCACGAGCGACCCGATGCCCAGCACGGTGCCGATGATCGTCAGGAAGAGGCGCCCGGGTCGCGCGCCGATGCCGTGCGAGGCCTCCGAGAGCAGGTCGCGCACGCCGAACATGTCGCGGCTGCGCGCACCCGCGGCGTCCGCGCGGCTCCGACGTCGGCCACGTCGCGGCAGCCGGCGCAGCG
>AXCX01000013.1 GCA_000767215.1 Actinotalea fermentans ATCC 43279 = JCM 9966 = DSM 3133
AGGTTCAAATCCTGCCCCCGCTACACAGTGACAGAGGCCCGGACCGTATGGTCCGGGCCTCTGTCGTTCGCGCAACCGGATCCGCGAGTTGGTAGACGGTGGGCGAGTGACTGCTCGGGCACGCCGGGAAGGGGCGACCGTGACCGGGCGCCATCCGAGATGGCGCACGGCTGTGTTGCTACGCTCCTGCCACGTAGCAAGTGAGGAGGTGTGCCGTGCCCGTGACCCAGGCCGACGTCGCGCGGCGAGCCGGTGTGTCGCAGCGCACTGTCTCGAATGTCGTGAACAAGTTCCCTCACGTCAGCGCGGACGTCGTCGCTCGCGTGACTGAGGCGATCGAGGCGCTCGGGTACACCCCGAGCCACGCGGCGCGCAGCTTGCGCCTCGGGCGCTCCGGCCTGCTCCAGCTCGTCGTCCCCGAGCTCGACGTGCCCTACTTCGCCGAGCTGGCGCGCGGGGTGGTCAAGTGTGCAGAGGAGCGTGGCTTTGGCGTCATGGTGCGCCAGACGCTGGGCGACCGTGAGCGGGAACGGGATGCACTCGAGGGTCCGGCCGCTGAGCATGCCGAGGGCACGATCCTCTCGGCTGTGGGCTCCATCGAGGACATCCTTGCCACGGGCCGAGGGCGTTCCCCGGTGGTGCTCATCGGTGAGCGGACGGGGATGGGTCTCGTCGACCACATCGGCATCGATGACACGGCGGCGGCCGCAGAAGCGACCAGGCACCTGGTCGAGACGGGCCGGCGGCGGGTGGCATTCATCGGCGCCGACCCGGCCGACTCCCTGCGCATGGCGGAGCTCCGCCTTCGGGGCTACGAGCAGGCGTTGACTTCGGCCGGTCTGCCCTTCGACGAGACGCTCGTCGTGCGCACGCGCTCGTACCACCGCAAGGACGGCGAGGAAGCGATGGCGGCGCTGCTCGCGCTCGGCCCTGACCGCCGTCCCGACGGCGTGTTCTGTGCGACCGACCTTCTCGCCCTCGGCGCGCTCCGTACGGCCCGCACCAGCGGCGTCGCCGTGCCGACCGAGCTTGCGCTGGTCGGCTTCGACGGTCTGGAGGAGGGGGAGTACTCCGCCCCGACGCTCTCGACGGTCGCCCCGGACAAGGCGGAGATCGCGCGCGTCGCCGTCGAGACCCTCCTGGCGCGTATCGCCGCGCGCGCCGGCGTGGAGGACGAGCCGCCGGCGCAGGACCTGCTCATCGCGTTCGACCTTGTCGTGCGGGAGTCGAGCCGGGCGGTTTGACCAGCGGATGGCCGTGGGATCTCGGTTGGGTAACGGTGCTTGCCACGTAGCATGCTACGTGGCAACACTGTACCGGGGCACCCACGAACCAAAGGAGATTCAGATGGGACTGCGGAAGAAGGCCTTCGGCATCACCGCTGCGGCGGCGTGCCTGGCCCTGCTCGTGGCCGGCTGCACCGGCGATTCGAGCACTGAGGACGAGGGCGACGACGATGGTGCTGCCACCGGCGACGTGGAGCCGGCGACGGTGCGCGTCATGCTGTGGGGCAACGACGCCGACATCTCCTCCATCAAGGACGCGGCGGCAGGCTTCTCGACGGCTCGCCCCGAGATCACGATCGAGTGGGAGAGCGGGGACTGCGGCGTGGACTACGCCGCGTGCAAGACCCTCGTGGCAGGTGGCAACACTCCCGACGTCTTCGTGATGGGCAGCTGGAACTACTTCGAGGCCGCGCGCGACGGTGTCACGGCGGACCTGACGCCCTACCTGGAGGAGTCCGGGACCACGACCGACGACTTCACGCCGGCGATCATCGACGCCCTCACGTCGCCGTCCGACGGCAAGCTCTACGGCCTTCCGATGGGCTACAACATCCAGTCGCTCTTCTACAACAAGGACATGTTCGACGCGGCGGGCCTGGACTACCCGCCGGCCGATGGCTCCTACACCTACGACGACCTGCGCGAGTGGGCCGCCAAGCTGACCCTCGACGGCTCCGGCAACGACGCGACCGCGGCCGGCTTCGACCCGAACGCCATCCAGCAGTACGGGTACTTCAACTTCGCCGCCGCGCCCATCGAGCCCGGCTACGCGCCCGTCCTCGCCGCCTTCGGTGGAGGGATCCTCGGCGGTGACGCCCGCAACGAGTGCACCGCGGACTCCGAGGGCACGATCGAGGGCTTCCAGTGGCTGCAGGACCTGATGTGGACCGACCACTCGGCCATCACCCCGCAGCTGCAGCAGGAGGAACCCGGCTACGCACGCTGGGTCCGCGGCCAGGTCGCCATGCAGCAGGGTTCTCACGAGCAGGTGCTCGCCGTCCAGCAGCAGAACCCCGAGCTCAACTACGGCATCGCCGCCCTGCCCGAGGGTCCGGCCGGCAACGCGACGCTGGCGCAGATCCACGTCTGGGTGATGTCCGAGGCGTCGGAGCACAAGGACGCGGCGTGGGAGTTCCTGCACTACATGGCCACCGAGGGCGCCGGCAAGCAGATGGGTCTGATCCCCGCGTACCAGGACGTCGCGCAGGGCCCGGCGTTCGCGCAGGCCGAGGGTGAGCCCGAGGGCCTCGTCGAGGCGCAGATCGACCCGGCGGGCTGGGACCTGACGTTCACCAACGTCGACCCGTCGGTCGTGTGGAGCGCCGTGTCCAGCCAGGACGGCATCGCCCCGGCGATCGAGGACATCATCATGAACCGCGCGACCGCAGCCGAGGCTCTGGACGGGATCTGCGCCTCGCGGATCGACGCCCTCCTCGACGCCGCCAAGTAGCCGGGACGAGGACGAGGAGTCGAGCGGTGCCACCACGCACGCAGCGCGGCGCAGCGACGCCACGCCGACGGACCAGCCTGGCTCGCAGGCGCTCACGCACAGCTCTGCTGTTCGTGCTGCCGCAGGTCATCGGGCTGCTGGCCTTCACCGCCGTGCCTCTGGTGGCATCGCTCGGCTACTCCTTCACCAACTGGGACCTGGTCGCACCGTCGCCCACGTTCGTGGGCCTGGACAACTGGCAGCACCTGCTGGGCGATGACCGGATCCCCGCGGTGCTGTGGAACACGGTCCGCTTCATCCTGGTCGGCACGAGCACCCTGCTCGTCTTCTCGCTCGTGGCCGCGTTGCTGACCTTCACCCCGCGCCGTTTCGTCGGCGTCTACCGGGCGGCTCTGTTCCTGCCGTACGTGCTCTCGCAGATCGCCGTGGGCGTCGTCTGGCGGTGGATGTTCAACAGCCAGTCCGGGCCGATCTCGGGTATCTGGGAGCTCTTCGGAGGCACCAGCCCCGACTGGCTGCTCGACCCGGCGACGGCGATGCCCTCGATCGCCATGGTCACCACGTGGCAGACCATCGGCTACGGCATGACGCTCTACGTCGCAGCGCTGCAGGGGGTGCCCGTCTCGCTGCTGGAGGCGGCGACCATCGACGGGGCGAACCGTTGGCAGCGGTTCCGGAACGTGACGGTCCCGATGATCTCCCCGACGGTCTTCTTCCTCACGGTGACGTCCCTGATCGGGGCGTTCCAGCTGTTCGACCCCGTCGTCGCCATGACGTCGGCCAGCGCCGGCCCGGCCACCGCGGGCGGTCCCTCCAACTCGACTCGGACGATCGTGCTCTACATGTACAACCAGA
The DNA here is from genome assembly GCA_000767215.1 of Actinotalea fermentans ATCC 43279 = JCM 9966 = DSM 3133. GTDB lineage: Bacteria > Actinomycetota > Actinomycetes > Actinomycetales > Cellulomonadaceae > Actinotalea > Actinotalea fermentans. Next base: position 3,592 of record AXCX01000013.1, read on the forward strand.
TGTTCAACTACAACGAGCAGGTCTCCGGCCTCGGGTACGCCGCGGCGATCGCCTGGATGCTGGCGCTGCTGATCTTCCTGGTCACCGCGGTGCAGTTTCTGGTCAGCGGCCGCTGGGTCCACTACGAGGACCCGACCGCGTCCGGTGGCCGGCGCCGACGTCGGGCGCGTCGATGAGCGCCGTGACCGCCCCGCGCGCCTGGGCGCGGGCCACCACCAAGGAGCGGGGCCAGACGGTCCTCTACCACGGCTTCATGATCGTCATGGTCTTCGCGTACATCTTCCCGGCCCTGTGGGCGCTGTCGATGTCGCTGCGGACCGACGAGAACATGTACGCCGCCGACCAGCTGATCCCGCACCCGATCACGTTCGAGCACTACCACCGGCTCTTCGAGGCCCTGCCCGAGCTCGGCCGATACTTCGGCAACACGTTGCTCATCGCGGTGATCGGTACGGCCGGCACTTTGCTGTCGAGCTCGATGGCCGGGTACGCGCTCGCCCGGTTCCGGTTCCCCGGCCGCGGCACCCTGCTCGCCACCATGCTGCTGACGCTCATGGTGCCGGTGCACGCCACGCTGATCCCGCAGTACGTCATCTTCCGCGAGCTCGGCTGGCTCAACTCGCCGCTGCCGATCATCGTCCCGATGCTGTTCGGCACGCCGTTCGCCTCGTTCTTCTTCCGGCAGTACTTCATCACCCTGCCCGGCGAGCTGGAGGACGCGGCCGCGATCGACGGGGCGGGCCCGTGGCGTTGCTTCTTCCGCATCATCGTGCCGCTGTCCGGGCCGGCCTACCTGGCCCTGGGCCTGCTGACCTTCGTGTCGCTGTGGAACAGCTTCTACGTCAACTCGATCTACCTGACCAGGCAGGACAGCTGGGTCCTGACCCAGGCGCTGCAGTCCCTCATCGGCCGGTACACCGCGCAGTACGGGGCGATCATGGCCGGCGTCACGCTCGTCTCCCTGCCGATCCTGGTCGCCTACCTCTTCTTCCAGCGCTGGATCGTGCGCGGCATCTCCATGACCGGCCTGGCCAACTGACCACCGAAGGAAACCCCCTGTGCGTGCACCCCTGACGAGCGCCACCGTGCGCATCGACCCGACCGCCCTGGTCGACCACCCGCTGTCCAAGGAACGGATCGCGATCTACAACTCCGGGCTCGTGCCGATCGAGCGGTACCGGCGCGACGCTGCGCACATCGCGGCGGTGCGAGCGGAGTCTCTGCGGATCGACCTCGGCTGGGGTGCGGAGTGGATGCCCTGGACCCGCGAGGTCGTCACCCGCGACGAGCGCGGCGAGCTGGCCTTCGACTTCGAGGAGACCGACCACATCGCGCGGGTCCTCGCCGAGACCGGCACCCGCCCCTACTGGTCCTACTGCTACGTCCCGGCGGCGGCGCGGGAGCCGGGCGACGACTGGCGGACGATGGCCCGCGACGACTCGGCTTGGGTGCGCACGGTGGCGTCCTACGTGTCCGGGCTGCGCCAGCGCGGCACCGCCGTCGGCTATCACGAGGTCTACAACGAGCCGGACCTGCGCGACGAGCGCACCGCGGAGCCCACGTTCTACACGGGTGACCTCGAGGACTACCTGGAGCTCTACCGCGCGACTGCGGCCGCCATCCGTGCCGCGGATCCCGCGGCCCGCGTGGGCGGACCGGCACTGGCCGTCGCGGCCGTCCACGCCGACTGGCTGGACGCCTTCTGCCGGGTGGTCACGGACGAGGGGCTGCCGCTGGACTTCCTGTCCTTCCACCACTACGGCCACTTCGGGCTGGAGGCCACGCTGCGCACCGTCGGCGACGTGCTGGCCGCGTATCCGACGCTGCGCGACGTGGAGTGGCACCTGAACGAGTACAACGCGTTCAGCATCGACTACCCGCGCGGCGGCCTCCAGGACACGCACCTGCTCGCCTCGGCCTTCGCCGCGGACATCCCGCGGCTGCTCGCCCACCGCGAGTTGACCCGGACACACTGGGCCCAGTTCCTCGACAGCGGCCAGGGCAACTTCTCCGGCATGGTCGACATCGACGGGGCCCCGAAGCCCATCTACGCCGTCTACCGCTTCTACCAGCACATGCCCGTCGACCGTGTCGCCGTCGGCATCGACGGCCCGCGCGGCGTCGGCGCAGTCGCCTCGGCGTCCGGGTCGGCCGTCTGCGCCATCGTGTGGAACCGGCACTTCACCGACGTCGACGTCCACCTCGCGCTCGGCAGCGCGCCGGGCGCGGGGACCGTCTGCGTCATCGGCGCCGACGGCGTCGCCCCGGAGCGATCCTTGGCCCTCGCGTCCGGCCGCGCGTCCGTGATGGTGCCCGCCGGAGGCGTCGCGCTCATCCGCATCGGCGACCCTGAGGACGAGCCGGGTGGCAGGCGTGCGTGGGGGATCGCGCTCCGCAGCGACGGCACGGGATGGGCGGATCTCGACGAGGCGACCCTCACCTTTCGCTTCGGTGGCGGGACCGCCTGGTCGGCCCACGCCGCCGACGTGCCCGACGACGCCGTGCCCGACGGCTGGGACGTCCACGCCAGGACGGCAGACGGAGCGCCGGCCGACGCGACGGTCGTCCTGGAGATCGACGGCGTGCAGCACGTCGTCTCCGGTTCGCCGCAGGCTCGTTGGACCGGCGGACGCGTCAGCCGCCCGGCCCCCGCAGGCCACCGCCGGATCGTGATGGCGGCCACCGCTCCCGCCGGCACGTTCGTCACCGTCTCGCCGGTCACCGGGGCGGGACGATGACGCCCGACCACCCCCGTCCGACCCTGGTACGACGCGAGTACACCCTGCTCGACGGGCCATGGGGCTTCGCCGCCGACACCGCCGACAGGGGCCTCCCCGACCGGTGGTTCAACAGCGCCGAGCCGTTCGACCGGACCATCCAGGTGCCGTACCCGCCGGAGGCTCCCGCGTCCGGCATCGGACAGGACATCGACGCACCGCTCTGGTACCGGCGCGACTTCGAGCACCGGCCCACGCCGGGACAGCGGCTCCTGCTCCACTTCGAGGGCGTCGACCACCGCACATCCGTGTGGGTCAACGGCACCCACGTCGGAGACCACGAGGGCAGCCAGGCCCGGTTCAGCTTCGACGTGACCGACGCCGTCCGGCCGGGCGCCAACGTCCTGGTGGTGCGCGCCGTCGACGACGCGCGCGACCTCGAGCAGCCACGCGGCAAGCAGGACTGGTCCGACGAGCCGCACGTCATCTGGTACCGGCGCACGTCCGGCATCTGGCGCACCGTCTGGCTCGAGCCAGTCCCGGCCGCACGCATCGACCGCCTCGCTCTGCGGCCCGGGGACGACCTCGCGTCTGTAACCGTGGAGGCCAGACTCGTCGGCGTCCACGGCCCGGCGGCGAGCCTGGGTCTCCGGTTCGCTGTCGGCGGCCGGCTCCTGGCCGACGTCACTGTCGCGTGCCTGTCCTCAACCGCCCGGGTCGTCGTCCCTCTGGACCACGAGTGCCTGGACGTCGAACCGGGGGAGCTCCTGTGGAGCCCGGAGTCGCCCACCCTCATCGACGTCGACGCCACACTGCGACTGAACGGCGAGGTCGTCGACCAGGCCGAGTCGTACCTGGGGTTGCGCACGGTCGGCACGGACGAGGAGAACGTGCTCCTCAACGGCCACCCGTACTTCCTGCGTCTTGTCCTCGAGCAGGGGTACTGGCCGCAGACCCACCTCGCGGCGCCGTCATTCGAGGCCCTCGAGCGCGAAGCCGGCCTCATCAAGGAACTTGGCTTCAACGGGCTGCGGATGCACCAGACGAGCGCAGATCCCCGGTTCCTCGCGTGTTGCGACCGGCTCGGCCTGCTCGTGTGGGCCGACACCGCGGCCGCCTACCGGTTCTCCGACGTCGCGCTGACCCGGACGGTCGCGGAGGCGGTGAGCCTCGTCGAACGCGACGCAGGCCACCCGAGCGTCGTCGCTTGGGTGCCCTTCAACGAGAGCTGGGGCGTCCCGCGACTTGCCGACGACCCCGCCCAGCAGCACGCCGTCACCGCACTGCACGCGCTGCTCAAGGCGCTCGACCCGACCCGCATCGTCATGGGTAACGACGGCTGGCAGTACACCGCCGGCGACGTCTTGGGAGTACACGACTACGCCCAGCAACCCGGCACGCTTGAGGACCGCTACGGCTCGCGCGAGCGCGTGCGGTCCACCGTCGCCCGCGGTCACACCGGAGGTCGCCGCATCGCGCTCGAGCGCTCGGTCAGCCGTGCAGCGACCGTTCCGGTGCTTCTTTCGGAGTTCGGCGGGCTCAGTGTCCACGAGGACGCCGAAGCGTGGGCGGCGTACGGGGACGTCATCGACCCTGAGGCGCTCGGGGAGGCGATTGCCGGCCTGGTTGCCACCATCGGCCCGGGCCGCGGCCTCGCCGGCTACTGCTACACGCAACTCACCGACACGGCGCAGGAGAAGAACGGCCTGTTCACCGAGGATCGGGTCCCGAAGAGCTCCCCGTCCCGCATCAGGGCAGCGCTGCTCGGGATCCCGGTGACGGCCTGACGTCCGCCATCGCGATGGATCGGGTAGCGGACGACTGCCGTCCGACCTTCTCGGACGCCGTGCTCGGCGTCCCGGAGCGACGTCGAGCCATGGAGGTGCTGATTCGCGTGCGAGGTGTGCTCACCGTCGCCGACCTCGCGGCGGAGTTCCGAGTGTCGAGAGTGACGGTTCGCAAAGATCTCCGCGCACTCGTCGAGGCCGGCTCAGTCCATCGGTTCCATGGCGGAGCGGCTCGTCGGCGCAGGCCGGGGTGAGGCGCACCGGTCCGGACGGGACGGCGAAGGCAGGGGTCGGCGACACCCCTGACTCACGCACCGATCAGGGGTGTCCCAGGCGCGTGGTTGGATCGCACCGGGAAGAGAGGGGTGTGCAGATTGCCATGCACGAGCTGCTGACCTGCGAAGACGCCAGGCGCGCGAGACGCAGAACGCCCGTCTCGGTGATCCCCCCGCTACAAGTGAAGTACCAGGTCAGAGGCCCTTCCGATCGAGAGATCGGGAGGGCCTCTGGCGTTGGTGTCAACGAGATGTCAACGGACGCTGCCCCGTGGACGGGCACGCACAGCCGCGAAAGTGCTGCTCCATCCGGCGGCATCACCGATCGTGGTCCGCTCGCGGAACGAGGTGGTGAGCGCCGTCGCGGATCTCCACGCGCATCTCGGCATCGGACGTGACTCCCAGGCCGTGGAGGCCCGGCGCTGGATAAAGGCGGCGACGGACGTCAGGGACAAGGTGTTCGAGACAGGTGAGGACGGCGTCGACGCCGCGCGAAGGTTGGGCAGTGAAGCGGTCGATCAGGCCAGGGCGGTGTCTGACCGAGTCGCCAAGGAGGTCGTGCAGCGCGCCCGGCGGCAACGCGGTGATCGAGAATCTCCCGAGAACTAGACCACCGAGATCGACTCGACCGGCACCTCGACGAACGGATGGCCGGTGGCCTGCGGCGGGGGGCTGCTGATCGGGTGCGCCGCGACCCCGGTGTACATCGCGGCTACCGCCCGGAGGATCTCCGTGGGGGCAGGCACCGTCCGGCCGCTGAGCCGGGCCGCCACGACATCGGGGCATGGCGGCCGAGCGCGGGCTCGCGGGGGACTGAGCCCGCCGTCAGCGCGCCGGACGTGCGGCGGCCGCGGGCCGGGCGCTGCGCCGGGCCACGATGTCGTGCATGTGCTGCTCGCCCCAGTCCCCGAGGGGGCCCAGCGCCCGGTCGAGCTGCACACCCACCTCCGTGAGGTGGTAGACGACCTTCGGCGGGACCTGCGCGAAGACCTCCCGCCGGACGACGCCGTCCTCCTCGAGCTCGCGCAGCTGGGCGATGAGCACCTTCTCCGAGACGCCGTCCAGCTCGCGCCGCAGCTCCCCCGTGCGGCGCGGGCGCTCGCTCAGCGCCCAGAGGATGAGCGGCTTCCACTTGCCGCCGACGACGGCGACAGCGGCGTCGAGCCCGCACAGGAAGGTGCCCGTCCCGGCCATTCCGGCCTCCACACTCACCTCGGGGTAGGTACCGCACACGGAAGTAGGTACTTGTCGGGACGACGGTACCGGTCGGAGGGTGTGCGGGTCGAGACCGTGCCCGAGACCGAGGAGGACCCCATGTCCCGTCAGCACACGCCCCCCACCGTCGCCGTCCTGGGCCTGGGTCCCATGGGCTCGGCCGTCGCCTCCGCCCTCGCCCGTGCGGGTCTGGCGACGGTCGCCTGGAACCGCACACCGTCCCGGGCCGAACCCTTGCGCGACCTGGGGGTCGTCGTGGCCGCGACGCCGGACGACGCCGTCCGGGCGGCCGACGTGACGTTCGCCGTGCTCCGCGACCACGCCACCACCCGGGCGCTCCTGGCCTCGATCGACCCGTCCGCACTCGCCGGCTCGGTCGTCGTCAACGCCGCGTCGGCGACCCCGATGCAGGCGAGGGAGACCACGCGGTGGGCGACCGACCGCGGGATCCGCCTGCTCGCTGCGGCGATCATGGTCCCGACCCCGCTGGTCGGCACCGAGGACGCGCTCGTCCTGTACTCCGGCGACCCCGACCTCTTCAGCGCGTCGCACGACGCGCGGGCGGCCCTCGGCGGCGAGGGCAGGTACGTGGGTGACGACCCCGGCGCGGCATCCCTGCTCGACGTCGCCATGCTCGAGGTGTTCTTCACCGGGATGACCGGCTTCCTGCACGCGGCGGCGATGGTCGGGGCGTCCGGCGTGAGCGCGGCGCGGTTCCTGCCGCTCGCCCGGTCGATGGTCGAGATCCTGCCGGCGACCCTCACCGAGCTGGCGCGCGACGTCGACGCCGGGGAGCACCCGGGCGCGCAGGACCGGATCGCGATGGAGCTCGCCGCGCTGGAGCACGTCCACGCGACCGCCAGCGACGCCGGGCTCGACCTCCGGCTGCCGTCCCTGCTGCGTGACCTCGCCGCCAGTGCGGTCGAGGCCGGTCACGGGGACGACGGCTGGTCGCGTGTCGTGGACCTGCTGCGCGACCCCCGGGCTCGGGACGACCGGGCCCGGGGCCGCGCGACCGACGGTCAGCTGACCGTGCCGCCCTCGTCCGTGCAGTAGATGACGTGGCTGAGGTTCTTGCCGGGGTGGTGGGAGACGGTGGGGGCGGTGACGTCCGTCATCGCAGCGAGCTCGCCGGCCGACACCTCCCCGGACGGTGCGGTGGCCAGCGCCGAGAGAACGCGCACCCGGATGGGGTCGGAAGCCGCCGTGAGCGCCTCGGCGACCGGCCGCGCCACGTCATCGGCCATCGCTCGCTGCCGCGCTTCCATCAGACCACTTCCGAGTTCGCCCCATCGCAGGCCCGTCTCGATCGCGGTCATGACGAGCGGCTTGAAGCGGTCCGGGATCTCGGCCAGCACGCCCGCGAACTCTTCGGGGGTGAGCGTCCTGGCCCTCCTCGTCACGACCTTCGGCGGCTCGGTGTGCTTGCAGGGGTTGGAGGCGACGAGCCGGTCAGGAACCGCCCGGGCGAACCACCGAGTGCAGCATCACGTGGTACTTGGCGATGGAGCGTGGCGACAAGCCCTTGGCCACGGCTGAGGCCCACGGCGCTTCCGTACCGCCCGCACGGGTCCAACGGGAGCATCGAGTCATCGAGTCCGCGTCCCAGACCGCTCGCGCTTCGAACCATGGACGGGCCGCCTCACCCCTCCGCTTCTACGTCGGTCAGCCGGCCGTCCTCGGTGAGAGTCGCCGTCAGGCGCTGGCTCGTGATCCAGGTCGTCGTCGCGGGGTCGTAGGTGTCGGGCGAGACGCGCAAGTACAGGACGAGCTCGTAGTCACCGGCTGGAAGGTCGGTGGTGTAGGTCCCGTCGCTGTTGGGGACGCAGTAGTCCGTGCGGGTGGCCGAGGCGTGGACCGCGCGTGGCTGGTCGGGCGGGAGGGCGGCGATGGAGGCGCTCTCGGCGTTGTTCGGTCCCAGCCCGACGATGCGGCCGTCCTGCACCCAGGCGACGGCGGCCAGGTCGGGTGCCCACAGGTCCACGGTGGACGTCGCGGCGGATGTCAGGGTGGCGTCGAAGGTGTAGAGCCACGTCCCGTCGGGCGTCTGCTCGGAAGTCGCCGTGCCGGCGGCCCGGAGGGCGACGACGGTGCCGGCCGGTTGCGGGGCGACCGCGTCCGCGCCGCAGGCCAGGCCGGAACCCTCGAGCCAGGCCGGCACATGCCCGTCGACGAAGCCTGCGGGCAGTGCACCCGTGGGGCCCGGGGACTCAGCACCTGGACTGGTGGCTGCGGGCGACGGGGCTTGGGTGCTCGAGGTAGTGGGTGCGCCGGTGCTGGCTGGTGGCACCGAGCGGGTCGGGAGCAGTGAGGGTGCGAGCAGGACTGCGCCGGCCGTCAGGGCAAGGCTTACCGTTCCAGTCGCCACTCGCCCGGTGGTGCGTCGGCGGCGACTGCGGGTCACGACCTGGTCGGTGTCCAGGGCTGAGGTGAGTTCGTCGAGGTGTGCGCCGGCGCGCAGCCGCGCGGCGAAGTCGTCGGGGGCGCTCATGAGGATGCCTCTTCTCCTGGGTCGGTCATGATGGTGCGCAGCTGGGCCAGGGCGCGCGAGGAGGTGGACTTCACGGTGCCGATCGGCAGGCCGAGCTCGGCGGCGACGTCGGCCTCGGACATGTCCAGCAGGTGACGCAGCACGACGATGCGGCGCTGCTTGACCGGGAGCAGCAGCAGGGCGCGGACGACGGCGTCGCGTTCTGCCACGGCGACCGCGGGGTCGCCGACATGTGCCCGATCGTGGTGGTCCAGGCCGGTGAGGACCTCGCGGCGAGTGCGTCGCCAAGTGTCGATGCGCAGGTTCGCCAGGATGCGGCGGGCGTAGGCCAATGGGTCGCCGTCCCGGGCCGAGCTCCACGCCCGCCACGTGCGCTCGAACGTGGCCTGGGTCAGCTCGTCAGCACGCACGGCATCCCCGCACAGCAGGAACGCCATCCGGTACAGGGGGTCCTTCGCGGCCTCGACGAACGCACGGAACTCCTCCACGCGTGTCGCACCCGTGACGACCCTGACCGCCTCGCCAACACCCGGCCCGCTCGCGCGTCTCGTTCTCGTGCCCATGGCGGCCGCCCAGCTCCCCGCATCGGGTGGGTTCTCGATCCTTCTCACGCCCCTACACGCAACACAAGGCATCCAGGGTTCCATCGATGCCCAGCCCCTGACGGCGATGAGTCGGACATCCGGGCAGGTCGAGCATGTAAGGCTGCGCGAGCTCGCTGCGCCTCGAATTCGCCCCGGCTCGCTGACCCGGCACGTCGCGCGGTCCTCGCCAGGTCGGCCGAGGCTCGGCCATGGTGGCTGCCTGCGCAGTCCGAGTCGCTCGATGAGGGCTCGGTCCGGGGGGAGGAGGAGTGCCGCGAGCGAAACCCGTATCGCCCCCGTGCTCCCGACGCTCGCGTGCGGACCATGAGGCCGGACCTTCAGGGACGAGCACTCAGGAGGTGCGGCGGTGCACCTGGCGCATTCGCGGCGGGCAAGACCGACCGGAACGGTGCACGGCGATGCCCTCGGTCGACGCGGTCTGCCGCCCAGTGAGCCGCTACACCGGGGCCGGGTTGCGCCGGGCGAAGCCTTCCTGTCGCTGGTACGGGAAGTGGGGGTATGGGTGCTCCACCTGGCTGACCGCGTCGAGGCGAGCCATCTGGTCGGCCGTGAGGTCCCACCCCACAGCGCCCAGGTTGTCGAGCAGCTGCTCCTCGGTGCGCGCCCCGAGGATGACACTGGTGACGGTGGGTCGGTTGAGGAGCCAGCGGATTGCGACCTGCGGGACCGACCGGCCGACCTCGGCTGCGGTCTCGAGGAGAACGTCGACGACGTCGTACATCAGCTCGTCGTCGACCGGGGGGCCGTACGCGGCCGTCGTGTGCAGGCGGCTGTCGGGCGGGGCGGGTCGGTCGCGGCGGATGCGCCCGGTGAGCCGCCCCCACCCCAGCGGGCTCCAGACGAGGGCCCCGAGTCCCTGGTCGAGCCCGAGGGGCAGGAGCTCGGCCTCGTAGTCGCGGCCGACGAGGGAGTAGTACACCTGGTTGGCGACGTACCGGGGGTAGCCGTAGCGGTCGGCGACGGCCAGGGACTTCATGATCTGCCAGCCCGCGAAGTTCGAGACCCCGATGTACCGCACCTTTCCCGAGCGGACCAGGGCGTCGAGGGTCCAGAGCACCTCCTCGACCGGGGTGAACGCGTCGAAGGCGTGCAGCTGCAGGAGGTCGATGTGCTCCGTGCGGAGCCGTCGGAGTGCGGCGTCGACGGAGTCGACGAGACGGGCTCGTGAGGTGCCCGCGTCGTTGGGGCCGTCCCCCGTCGGCAGGCCGACCTTCGTCGACAGCAGGACGTGATCGCGCCGCCCCCGCAGGGCTTCGCCGAGGATCTCCTCGGACCGGCCGTCGGAGTACACGTCTGCGGTGTCGAAGAGGGTGACGCCTGCGTCGAGGCACAGGTCGACGAGGCGCCGGGCGCCGGCAACGTCGGTGTTCCCCCAGTTCGAGAACAACGGTCCCGAGCCGCCGAAGGTGCCAGCCCCGAAGCTGAGCACGGGGATCTGCAGGCCTGACCGTCCGAGTCGTCGCGTCTCCATGCCGGCGATGATGCGACGACGGTTTCCAGAAGACAAGTAGTCACCTTCTGGTAACCTCAACGCCATGGCCGACCAGGACGTCGCTCCCTACGGGCCGAGGTACCCCGCTCGGCGGCTGCTCGAGCTCGTCGGTGACAAGTGGACGCCCATCGTGCTCTTCAGCCTGTCCGACTCGACGAGGCGCTTCAGCGAGATCCAGCGAGCCATCCCCGACGTGTCGAAGAAGATGCTCATCCAGGTCCTGCGGGCGCTCGAGCAGGCTGGGCTGGTCGAGCGGACCGTGTACCCGGTGGTGCCGCCAAAGACGGAGTACCGGCTCACGCCCGACGGACGTCGGCTGCACGAGCCGGTCGCCGCGTTGTGCACCTGGGCCACCGAGCACGAAGCGTTCCTGGACGAGCTGCACAGGCGCCGAGCCGACGGGTGACGACGGGCGCGTGCGGCGGTGGCGTCCCGCGAGCAGCGCGATCAGCCCTCAGGGTGCGACGCGGCCGCCGTGCGGCGAATAACTCGATGCACCCGTGTCCCGCCCGGGCATACGTTCGTCAGGTGACCGATCCTCACGAGCCCTTGGATCCGGTGCTGCTCGAGGACGTCCGGGTGGCCGTCTATGCGGCCCTGGCGTCGACCGGTCGGCTGCCGGCCGACTCGGAGCTGGCCCGACTCGCAGGAAGCCCCGCCCGCGCAAGGGCCGCGATCGAGCAGCTGGCCGAGCAGCGCGCGTGGGCGCTCGGCGCGGACGGGGAGATCGTGCTGGCGCACCCGTTCGCGACCCGGTCGTTCGGCTACAGCGTGATGAGCGACACGACGCTGTGGTGGGGTGGCTGCGCCTGGGACTCCTTCGCGATCCCCCATCTCGTGCCCGACTGCGGGCCGGTGGTCGTCGCGGGGGCGTGTCCCGCGTGTGATCGGCCGCTCGCCTGGCGCGTCGACACCACGTCGCCGCCCGAGGGCCGGGAGCGCGCGCACTTCCTCGTCCCCGCGGCTCGGATGTGGGACGACGTCGTCCACACGTGCAGCAACCAGCTGCTCTTCTGCGACGACGCCTGCATCGACCGCTGGCTCGCTCGCACGGGCCATCCGGAGGGCTACCGGATGGACCTCGATACGCTGTGGCGCTTCGCCGCGGGGTGGTACGAGGGCCGGCTCGAGCGGGGCTATCGCCGGCGAGAGCCTGCTGACGCCCGCGCCTACTTCCGACAGGTGGGGCTGCAGGGCCCGTTCTGGGGCCTCAGCTGACGACGCTCCCGCCGGCGAGGTGCGCATCGAAGGCCGCTGCTCGTTCGGTGTCCTCGTAGTCCTCCTGCCGCTGGATCCTCCCCCATCGGGTATCGATCATGAGGACGACGCGGTTGCTGTAGACGTCACGGCCGACCTCAGGGCCCGGTACCCAGACGTGGGCCCGCACGGCGGCGCGCAGGGCCCACGGCGGTCCGTTCACGAGGATGTCCTCCACGGCCATCTGGATGCCGTGCCGCACGTAGCGACGTAGGAACGCCTCGATCTCGTCGCGTCCCTGGTGCGACCGGTGGGCGGAGCGCCCCAGGGTCGGTTCCCGGAACTGCCCGCTCCACGCGTTCCGTCCGGGGAAGCACAAGGTGGCGCTGCCGGCGAACATGGCCAGCGCCGGCTCGTGGCGCCCGGCGTTGAGGGCTGCGATGTTGCGTCGAATCATCCAGCGCACGGCGGCCTTGATCACGGCGCGACCTCCGCGAGGTCGGACTCGGCCGCCGGCTGCAGCAGCGCCCGGCCGATGAACGTGAGCGCAGTCCGCTGGAGCTCCGCCATGCCGGCATCCATGTGACCGCCACCTGCGACGACGAGGTACTGGTGGGACACGTCGGCCGCCAGGAGCTGGGCGTGGAGGTGCTCGCTCCCGTCGCGCAGCCCGAACTCGTCTCGTTCGCCCACGCCGAGGAAGAGCGCCATCCTCCGCTGTCGGATCGCGTCGAGGTTCGCGAACAGCCGCTCGTGCACACGCTCCCCGGGGAGCTGGTCGAGGGCTGCGAGGAGTTGGCCGAGCACCGCCTGGCGGTTGCGTTCCGGCACCTCCGCGGTGGTGCTCCCCGGGAACACGGCAGGCGCCAGTGCCGCGGCCGCGACGTATCGATCCGGGGTTCCGAAGGCCAGCTTCAGCGCACCGAAACCGCCCATCGAGGCACCTACCACCGCGAGTCGCGAGCGGTCGATGGGGTGGATCTGGCTGACGAAGTCCGGCAGCTCGTCACCGACCACCGATCCCCACCGGGGCCCCTGCGGCCAGTCGAGGTAGAAGCCGCCCTCGGTGGGGGTGCTCGCGCACGCGACGACGCACGGAGGCAGTGCGCCGGTGGCCCACAGCCGGTGGATGAGGGGAGCGTGCAGGTCGAGCGACTGCGCAGACGACATCGCTCCGTGCAGGAGCAGGATCAGCGGGAGCGGCTCGTCCGCCGGGCCGGCGGCGAGGACCCGGACCTCGACCCCGGCCGAGGCGCTGGTCGACGGCATGCGGTGTTGCTCGATCTTCGGTGACATGAGGGAACCTCCTCGTGACGCGGCACGACCGGCCGTCCTCCGGGGGAGGGCCCTAGGGGTTGGCGGAGAAGGGGGCGAGCGCGGCGTCGACGGCCGCCCGGAGGTGGGCTGGTTCGGGCGTGACGCGCGCCAGCACATGGAGGCCTTGCATGAGCGCCACGAACATGCGGGCGGCGCCCTCGGGCTCGACGGCGGGGGCGACTTCGCCCTCCCGCTGCGCCCGTGCCAGCGCCTCGGCGATGCTGCGCTCCAGCTCGAGCAGCGCGTCACGCACGATGGCTGTGGCGGCGGGGTCGTCGGACAGCTCGGTGGCCGTGTTGCCGAGCATGCAGCCCCGTGGATGGTCGCTGGAGGCTGCGGCAGCGATCTGTTGCAGCACGCTCCGGAGGCGGGGTAGCACCGGACCGGGATCCTGCAGCGATGTACCAAAGGCGCGCTGGCGCTGGGCGTAGTGCTCCAAGGAGCGGAGGAAGAGGCTGCGCTTGTCGCCGAAGGCGGCCTGCAGGCTGCCGGGCAGGAGCCCGACGCGCTCACCGACGCGCCGCATGCTCGCAGCGCCATAGCCGTGCTGCCAGAAGACCTCGGTCGCGGCGTCTACGACCTCGGACTCGTCGAAGCTGCGCGGCCGTCCCGTGCGGACCATGCGTCGAGGCTACGACTTCTTGACTGGTCGTACAAGAATTTGTACGATTGGATTTCTTGTTCGGCTGACCAAGAATTCGAGGAGAAGGTCCATGGGATCCGTGTTCGCGCACATCAGCGTCTCGGTCGACGGCTACGTCGCCGACGCCGCCCGCGGGCTCGGCTGGTGGTCGGCGGACGATGAGTTCGACCGCTACATCGACGGCATGCTCGAGTCGATCAGCGGCATGGTCTTCGGCCGCGTCGCCTTCGACGCGCTCGCCCAGTTCTGGCCTACCGCCGGGCCGGAGGTCTCCCTGATCCAGCGGCACCGGATGCACGAGCTGCCCAAGTACGTCCTCAGCCACGCGCCGCTCGACACCACCTGGCACAACAGCCACCGGCTCGCGGGCGACCCGCGGCGGGCAATCGAGCGCGCGGCCCAGGATGCAGCCGGCGACATCGCCGTGTTCGCCGGTGCGGGGGCCGTCAGGGCGACCCTCTCGTCCGGTGTGCTCGACGAGCTGCGCCTCGTCGTCCATCCCGTGCTGCTCGGATCGGGCCTGCCGCTGTTCGACGGCACACACCCGGCACAGTCGCTGCGGGTGCGTGAGACGACCTCGTTCGGCTCGGGAGCGCACGTCGTCCGCTATTCGTTGCCCGCACCGGCGCAACGGCTCCCTGCCGCGACCCCTGCCACGGTGGGCTCGCCATGGTGATCGTGGCCGGACACCTCATCGTCGACCCCGGAGCACGCGCCGCGTACCTCGAGGGGTGCGTTCCGATCGTAGAGCAGGCACGGCGCACCGCCGGCTGCCTCGAGTTCACTCTGGCTCCCGACCCCCTCGACCCCTCCCGGGTCAACGTCCTCGAGCGCTGGGAGTCGCGCATCGCGCTGGACCGGTTCCGTGGCGAAGGGCCCGACGACGACCAGCGGGCCGCCCTCAGATCCGTAGACGTCGCGGACTACGAGGTCGACGGGCCGGTTGCCGACCCCGGTGGAAGGGGCGCGGCGCGGTGATGCCGACATGGAGAGGGAGACCGATGGACGACGTCAATGCTGAGGTGATCGACGAGTTCCGGGCCAACGGTGGCTCCGTCGGCGGCGCGCTCGCCGGGGTTTCACTGCTCCTCCTCACCCATCGTGGGGCCCGCTCGGGGGTTTCCCGGACGACTCCGCTCGGATACTACGAGGATGGCGAACGTCTGATTCTGTTCGCGTCGAACCGGGGCGCGGCACGCGCTCCTGACTGGTACCACAACATCGTGGCGGACCCGCGGGTGACGGTCGAGCTCGGCGAGGAAACGTTCGAAGCCGAGGCGAGCGAGCTGGTGGGTCCAGATCGAGAGGCTACGTGGGAGCGGGCCGTCGCCGTTCGACCATTCCTGGCGGAGCACCAGGAGAAGGCCGGGCGCCAGATCCCCCTCATCGCTGTGCGACTCGTGTGACGGACGAGTGACGTACCCGGTCAGAGGCCCTCCCGAGCGAAGATCGGGAGGGCCTCTGGGGCGGACGATGCGCCATCTCGCACGCGACGTCCGTGATCCGGCGGCTCCGCATCGCTCGCGGCGCGGTGGCCTGCAGCGGCGCTACGCCGTGGTGGCGTGGGCGTGCTGCAGGGCCTCGCCGACGAACCGGATCGCCTCGCGGGTCCTCGTCTCGGCAGCGGGACCGAGGTGCCCGGCCCCCTCGACGAGACGGAACGTGTGCGGGACTGCCAGCGCCGTGAGGACGCCGTGCAGGTGCTCCGCGCCCTCGTGGAGCAGGTACTCGTCGGCAGCGCCGCAGTCGAGGAGCAGAGGGGTCTGCGCTGCCCGGAGTGCTGCCGCGTTCGACCGGGCGCGCCCGTGGACGCTGTTGGCCGTGTACGACCCGGCATCGCCGGTCCCGCCGCCCATGGCGGCGTGGAGCTGCCCGAGGACGGAGGGGATGTTGCGGTCAGGGACCTCCTCCGGCGCCTCTCCGGGGAACACGGCAGGCGAGAGCGCGGCGACGACGGCGAACCGGTGGGGTGCCGCGAAGGCGATCTTCAGGACCGCGTAGCCGCCCATCGAGGCGCCGACCAGTCCGGTGGCGGAGAACGGACCGTACTGCGCGGCGAGGTGCTCCGGCAGCTCCCGGGCGGTGAAGGTCTCCCACGCCGGGCCGCCGGGCCAGTCGATGTAGAAGCCGCCCGTGGTCGGCACGCTCGGGCAGGCGACCACGGCGCGCGGCAGGGCGCCCTCGGCCCACAGCTCGTCGTACAGGGGTCGTGCGAGCTCGAGAGACGTCGAAGACGACAGCGCTCCGTGCAGATGCAGCACGAGGGGGAGGGTCTCGCCGGGCGTCCAGTCGGCCGGGCGCAGGACCCGGTACTCGACGCGTTGCTCGACCGTGCTGGCATCGAGGTGACTGACGGACATGACGGAGGTGGGGGTCATCGTGACGCTTCCTTCGACTCGGGTGGTGCGGGGTTGATGGTGGGGTGGGTGCGCCCGGCTGCCGTGTGCCGCCCTGCAGGCCGGGCTTGCGCACGGTGCGTGGTCGCCCCGGCGCTACGCGGCGGCGTTCACGCCTGCGCGGCCATCACGGGGCGATCCGTCCTCGGCGACTCGAGTGCCGGGTCTTCCAGGTGGACGGGGGGGAGCGCGCGGTCCAGCCACGGCGGGAGCCACCACGCCCGGTCGCCGAGGAGGTGCATCACTGCCGGCACGACGAGGCAGCGGACGACGACGGCGTCGAGCAGGACGGCGACGGCGAGCCCGAGCCCCATCTGCCCGAGCATCCGGGTGGGGCTGAGCAGGAACGAGCCGAAGACCACCACCATGATCGCCGCCGCGGCGGTGATGACGGCCCCGGTTCCCGCGAGGCCCTCGCGCACGGCCGTTCGGGCGTCACCGCCGCGCCGCCACTCCTCGTGCATCCGGGAGACGAGGAAGACCTCGTAGTCCATCGACAGGCCGAACACCACCGCGAACACGATCACGGGGAGGAAGGCCTCGATCGGTCCGGGTGACTGGCCGAGGGTGCCGTTGCCGTAGACGAGCTGCATGGCTCCCAGTGCGGCCCCGATGGAGAGCAGGTTCGCGATCGCCGCCTTGAGCGGCACGAGGACCGAGCGGAACACCGCCATGAGGAGCAGCGCGGAGATCCCGACCACGACGAGGACGAACCACGGCATGCGGTCGCGGACGCCTTCGGCGAAGTCGATCGCCGCTGCGGTCGCGCCACCCACCGAGAACTGTCCTTCCGTGGCGGGGGGCAGGACGTCGTCCCGGAGGCGGTGGACGAGCTCGATCGTGGCGCGGTCCGACGGCCCGGTCTCCGGGACCACGACAAGGGTGGACGCGCCGTCGGCAGTCAGGGGCCCGACGACGTCCGCGACGCCCGGGGTCCGCCGGACGGCCTCCGTCACCCGAGCCACCTCGTCGGCGGGGGCCTCGGCGAGCACAACGAGCGGGCCGTTCACCCCATCGCCGAAGCCCGCAGCGAGGAGGTCGTACGCCTCGCGGGTCGTCGAGCCGGCCGGGTCGGTGCCGGCGTCCGCGAAGCCGAGCCGGATCGAGAGCGCCGGCGCCGCGAGCACGAGCAGGACGAGAACGCCACCGACGAGGGCCGGCCAGGGGTGCCGGGCGACGGTGTCGGAGAGGGCGCGCCACGACGAGCCTTCGGCCCGGCCCCGTTGCCGCGCGCGGCCCGCGCGTCGGCGGACCGAGCGCTCGATGCGCCCGCCCAGGAGCGTGAGGAGGGCCGGGAGGAGCGTCGCCGAGGCCAGGAGCGTCATCAGCACGGTGACGGCGACGGCGACGGCGAGCCCACGCAAGGAACCCAGGCCCAGGACGACGAGGCCCAGCAGAGCGACGACGACCGTCACGCCGGCGAAGACAACCGAGCGCCCGGCGGTGCGCTGGGCGACGACCGCCGCCTCGGCGCGGGGTCGGCCGGCCAGCAGCTCGCCGCGGTAGCGGGTGAAGATGAGGAGGGCGTAGTCGATCCCCACGCCGAGGCCGACGAGCATCATCATCGGCGCGGCGTAGGACGGCACGGACGTCACGTGCGAGACCAGGGCGGCCGCCGCGATGCTCGCCCCGACGGCCAGGACCGCGCTCAGCACGGGGAGGGCCGCCGCGACGAGGCTGCCGAAGAGGAAGACCAGGATCACCAGCGCAGCCAAGATGCCGACGCCCTCGGCGGCGCCGCCCGTCTCCTGCGCACCGCGGACGGACGCGCCGCCGACCTCGACCTGCAGGTCGCCCGTGGCGTGGGACTCGGCTGCCTCGATGATGCGTCGCACGTCGGCGGCGTCCGTCGCCAGGGGCTCGGTGTCGAGGGTCACGGTCGCGTACCCGATGCGGCCGTCGGTGCTGATCGAGTGCCCGTCGGTCGTCGGGGCCTCGACCGAGGCGACGCCCGGGAGCGTGGCGATCTCGTCGACCACGGCGCGCAACGAACGCGCCACGGGTTCCTCTGTGAGGCCGGCCGCTGCGTAGAAGACGACCTGGACGGTGTCCAGGCCCTGGTCGCCCGACTGCTGCAGCCGGTCGGCGACGCGCTGCGACTCGGTCCCGGGCAGCGTGTGGTCGTCGAAGTAGGCGGACCCGGCCGCCGCGGCGGCCGCGTTCAGGCCGGCCACCGCGAGCACCCAGAGGGCGATCGCCCACCACGGTCGTCGCATCGCCCACGTCGTCCTCATCTTGCCTCCAGTCCTCGTCGTCGCGGCCGGGCAGCCCAGCCGTCGCCCGGACGGTACGGACGAGGGCGGGCCCGGCCCATCCGTCAGGGAGCGGCGTCTGGGGCCGGTCGCGTACGTCAGCGTGCGACCGGCGTTGTCGCCCGCGGGCGTACCGGGCCGCTGCGGCGTCGGGGAGGGCCGCGCTCAGTGGCCGGCGGCGTGGGACCGGGCCGGCTCCTCGCCGTCGGTCACGACGAACTGCGCCATGAGGCCCTGGTCCTCGTGCAGGAGGAGGTGGCAGTGGACCATGTACGGGGAGTCGGGGTCCGCGTAGTCCTCGAACCGCATGAGCAGGCGGTAGGTGCGGCGTGGTTCGAGGTAGACGGTGTCCTTGCGGCCGGCGAGCTCCGGGGATGGGGGCGCGCCGTCCACGTCGAGCACGTGGAACTGCACGTCGTGGACGTGCCAGTTGTGCGGGAACCGGTCGAGGTTCGTGACCTCCCAGATCTCCGTGTCACCCACGTGCACGGTCTCGTCGATGCGGTCCATGTCCATGGTCCGGCCGTTGATGCTGCGGTCCTGGACCTCGAACCTCCGCGTGACCGCCGCGTCGTCCGGATCGACCGCGTCGCCCGGCTCGACCGCCTGGCGCTGGGGGACCGGCGCGGACTGGCGCAGCGAGGCACCGGCTGCGAGGCGCAGCACCGGGAAGGTGTCGTTGCCGCCGAAGGCGAACGGGGCGGCGACGTCCCCGAGGTCGGGCGCTCGGGAGACGAGCGTGGTCTCCGAGCTTGGCGCCATGGCGACGACGATCTCCGCGCGTTCGCCGGGTGAGAGACGGACGTGGTCCGTCTCGTGGGGCTCGGGCAGCAGCCCGCCGTCGGTGGCCACGTGCCAGAAGCTCCGGCCGTCCTCGAGCGCGAAGTCGTACACACGAGCCGTCGAGCCGTTGAGCAGGCGGAGGCGCACCAGCTCGGTGGTCACGTCGAGCATCGCGCCGGCGACGCCGTTGGTGAGCACCGTGGAGCCGAGGAGGCCGACCTCGTTCCCGTCGGAGTCGAGCTCGAGCCGCCCGTCGGCGTCGAGCCGCTTGTCCTGGACGACGACGGGGACGTCGTCCACGCCGTACTCGGCGGGCAGCCCCGAGGGAACGCCGTCCTCCACGAGGAAGAAGCCCGCCAGTCCGCGGTAGACGTGCTCCTCGGTGCTGCCGTGCGGGTGGGGGTGGTACCAGAGGGTCGCCGCCGGCTGGTCGATGGTCCACTCGGGGCGCCATGTCCCGCCGGGCTCGATCATCTGGTGGGGGCCGCCGTCCATGGCGGCCGGGAGGTGCATCCCGTGCCAGTGCACGGTGGTGGGCTCCGGCAGGGCGTTGGCGACCTTGACCGCCACGCGCTCCCCACGCGACGCCCGGAGCGTGGGACCGAGCATGTCGCCGTTGAAGCCCCAGGTGGGCGTCCGGACGCCGGGGAGGAGCTCGGAGGTGCCCTCCTGCGCGGTGAGCTCGAAGACCCGGATCCCGTCGACGACGGTCGAGGGGGCGAGCGGCGGGATGGGGAGTGGGACGTCGAAGGCCGCGGGCGCCTCCACCGGCGACAAGGACGACGGCCCGACGACGTCCTGGGCGGAGCACGCCGCGGCACCGGCCAGCATGCTCGCCGCCACCAGCGCCGCCGGGAGGGCTCGGCGGAGATGGGTGCGGCGACGGTCGGACGGGTGTCCGCCCGGCGAGCCGCTGGCATCGATCCGCGCGGGCGCGCCGGTCACCGGCGCGCCCGCGAGTTCTGGAGCTGTCGGGCCAGGACCCCGGCCAGCGCCCCCAGGCCGGCCGAGCGGGCGATCTCCACGATAGCGACGACGGCGGCGATGCGGCCGTCGACGGACGGCCGGACGTCGAGCGCGAGGGACAGGCCCAGGAGGAGCACCCCGTAGACGACGCCGGCGAGGGTCAGCGTCGCGACAGGTCGGGGGACGCGCCCGAGCCCGGCACCGAGCACCCATGCGAGCCCGACTAGCCCCAGGACGAGCAGGGCGGTGGCCGGTTGGCCCAGTGCCTCGTCCAGGCCGACGACGTCGACCAGTGGCCAGAGCAGCGCGAGCGAGCCGAAGCCGACGATGAGCGGCCAGCTCAACAGCGGCTGCGGGCCCCGCGGATCGAGGACGGGATCTGGGGTGGAGGACTCGTGTGACATGCCGGGACGGTACGGAGCGGCTGCGCCGACCCGCGTCGTGCTCGTGTCGTCACCTGGTGTCGCCCGTCGGCGACGTCGAGGTCGCCTGTCGGCGAGCGCCGTCGGCGGCCCGGACGAGCGCGTCGCGAAGCGGGATGCCGCGCTCGAGGGTGGACGCCCGGTTCGCGAGGCGGGCGAGCCGCACCAGGCGCCGGGTGGCCGGCCTGCGCTCGCGGTCGTAGCGGCGCAGCGCCGTCTCGACCCGGTGCTCCTCGCGCACCGCGCGTGCGAGCGCCACGGCGTCGAGGATCGTCTCGCACGCCCCGCGGCCCAGGTTCGGTGCCATGGCGTGTGCGGCGTCGCCGAGAAGTGCGACGTTCCCGCGCACGTAGGGCCCCAACGCTGGGACGTCCGAGAGTCGGCGCCTGTCGACGGTGCCGGGTTCCACGGCCGCGAGCACGGCCGAGACGTCCTCGTGCCAGCCGGCGAAGAGGGCGTGGAGGTCGTCCGTCATCCGTACGGGGTCATCTCCGGCGGGCGCCGACCCGGCGCGCACGCAGGCGAACCAGTTCGTCGTGCCGTCCCCGTTCGGGGTGATCCCGAAGAGCCGGCCGGGTCCCCACGTCTCGGTGATGCGGTCGACGGCACCTGGCACCGTGCCGCGGAAGGCCACCGTGCGCAGGACCCGTGGGCCTACCGCCCAGTGGGCGGAGCGGACGCTCGAGTGGATGCCGTCGGCGGCCACCACCAGGTCGGCCGCAGGTAGCATCCGGGGGTCCGTGACCTGTACGCCCCACTGCACGGTGCCCGCGGGCAGGCTGCGGGCGAGGACGTCCAGCAGGTCACCGCGCGACACGAGCTGCACGCCACCGGGGACGCCGACGCCGGTGAGGGTGCGGCCGTCCGGCCGGAGGATCTCCGCACGCGTGCACATGACGGAGCGCCGTCGCACGTCGTCGCCCAGCCCGAGCGCGTCGAGCGCTCCCATCGCCGCGGGCCACATGCCGAGGGCGGTGCCCCGGCGGGGCGGCGCGGGGGAGCGTTCGAGGACGACCGCCTCCCATCCGGCGAGGTGGAGCGCCCGCGCGACAGCCAGGCCTCCGATGCCCCCGCCGACGACGACGGCAGAACCGCGCACAGCACCTCCTCTGGTCGGGCCGCCGACGGTCAGGCCAGCCCGGACCGGTGGGCGATGATGGCGAGCTCGGTCCGGTCCCGCGCGTCGAGCTTGGCCAGGATCCGGCTGACGTAGGTGCGGGCCGTCGCCGGGCTGATGTACAGGACCGCGGCGATCTCGTCGTTGGTGTCGCCGTGACCGACCCGCTGGAGCACCTCGAGCTCGCGCTCGCTGAGCGTGTCGAGCCGGGGATGGGGCTGCGGCTGCGGCGGGCTCGCGGCAACGAAGTCCATGAGGCGACGCGTGATCGCCGGTGAGAGCAGGTTGCCTCCGGAAGCGGCGGTGTGAACCGCCTGCCGCAGGTCGGGTCCGGGGGTGTCCTTGAGGAGGTACCCCGCCGCGCCGACACGCACCGCCTCGATGACGTCGGCGTCGTCATCGAACGTCGTGAGGATGAGGACGCGGGTCGCCTCGAGGCGCACGTCGGCCCGGATCCGCCGCGTGGCCTCGATCCCGTCCGTGCCCGGCATCCGGATGTCCATGAGCACGACATCGGGCCGGTGCCGCACCGCCAGCTCCACGGCACGGGCACCGTCCGTCGCCTCGGCGACGACGGTGATCGTCGGGTCGCTCGTGAGCAGGGCGCGCAGGCCGGCGCGCACGAGGTCCTGGTCGTCGACCATCAGAACTGTCGTCATCGCTCCTCCCCGAGGGGCATCGTCGCCGCGACGACGAAACCGGTGGCTGTCCAGCCGGCATCGAGCGTCCCGCCGAGCGCCTCGGCCCGCTCACGCATCCCGGCGATCCCGTGGCCCGCCGACGGTTCCCCGTGCTCGGTGGGCGGGCGGCTGCCGTCGTCCTCGACGCGGACGTGCAGCATCCCGGCCGCCGTGTGCACGGCCACGCGGATCCGACGGGCGTGGGCGTGGCGGACGACGTTGGTCACCGACTCCTGGACGATCCGGTAGGCCGCCGCCTCGACGGCCGCCGGGATCGGCTCGCCGAGGGTGACCTCGTCGACGACCTCGAGCCCGGCGACGCGCGCCGGCCGGACCGCCGAGGCGAGGGCACTCAGGCCTGGCACCTCGCGCGACGTCTGGCCCGGCCGCCGCAGGAGGGCGACCGTGCGCCGGAGGTCCGCGAGCGTGCTGGTCGTCGTCTCCTGGATGACGGCGACCGCCTGCGCCACCGCGGCGTCGTCGCGCCCGACGGACTCGGCGGCCACCTGCGCGTGCAGGGCGACGACGGTCATCGCGTGGCCGACGGAGTCGTGCACGTCCCGCGCCATGGTCAGGCGTTCGGCGGTGAGGCGTTCCTCGGCCTCGCGGCGGTAGCGCTCGGCCACGAGGTCCGCGATCTCCCGTGCGCGCGCTTGGAGCGCCCGACGGGAACGGACGCCGTCCCCCAGCGCGACGGCGGCGGCGAGCATGAGGGCGTTCCAGACGAGCTCGTACCCGAGGACGAAGTCGGCCGCCTGGCCGACGGCGAGCCGGTACCCCGTCGAGATCGCCAGGACAGCCACGGATCCGAGGACCGCGACGGCGGTGCGGCCCACCTCGGCCGCGGAGAAGACGGCGGCGGCGACGGGCACGGCAACCCCGACGGGCGGGTAGCCGGCGGCGTAGTAGGCGAGCAGGCCGCCGACGGTGAGCGCCACGACGAGGGCCGGATAGCGTCGGCGCACGAGCATGAGCGCCCCGAGCCCCGCGGCCCAGAGGTAGGGCATGGCCCCGGGCCGCGACCCGTCGACGTCCGCGGTGATCACCAAGGACAGCGTCAGGGCGACGGACGCCGCCAGGATCGCGTCGGCGACCCAGGGGGCGGTCTCTGCGACGGCGTCCTGGGCAGCGGTGTCGGCAGGCATGCCGCCAGGGTAGGCAGCGTCCGTCGGCGCCGGGAGTCGCCACGGGGCGACTCCCGGCGTCGCCCTGGACCGTATGGAGGTCCTGATCCCGGACCGACGCGGCGCAGTACGAGAATTTCTACGGTCGGCGCCATGACTACTTCGACTCCTCCCGTTTCCCGTCAGCTCGGCCCGTCAGCCGTCGACCACACGCCCCGACGGGCTGGCCCCGTGCGGCGGTTCCTCGGGCTCCCCACGACCGCCGTCGTCGGTCTCGCCGCCCTCGGGCTGCCGCGGGTCGTCCTGCACGACTTCGGTGTTCTGACCGGTAGCTCGGTCACGTCCTTCCTCCTCGCCGTGCTCCCGCTCGTCGCGTGGGTCGTCGTCGCGACGCGGCCCGTCGTGCGGGCGCCCTTCCTCGCCCTCGTCGCGACCGGCGCGGTCCACGGCGTCCTCCTCGCGGCGACCCACCAGCTGCTCTGGACGCGCGCGTTCGACGGCGCGCCCCCTCGGCTCGGCGACAACCTCGCGGGCATCGACCCGGAGCTGCAGGACGTGGTGCTCCGCGGCGCCGCCGTGTTCTCCGGGATGCACACCGGGCTCGCGCTCGGCGTGCTGACGGGCGCCGTCGCCTGGGCGATCGTGCGCCGGCAGCGCCGGGCGGCAGTCCAGTCGTCCTCCCGATGACACGGGGGCCGGGCACCCGGGCTGCCACCCACCGCCCGACGGTGGCCTGGCTGACCGGGAGCGCGCTCCTGGTACCCGTCCTCAGCGGCGCGACGCCGGCCGCCAGCCCAGGTGAGGGGCCGGTCGTGCCCCGGGGGTCGGCGCACCTGCTCGTCCTGGGGGTCTGGGTGGCGGTCGTCGTCTTCGGACGGCGACCGTCACCCCTGCGCACACTAGCCCTGTGCGGCGTCCTGGCCGGGCCGCTCGTCGTGATCGCCGATGCGGCCCTGGCGACGTACACCGGTGTCGCGTCACACGTGGCGGGGCGCGACGCCTTCGCCGTCATCGCGGAACTGTTGCGGTGGGCCGGGGCCGGTCTGGCGGCCGGTGTCGTCGCGCTGGTGATCCTTCGGCTCGGGCGATCTTGAGCGGGTCAGGCCTGCGGCTCGTCTGGGCGAGGTTCGGTTCGTGCACCACAAGGGGAGGTGCACTCATACCCAGAGGTCGCAGGTTCAAATCCTGCCCCCGCTACTCATCACGAAGGCCCGGACCATGAGGTCCGGGCCTTCGTGATGAGTAGCGGGGGCAGGCAGGGCCGCCCGGGTACCGACCCGTGACCGCAGGGACTCGTGGCGCGCGTGCACAACGTGACGGCCACGGCTCCGCCAGACTGCTGCTCACGAAGCAGTTCTCGTACGTCCAGTGCCGGTGCAGCACGGGAGGCGCCCAGATGTCCGTCGCACCTGACGACAGAGACGTCGCGTGGCGGTCGGCGGCGGATCACGTGGTGCAGGACGAGGACGGCACCGCGATCGCGCAGTCCCAGGCGTTGTGGGCTGCGGCGGTCGCTGCGTCCTTCCCCCTGGGAGGGGACATCCGGTGCGACGGCGCCGCGTTCGGTCCCGCGCGGCTTCCAGATGGCCGGGTTGTGCATCGACCCGTGGTTGCCGTCGTCGCGGAGGACCCCGTCCGCGCTCTGAAGGCCTGCCGTGCGGCATGGGGTCGCTTCCAGCGCGTGGACGTCGATGGCATCGAGGATCCCGACGACGGCGAGGGTGAGGCGCCCGACCCGTTCGGTGACCCAGCGCTGGTGGGCGGACAGGTCCTGGTCGGCCTCGACACCCGTAGGGACCTGGAGCCGCTGCCGCACCGAGCGTGGGCGTGCCTGTTGATCCTTGCCGAGGAGCTCCGGGCGTACGGGTGCGCGCCCTGCTCGATCAGCTCGGTGGTGATGTTGCCCGGGGACGAGCCCGAGGCCGTCGGCAGGGACGGCCGCGGGACGCCGGCGTCTCACCGGCGTCCTGAGCCTGGCGAGGAGGTGCAGGAGAGCATGGACCCGCCGTCATGGCTGCCGGCCTTCCACCGGGTGGAGCGACCCCGCGTGGGGCTTCCGGCCGGTCCGGTGCCGTTCGTGATGGTGGTTCGCGGCTGGGTGTTCGCCTGGGACCCGCAGGAAGGGCTGCTCACGCTGCCGGGACGCGAGGAGGAGGTCTTCGGACGCGTCACGATCACCTGGGAGTGCCTGTCGGCCGACGGGACCGTGCTGCACTACGAGCGGGCTGCCCGACCGGACCACGGCGACCCGCCGGCGGGATGCGTCAGGTACGACCTGGCCACCGGCCAGAAGCGGCTGGTCTCCTCCGGCCCGGATGTCGCGGTGGCGGTCGGCGGATGGCCGCGGCTGCGGCATGACTGGCGCTCGGAGCCCCAGCGCCTGGTCATCGTGCGGTCGGCCGATGAGGACCCGAACGCCGCGCGTGCCCTGCCCCTCACAGATCAGCTGATGGGGGACCTGAGCGGGCCGGGGGCGCAGTTCTCACCGGACGGGACGGCGTTGCTCACGAGCCATGCTGGAGCAGAGGGCCACCATGTCGCGGTCACCGACGCGGCGAGCGGCACGACCCATCGCTTCGAGGGCGTCCAGGCGAGCGGGTCCGCCTCCTGGAGCCCGGACGGGACCAGGTGTCTGGTCTCGTGGGGTCCGCAGCAGGTGCTCGACGTCCGAACAGGGCAGCGGACGTCGCTGAACGGGCACAGGTTCCGATCCGACGACGTCCCCGGTCGGGGGGAGGCACGGGCACTGGGGTGGCTGGACGACGACGGCGTCCTCGTGCGGCAGAGCTACGGCAGGCGCGTCCGGCTGTCCTACCAACCCCTGCACGCCGGGGTCCGGTTTCCGATCCTCGACCTTCCCACGCCCGGCGCTGCGGCGTACGACGCGCCCGTCTACCTGGCATCCCAGATCGTGCGGAGCACCCCGGAGTCCGTGGGGTTCCTCGGGCCCTGACCGCCGGGGCTGATCGGACCGGCACCGGTCTGGCAGATGACGGCGCCCGACGGGTGGGTCAGAGATGATCAACGACGAGGGTCACGCCTCACCGTTCGCCGCCGACCTGCCGGGCCCCGGCGCCGGTGCGGGTGCGGCAAGCACCCGTGTCGCAGGCCCCGTCACGGCGAACGGCCCGGGCACGAGCTGGTCTCGTGGCGCCCCGAACACGTCTGTGGTCAGGTCCAGATCGGACCCGTCGGGATTGGTGTAGGGCATCTCGGCCTGGTAGCTCCGACCGAGCCGCGCCGTCGTCACCGCAGCGACGACGGCGAGCTCACCCGCGTCGCTCACGTCCACACGGACGGTTCCGGCCTCGGCGTCGACCACCTCGACGCGCACCGGTGACGTACCGATCACGACGGCCCCGGGCTCCGCGCGGAACGGCTCGGCGCCGGCCGCGTAGAGGTTGCCCTCGATCCAGACCGGGAGCCGTGGCCCGGCCAGGTCGCTGCCACGCTCGCTGGGGTACTCCTGCGCCGTCGGGTACGCGTCGTACTGTGACGTGCCCACGGGCGTCGGCACGAAGGTCGCCCGGCCGGGCACGCCGTCCATGTCGATCGCGCCGGACCAGAAGCTGGCGAGCGCAGGCTCCGCCTGCGCGTCTGCTCCGGCGGGTTCGCCGGTCGCGCGTTCGCCGACGAAGAGGTTGTTGTAGAACCGGTTGTCGCCGCCGAGGATGTTCGAGACGCCGTAGACGGCCGTCGAGTGCGGGACGTGGTACGGGGTGTACCGCTGGTGCTCCGTGCAGTTCGCGATGCGACCCGCGACGTAGTTGTGCACGTAGGCGCCGCCGGAGGACATGTCCTTGACCGCCCACGGCGACAGGAAGAGGTTGGAGTCCACGAGGTACGGGCCGTGGCAGACCTCGACCATGAAGTCCTCGGCGGTCGAGGCGTAGAACACGTTGCGCCGCACGAGGGTGCCCTGCGCCTGCCAGTCGAGCCACAGCGCGCGGTGCGTGTGGTGGATCGTGTTCCCGCTGATCACGGTGTCGATGGCGGCGTGCAGCTTGATCCCGGCCACCTCGGCGCCGTGCCACTGTCGCTTCACGTGGATGCGTGAGATGTGGTTGTCGGCGATGGTCGAGAACGCCGCCCCCAGGTGCCCGACGACGCCGGCCTGCTCGCAGTCCCGGATCGTGTTGCGGCGCACGGTGTGCGAGCCGACGTGGTCCCGGTGCCACGGGTGCGGCTCGCCCGCGTCCGGTCCGCCCAGGACGAGCGCGCGCTGGATCACCTCGCGCTCGCGCTGCGTGCCGCCCTTGTCGCCGGCGGACCCCGCGGTCCACTCGTTCTGCCCGGTGCTGGCTTCCTTGCCGAGCGAGATGCCGACGTTCTTGGAGTCGGTGATCGTGTTGTCCTCGATCACCCAGCCCTTCGACCAGTGCGGGCCGATCAGGCCCTCCTGCAGCGCGGTGGGCGGGGCCCACTGCGTGGCGGCCTTCGTCAGGGTGAACCCGCGCACCGTGACGTGGTCGACGCCCGTCGTCGCCGGCCAGAAGACGAAGGTGCGGACGTTGATCTCGATCTCGTGCTCGGCCGGGTGCGCGCCCCCGAAGTTCGCCCAGATCGTCGTGACGTCGTCGCCCACCTCGCAGTACCAGGTCAGCAGCGAGCCCTCCGGGTCGAACGAGTCCGGGGTGACCTGGGGGTGCTCGACGCCGCCGAGCGTCTGGGACTCGTACATCGACGTGCCGTCGAGATACACCTCGCCCGTGTGCCAGGTGTTGACCTGGTCGAAGAACCAGTCCCCGCCGATGCGCTCCGCGTACGGGTTGCGCTCCCCGAACAGGGTGTTCGGCACCTGCGTGAACCAGACGCGGCCCTCGGCACCGGGGTGGGGGTGCCAGTCGGTGATCACCTCGGCACCGGAGATCGTGACGGGCTCGAAGCGCCCGTCCGGGCCCACCGCGGCCTGGTAGGTGATCGGCGCGTCGACCGTGCCGCCGCGCGGTGGGTTCACCCACTCCCGGTACACGCCTTCATGCACGACGACGGTGTCGCCCGGCACGGCCGCCTGAGCGGCCCGGTTGATGCTCCGGAACGGGGCGTCGGCCGACCCGTCCCCGCGGTCGGAGCCGGTGGTGGTGACGTGCAGGACGGTCACGGCAGTGCCTCCTCCGGCTGCGGGTTCACGTATCCCCGGGCGACGAAGAACCGCTCGAGCAGGTAGCACCACCACACGAGGATCAGGCCGGGGACCACGAACACCGCCGGCATGGCGTTCCAGATGGCGGTACCCCCGACGAGCACGGCGATCCCGAGCAGGAACGTCAGGCTGGGCGTCGTCAGCCCCAGGGTGAACCCGTTGCGCACATGGCGCCAGGTGGGGTTGGTGAAGCGGGCCACGAGGGGGAGGCACCAGAAGACCAGGAGCAGGAGGAAGAGTCCGATGACGAGGAGCGGCACCAGGACCTCGGCCAGCCCGAGCGTGGGCAGGTAGGAGAGCGTGAGGATGCCGACGGCGGCGACCCCGACGGCCAGCAGACCGACGACGGTCGCCTGCTTCCAGCTCTGTCGCCAGGCTTTCGTGGCGACGCCCCACGGCCCAGCGTCCTTACCCAGGACGTACCGCCGGCAGAGCTCGTAGGAGATGACCGTGCCCACTCCCGCGGTCACGACGAGGCCGACGCTCACGAGCCAGAACAGGCTGATCAGGATGACGGAGCCCAGCGCGTCGAGAATGCGCCACAGCATCGACGCGGGGTTGAAGCGGAAGATGGCCGGGACCTCTCGATATGCGACGCGGGGCGCCGTCGGCCTCCCGCGGAGCGCGGGAGGCCGAACGCGCCATCAGCCCTTCACGGAGCCGATCATGAGACCGGACACGAAGTGCTTCTGCAGGAAAGGGTAGACGAGCAGGATCGGGACGGCCGCCACCATGGTGATCGCCGAACGCAGGGCGATCGGTGTGGTGAGCTGCCCACCGGCTCCCACCGCGGCCTGGTTGGCCGCGGAGTTCGCGGAGTTCGCGCCGGCGTTCATCGAGCTCGCGAGAAGCTTCTGCAGCTCGTACTGCAGGGTGGTCAGCGCCGGGTCGCCCGAGTTGTACAGCAGCGTGTCCAGCCAGGCGTTCCAGCTGCCGACCGCCACGAACAGGCCGATCACGGCCAGCACGGGCTTGCACAGCGGCATGATGATCTGCCACCACGTACGGAAGTCGCCCGCGCCGTCCATGCGTGCCGACTCGGTGATCTCCTCGGGGATCGACTTCATGTACGTGCGCAGGATGATCAGGTTGAACGCGCTGATCATCACCGGCACCCAGTAGGCCTGGAAGCTGTTCAGCATGCCCAGGTCCTTGATGAGCAGGTAGTTCGGGATCAGGCCGGCGTCGAAGTAGAGCGTCAGGACGAAGATCAGGGTGATCGGACGCCGGAAGATGAACTCCTTGCGGCTGAGCGCGAAGGCGAGCATCGAGGTGAAGAAGAGGTTCGTCGCCACCACGAC
Organism: Actinotalea fermentans ATCC 43279 = JCM 9966 = DSM 3133; assembly: GCA_000767215.1. Classification (GTDB taxonomy): domain Bacteria; phylum Actinomycetota; class Actinomycetes; order Actinomycetales; family Cellulomonadaceae; genus Actinotalea; species Actinotalea fermentans. Next base: position 33,515 of record AXCX01000013.1, read on the forward strand.
CACGGTCTTCAGGGTGCTCATGATGAACGCCTGGTAGATCGTGTCCATGTTGAGGACGATCTCGTAGTTCCTCAGTGAGAAGACCCGGGGCCAGATGCCGATCCCGCCGCGGACGGCGTCCATGCCGTCGTTCAGGGAGATGGCGAGCGTGTTCAGCAGCGGGTAGACCATGATCACGGCGAGGGCCACGAGGAAGGTCGTGTTGAGCGACGTGAAGACGACCCGCTCGGTCGTCCACCGCCGTCGGCGGCGGGCGGGCCTGCCCTGTGCGGCGCTCGGCGCCAGAGGCTTCGCGACAGACGTGCTTGACATGAAGTCCTCCTAGACCAGCGTCTCTTGGTTGAGGCGCTTGGCAGCCGCGTTCGCCGAGCCGACCAAGATGATGGCGACGATCGTCTTGAAGATGCCCGCGACGACGGCGAGGCTGTAGTTGCCGAGCTGGTAGCCGTAGCGCAGCACGAAGACGTCGATGGTCTCGGCCTTCTCGGCGATCAGGCCGTTGCCGAGGAAGTACGGCAGCTCGAAGTTCGTGGACAGGATCCAGCCGCTGTTGATGATGAGCAGCACGACGATCGTGGGCCTGATCCCTGGGAGCGTGATGTTCCACATCTTGCGGTAGCGCCCGGCCCCGTCGACCTCGGCGGCCTCGTACTGGCTCGGGTCGATCGCGGTGATCGCAGCCAGGTAGAGGATCGTGTTCCAGCCCAGCTCCTTCCACAGGTTCGTCCCGGCGACGATCCCCCAGAAGTAGTTCGGCTCGGTCAGGAACAGGACCGGTTCGTCGACGAGGCCCACGTTCATGAGGACCTGGTTGATGAACCCGCCGGAGGAGGGCATCGAGAGCGCCACCGAGGCCAGGCTCGCCACGATCACCCAGCTGAGGAAGTGGGGCATGTAGGTGATGTTCTGCAGGACTCGCTTGAACGGCAGGTTCTTGACCTCGTTCAGCAGCAGCGCGAGGACGATGGCCCCGACCGTCCCGACGAGCAGGGACAGGACAGACTGCCCCACCGTGTTGACCACGACCCGGCGGAACCGTTCACCGTTGACACCGGTGAACAGGTCGACGAAGTTCTCGAAGCCGACCCACTCCTGGTTCCAGATGCTGCCGCGACCCGGCTTGTAGTCCTGGAAGGCGATCGACCAGCCGTAGACCGGGACGTACTTGAACAGGATCTGGTACATCAGCAGCGGGACGGCCATCAGGAGAAGGACCCGCTGCGCCTTGATCCTGTCCCACGTGATCTTGGGCTTCGGGTCCTTCGTCTTCTTCTTCCGGGCCTTGCCGCCTGGAGCACGCGAGCTGATCGCGGGCACCAGGGCCGGTTCGACATCGGAGGCGGTCACAACGGTGCTGACCGGGGCTTGCGTCATCTGTCCAACCTCGCCGTCAGGAGCAGTGGTGGTCACCGGGAGCGGGTCGTGGTGGGGGGCGGTGTGCGCCCCCCACCACGACCGGTCGCTCGCGGGCTGTTACCAGTTGGCGATGCGGTCCTGGATACCGGCGTTGATCGCGTCCTCGTAGACCTGGACGTCGATCCGGCTGATGGCGTCGACGAAGGCTTCCCAGTTCGCGTCGAACTCACCAGGGTCACCGGCGATGATCTTCGGCAGGTTCTGCACGCTGGCGTCGGTGATCTGCTGGTTGACCTGGTTGGCGTCGTCGGAGAGCGTGATGTTCCACGCCGGGTAGTACACGGGGTTCTCCGGCTGCGGGTTCATGAACTCGAGCCAGGTCTGCTTGCCGTACTGCTCCATGAAGCCGCGGTCGTACTCGGTCAGCGTCGCGAAGAACTCGGTGGGCTGGTCGTCGGGGCTGTAGGCGTTGCCGTCGGAGAACTGACCGTTGTGCTTGGGCAGCACGTCGAGCAGCGCGTCGAGACGGTTGGAGGCACGCCAGGTGAGGTCGCGGTAGTTGGCGCGCTGCTCCTCGGTGCGGGTGAACATGCCGTCGTCGCCGACCTCGTAGTCCTCGCCCGCGATGCCCCAGGAGAGCACCTTCTGCCAGGGCTCGCTGAGCATCAGGTCGAGGAACTTCAGCGCCGCCTCAGGCTGGTCGCTGGAGACGGAGACGCCGAATCCCTGGTTGGTGTTCATGACGGGGCGGTCGGCGTACCAGGGCTCGACGCCGTCGTAGACGGGCATCAGGGGCACGTAGGTGTACTCGTCCATGCCGGCGCTCTGCAGCGACTGGGTGGCGGTCTGGAAGTCCCAGCCCTGGTCGTGCATGCCGAGGACGGCGCCGGTGGCCAGCTTCGCGACGTACTGGTCGAACGTCAGGGTGAAGGACTCGGGGTCGACGAGACCTGCGGCGTACTGCTCGTTGAGGACCTCGTAGTAGTCCCGAGCGATGTCCTTGTCGGCGTAGATCTCCGCGTTGCCGTCCTCGTCGACGATCACGCCACCGTTGTTCGGCGAGCCTGCCAGCAGCGCCGGCGGGTTGGTCATGCCCCACTCACGGCCGGTCGACGCCAGGACCTCGAAGCCGACGGTCGGGATGCCGTTCGTCTCGGGGTTCGCCGCCGCGTAGTCCGCGATGAGCTCGAAGTAGCGGTCGAGCGTCATGTCGCTGAGGTCCGGGTAGCCGGCGTCCTCGAGCACACGCTTCTGGATCCAGAACGCGGGGCCGAAGTAGGTGCCGCCCGTGGGCTCGCCGTAGAAGCGGTTGTAGTTCGGGAAGATGTACAGGCCGTCGTCGACCTCTCCGCCCGTGTAGCTCATCTTCTTGATGTCGTCCTCGACGTGCGTCGCGAGGTTCGGGTAGTCCCCGGTGGCCAGCATGTCGTCCAGGCGCAGCAGGGCGCCGCCCTCGAGGAGACGCATCTTCAGGTCGGTGGTGCCGATGAGGTCGGGGTAGTCGCCGCCCGCGAGCATGACGCCGATCTTCTGGTCGACGTTGTCCGGCGTGACGATCTCGTACTCGAGGGTGACGCCGAGCTGCTCCTTGAGCAGCTCGGTGATCTTGTTGTCGGCGGCCGGCGCCTGCTGCGCCGTCGTGATCCAGACCGAGAGCGTCGTCGGGTTGCTGGGGGTCAGCGTGCCCGACGCGTCCGCGAGATCGCCCTCGGGGATGACGGGCGCCGACGACGGGCCGTCTTCGGCTTCGCCCGAGTCGCAGGCGGCGAGGCCCGCGGACATGACTGCTGCCACGAGGACAAGAGCGGACAACTTCCTTCTTGCGGTACGCACCGAGGTCTCTCCCTTGAGATCAGTTCCGGTCGGCCTTGACTGGAACCTGTGCAAAGCGGACGCACGTTGGAGACCGGGCGTCCTCATCCCGGCGGGATTTTAGCGTTAAAGTAGAGACGCCCTCGCGACGACGTCAAGGCCTCGCGCATCTCGAAAAGGTCACGGCCGCGTCCGGGTGCGACCGTTCGGGTGCCGGAGGTACGGAGCGCCTGCACCTGCACCTCGACAGGCGGTGGTCCGGCGGACCCGCGAACCGGGGGTCGCCTCCGGGGGTGGGGTTCGCCCACCGGCTGGTTCGCGATCCGGCCGGCCCCGCCCACCTCTGCCCGGACGGAGATCGGGGTCTGGCGCTTCCGCGTTTTATCGATATATTGAGCGCGCTCCGGCAGCGTGGCCGAGGCGCGTGGGTCGGCGGACTACGCTGGACCGGCGCGATGAGCGAGGAGAAGGACGCGCATGGTGAGGATGGCGGACGTGGCCCGCGCGGCCGGCGTCTCGGTGATGACCGTGTCGAACGTCCTCAACGAGCGGCTTCCCGTCGGCGAGTCGACGCGCGCCCGCGTCATGGAGGCCGTCGAGGCCCTCGGGTACGAGGTCAACCTGACCGCGCGGCACCTGCGGGCCGGACGGACCGACACCGTCGCCTTCGTCGTTCCGAGCTTCCACGACTACTTCGGCGAGCTCGCCGACCAGGTCGCCCCGCTGGTCGAGGCGGAGGGCCGTCACCTCGTCCTCGAACGCACGAGCGCCAACGCGGAGCAGGAGATGGAGGCGCTGAGCGTCGCGCGGCTCCGGATCTACGACGGCGTCCTGCTCTCCGTCGCCGGGCTCGACCTGGAGACGCTCGCACGGGTCCGCACCGCCAAGCCGATCGTGCTGCTGGGCGAGCGCGACGTTCCCGAGCACTTCAACCACGTGCGCCTGGCGAACGAGTCGGGCGCCCACCTCGCCACGGCACACATGATCGAGCGCGGATCGCGCCGCATCCTCGCGCTCGGGTGCTCGCCCGACGCCACGCACATGATGACGGACCGCCGCGTCGGGTGGGAGAACGCGTGCCACGAGGCCGGCCTCGCGGCCGATCCGGCCTACGTCGTGCCCGTCAGCGACTACACGTCCCTCGGTGGTCGCGAGGCGATGCTCAAGGTGATCGCCTCGGGGCTGCCCTTCGACGGGGTCTTCGCCGTCACCGACATCGTCGCGCTCGGGGCGCTGTCCGCCCTGGCGGACAGTGGGCTGCGCGTCCCCGGCGACGTCCAGCTCGCCGGCTTCGACAACCTCGACATGTCACGCTTCATCCCTCCGGGCATCACGTCGGTCGACGTCAACCGCGAGGGCGTGGCCGAGGCGGCGGTCGGACTGCTGCACCGCCAGATGTCGGGCTGGACCGGTCCCGCCGAGCACGTCGTCGCACCCGTCCGCCTCGTGGTGCGTGGATCCACCCGGGGCGGCGCCTAGCCCGATCGGGAGCCGCGCGCTCGACGGCCGCACGCTCGACGGCCGCCCGCTCGACGGCCGCACCCAGGCGACCGTCCACCGGCCCTGCACCCCTGCGCGACGCGCGTCACGCCTCGGGGTCCCGGGCCGGCGCGTGCAGGTCGAACCGCACGCCGAGCATCCTGATCGCGAAGCACAGGACGGCGCCGACGACCGCCGCGGGCGCG
>AXCX01000119.1 GCA_000767215.1 Actinotalea fermentans ATCC 43279 = JCM 9966 = DSM 3133
GCGGCGGGGTGGTTGGCTTGGACCCGTGCCTCCCCGCCGCCGCACCGACCCCTACGTCGGCCGGGCCGCCCTGGCGCGGTGGCTCGCCGACCCCGACGCCGCCGACCGCGCCGACGTGCGCACCGCCGTCCGCTTCACGCTCGAGGAGCTCGCGGCGCGGGCGCCGGGGGGAGCGGTCGAGATCCGCGTCCCGCCCGACGGTGCCGTGCAGGCCGTCCCGGGACCCGGCCACACGCGCGGCACGCCGCCGAACGTCGTCGAGACCGACCCGCGGACCTGGCTCGAGCTCATCACGGGCCGGACCGCCTGGGTGGACGCCGTGCGCGACGGCCGCGTCTCGGCGTCGGGCCTACGCGCGGACCTGGGTCCGGCGCTGCCGCTGGAGGGTCTGCGCGGCTAGCTAGCGCGGCCCGAGGAGGCTCAGGAGCCCGCCGCGCAGGTGGGCGCGGAAGGTCGGGTCGTCGTAGGCCTCGGTCGCGTGGCCGAGCGAGGTGTACCAGGTGCGCCCGGCACCGTACGGGCCGTACCAGGCGACCGGGTGCGGGTCGCCCATCGTGCCGCCGGCGTAGCTCGACTCGTCGACCGTGAGGAGCACGGTCCGGTCGGCCGGGAAGCGGTCGAAGTTGTACCACTCGTCGGCGTGCCCCCACGTGGCGGGCAGGTCGCGCGTCGAGGGGTGGTCGGCGTCGGCCACGCGCACCGTGCCGCTGGTGAAGTCCGGGTGGTCGGTGAAGCGGGCGCCGGCGATGCGGGGCAGCTCGTCCCAGCCGGGCTCGGTGAAGGTCGCGGAGTGGATGCCGGCCCAGGCGCCGCCGGCCGCGATCCACGTGGCGAGCTCGCGCCGCTCGCGCCGGCCGAGCACCGCGCCCGACGTCGACAGCCACACCACCAGCGAGCGGCCCGCGAGGTCGCGGTGCGTCGCGGCGTCCTCGGAGTGCTCCACCTCGTGCCCCTCGGCGGCGAGCAGCTCGCGCACGACGTCGACCGCGTGGGGGATCGAGTCGTGGCGGTAGTCCGTGGTGCGCGTGAAGACGAGGACGCTCATGGCGGCCATCCTGCCCGGCGTCGCCGAGCGACCGCACGGTGGCCACATGGTGAACCATCTGGCCGCCATCTGAACACTTGTGAAGGCGGCCGTGACTGATGTCATGGCATGTCTGGCTTTTTCCGTCATGACCGGTCTAGCGTCCCCACGACAGGGCGCTACCAGCGCCGCTCGCCCTCGCGGAGGTCGCACATGCAGCACTCCCGGCGTCGCACCACCAGACGCCTCGTTCCCGCCACGGCAGTCACAGCGCTCGCTCTGACTGCCGTTCTCATGCCGGCTGCCGCCGAGGCCGCCGACGTCGTCCCGATCGCGCAGGTGCAGGGCACCGGCGCGGCCACGACGCTGCCCAGCACGCCCGCGGTCACCGTCGAGGGCATCGTCACCGCTGACCACCGGACCGGTGGGTACCGCGGCATCTACGTGCAGACCGAGGGGTCGGGCGGCGCGGCCGACGCGACGCCGGGCGCCTCCGACGGCATCTTCATCTTCTTCGGCAACCGGAACCCCGTGCCGAGCGTCGCCATCGGCGACAAGGTCCAGGTCACCGGCCGCCCCGGCGAGTTCAACGGGCTGACGCAGCTCAGTGCCAACCAGACGGGCGACACCGTCACCGTCCTCTCCTCCGGCAACGCCCTCCCCGAGCCTGTCGCGCTCGCCGACACCGTCGTCGGTGATGCCCGCGAGCAGTTCGAGGGCATGCTCGTCCGTCCGACCGGTGACTACTACGTCGCGTCGTTCCACGAGGCCGACCGGTACGGCTCGCTGTGGCTCGCCGCGGGCGACATGCCCGTCAAGAGCACCGAGGCCGCGCGCCCGGGCCCCGACGCCGACGCCATCGCCGCCGCCAACGCCGCCGCGCGGATCGTGCTCGACGACGGCAAGAACAACCAGACGACGTCGACGCTCAAGCAGCCCTACCTGCCCGCCGGTGACCCGGTGCGCACGGGCGACAAGGTCGAGTTCGGTGACCTCGCCTACGTGCTGCACTACGGCTTCGACCTGTGGCGCCTGCAGCCGCAGACGCCGCTCGACTCGACCACGCCGGACGCGCTCGAGCCGACGTTCGCCGACACCAACCCGCGCCCGGCCGCGCCCGACGCCGTCGGTGGCGACCTGCAGGTGGCCTCCTTCAACGTCCTGAACTACTTCACGACGCTCACCACGCAGGACTCGCGGGCCCGCGGCGCCCGGAGCCCGGAGCAGTTCGCGGCCCAGAAGGGCAAGATCGTCGCGGCCATCACCGCCATGGGCGCCGAGGTCGTCGCCCTGCAGGAGATGGAGAACTCCACGCACTTCGGCCCGGGCACGCCCGACGTGGCGGTCGCGGACCTCGTGGCGGGCCTCAACGCCGCTGCCGGGACCGACGTGTGGGCCTACGTGCCGACGCCCGCCGCGCTCCTGGACCCCGCGGTCCAGCCCGGCACCGACGTCATCATGAACGCGATCATCTACCGGACCGACGCCGTCACTCCCGTGGGCGCCAGCCAGGCGCTGGTGGACCCCGCGTTCGACGACGCGCGCGAGCCGATCGCCCAGGCCTTCGCGCCGGTCGGCGACGGTGCACCGTTCGCCGTCGTCGCGAACCACTTCAAGTCCAAGACCCCGCCCGACGGTGAGGACGGCGAGCCGGCCGACGGCCAGGGCTGGTTCAACGAGGTGCGCGTCGCCCAGGCGCAGGCCCTCGCGGCCTTCGTCGGGGACCTCGGCGAGGCGGGCACCACCGACGTCGTCGTGCTCGGTGACCTGAACTCCTACAGCCAGGAGGACCCGGTCGTCACCCTCACGGGCGCGGGCCTGGTCGACCTGGTCGCCGCCAAGGCGCCGGGCCAGTACAGCTACACGTTCGACGGCGAGCTCGGCTCGCTCGACCACGCGCTCGGCACCGGCACCTTCGCCGCGCGCGTGACCGGCGCGGACGTGTGGGACATCAACGCCGACGAGTGGTCCGGCCTGCAGTACTACGGCGCCGCGCCCGAGCTCGGCACGGTCTACCGCGCGTCCGACCACGACCCGACGATCGTCGGCATCACGGCCACCCTCCCGCCGGTGACGATCGACCTGCTGGGGATCAACGACTTCCACGGTCGCCTCGAGGCGAGCGGGGCCGTCGCGGGCGCCGCCGTCCTGGCCGGCGCCGTCGACTCCTACCGCGCGGCGAACCCGAACACGCTGTTCGTGTCCGCCGGCGACAACATCGGCGCGACCACGTTCACGTCGTTCATCCAGGACGACGAACCGACGATCGCGGCGCTCAACGCCGCGGGCCTGGACACGTCGGCGCTCGGCAACCACGAGTTCGACCGCGGCCGGGCCGACCTGGACGAGCGCGTGCTCGGCCTGGCCGACTTCCCGTACCTCGCGGCCAACGTGTACGACCGCGCCACGGGTGAGCCGGCCTACGACCCGTACTGGGTCACCGACGTCGACGGCATCCAGGTCGGCTTCATCGGCGCCGTCACCGAGGCCCTGCCCACCCTGGTGACGCCGGCGGGTATCGCGACGCTCGAGACCCGGTCGATCGTGACCGAGGTCAACCGCTTCGCGGGCCGGCTCTCCGACGGTGACGCGACCAACGGTGAGGCCGACGTCATCGTCGTCCTGGTGCACGAGGGTGCGGCGCACAACGAGTCCCTCGAGGCCGACCCGGCGTTCAACGCCATGCTGGGCACGATCTCGGGCGACGTCGACGCGATCTTCACGGGTCACACGCACCTGAAGTACGCGTTCCTCCAGCCCGTCGAGGGATGGGCGGACGGGCTCGCACGGCCGGTCGTCCAGTCCGGTCAGTACGGCGAGAACCTGGCCCACGTGCAGCTGCAGGTGGACCGGGAGTCCGGCGACGTCGTCGCGAACTCCGCCGAGATCGTGCCGCTGGCGAACAACGGGTTCACGCCCGACCCGGAGGTGGCCGCGATCGTGGCCGACGCCGTGGCGGTCGCGAAGCAGCTCGGCAGCGTCAAGCTCGGCGACATCACCGACGACCTGATGCGGGCACGGGCCTCGAACGGCACCGCGGAGAACCGCGGTGGCGAGTCGACGCTCGGCAACCTCATCGCGGACGTCCAGCTGTGGGCGACGTCGGAGCTCGGCACGCAGATCGCCTTCATGAACCCGGGCGGCATGCGCACCGACATCACCTACGCGTCCACGGGCGCGGGCGACCCTGACGGGAACGTCACCTACCAGGAGGCGGCCAACGTCCAGCCGTTCGCCAACACGCTGGTCACGATGACCCTGACGGGTGAGCAGATCGTCCAGGTGCTCGAGGAGCAGTGGCAGCCTGCGGGAGCGCAGCGTCCGTTCCTCAAGCTGGGCACGGCCGGCCTGACCTACACCTACGACCCGGCCGCCGCTGCGGGCAGCCGGATCACCCAGGTGTGGGTGGGCGAGACCCCGCTCGACCCGACCGCGACCTACCAGGTCGTCGTGAACTCGTTCCTCGCCTCCGGCGGGGACAACTTCGCGACGCTCGCGCTCGGCGCCGACAAGGCGGACTCCGGGCGGGTCGACCTCCAGGCGTTCGTCGACTACCTGGGCCAGTTCTCGCCCATCAGCCCGGACCTGGCCCAGCGCGCCGTCGGCGTGCACGTGGCCACGGCCGCGCCCGAGGGCGGGTTCCTCCCCGGCGACTCCGTCACCGTGGACCTCTCGTCGCTGCTGTTCAGCGCCGGCGAGCCGCAGGGTGACGCGCCGACGGCCGTCCTGACCATCGGCGGGACGCAGGTGGCCACGGCCGCCATCGACCCGGCGGTCGTCGACACCACCGACGAGGTCGGCCGCGCGACGGCGACGATCGTCATCCCCGAGGGCGCCGAGGCCGGCGACCTCGAGGTGGTCGTCACGGTGCCCAGCACGGGGACGACGACGTCGTTCACGGTGCCGGTCGCCGAGGTGGCCGGGCCGGCGTGCGTCGTGTCCTACGACGCCGTCCGGGTGTGGCCGAACCTGCTCCTCGGTGGCGTGCGGGTGACCAACACCGGCACCGACGCGGTGGGCCCCTGGTCCCTCACGTGGAGCTACACGAAGGGCGAGAAGGCCGGCGTCGGGATCGGTGCGTCGATCTCGCAGCGGGGCGCGGACGTGACCGCCAAGGGCACGTGGCTGAACCGCACGCTCGACCCCGGTGAGTCGACGACCTTCGCGTTCATCGGCAAGGCGCCGCGCGGGACCGTCGCGCCGACCGCGTTCCAGCTGAACGGGGTCGACTGCACGGTGGAGTGACCGACCGGACGACCAGGTGGTGACGCCACCCGGGTCGCCGAGGCGGTGACGGTGTGGGGGTCGGCCTGCGGGCCGGCCCCCACACCCGTCCCGGCGAACACCCGCGACGTCGCCCGCGGCGGCGTCTCGTAGCATCGAGCCGTGGTCGAGAACCCTGACGCGCCTGCCGTCCCCGACGCGCCCGACGCCGCCCCCCAGGTCGCGGTCGGCGCCGTCGCCCAGGTGCGCCGGGCCCCGCGCTACCGGGCGTTCGGGCTCGCGGGGGCGCTCGCCGGCGTCGTCGTGGCCCTCGTCGCGACGCTCGTCGTGGCGGGCG
>AXCX01000120.1 GCA_000767215.1 Actinotalea fermentans ATCC 43279 = JCM 9966 = DSM 3133
CCTGGGCTACGCCGCGCTGTTCACCGGCCTGGCTGCGGCGGCGCTGGGCGCGCTCGTCGGCATGGTCGTCGCGGTGCTCCTCGACCGCCGCTCCTGAGGCACGGGTGAGCCGGGCGCCGTCGTCGTGCGCCCCGGTCCCAGGTCGCGGGCGGCCTGGACGACGCCGCCGCGGCGTATGACACCATGACGCCGTGGCCCGTGGCGACGGACGACTGAACCACGACCTGCTCCCCGGAGAGAAAGGTCCCCAAGACGCATGCGGCGTCTTCGGGGTCTGGGCTCCCGGCGAGGAGGTGGCGAAGCTCACCTACTTCGGCCTGTACGCGCTGCAGCACCGCGGCCAGGAGTCGGCGGGCATCGCGACGTCCAACGGCGAGCAGCTGCTCGTCTACAAGGACATGGGCCTCGTCTCCCAGGTCTTCGACGAGACCGCGCTGAACTCGCTGACCGGGCACATCGCCATCGGGCACACGCGGTACTCCACGACCGGGGCGACCACCTGGGAGAACGCGCAGCCGACGCTCGGCCCGACGGCGGGCGGCACGATCGCTCTCGGCCACAACGGCAACCTCACCAACACGCACGAGCTGCTCGAGCTCGTCGCCGAGCGGTACGGCGCGGCGCGGCGCGGGGCGCTCGGCCGGTCGACGACGGACACGGCTGTCGTCACCGCCCTGCTGGCCGGCGACCCGGACCGGACCCTCGAGGCCACGGCCCTCGAGGTGCTGCCGCGGCTGCGGGGCGCCTTCTCGCTGGTCTTCATGGACGAGCACACGCTGTACGCCGCGCGCGACCCGCACGGGGTGCGGCCGCTCGTCCTCGGCCGGCTCGAGCGCGGCTGGGTGGTCGCGTCCGAGACGGCGGCCCTCGACATCGTGGGTGCCGCCCTGGTCCGCGAGGTCGAGCCGGGCGAGCTCATCGTCATCGACGCCGACGGGCTGCGCACGCAGCACTTCGCCGAGCCGACGCCGAGCGGCTGCGTCTTCGAGTACGTGTACCTGGCCCGGCCGGACACCACGATCAGCGGCCGGTCGGTGCACGCGGCGCGCGTCGAGATGGGCCGCACCCTCGCCCGGGAGCACCCGGTCGAGGCGGACCTCGTCATCCCCGTCCCGGAGTCCGGGACGCCGGCCGCGATCGGCTACGCCGCCGAGTCGGGCATCCGGTACGCGCAGGGTCTGACCAAGAACGCGTACGTGGGCCGCACCTTCATCCAGCCGTCGCAGACGCTGCGCCAGCTCGGCATCCGGCTCAAGCTCAACCCGCTGCGGGAGGTCATCCGCGGCCAGCGGCTCGTCGTCGTCGACGACTCGATCGTGCGCGGCAACACGCAGCGCGCGCTCGTGCGCATGCTGCGCGAGGCCGGCGCCGCCGAGGTGCACGTGCGGATCTCCTCGCCGCCCGTCCAGTGGCCCTGCTTCTACGGCATCGACTTCGCGTCGCGGGCCGAGCTCATCGCGCCGGGACTCACCGCCGAGGAGATCGGCCGCTCGATCGGCGCGGACTCCCTCGGCTACGTCTCGCTCGCCGGCATGATCGCGGCGACCGAGCAGCCGGCGTCGCGCCTGTGCACGGCCTGCTTCACGGGCCGCTACCCGATCGACCTGCCCGCGGCCCACCACCTCGGGAAGAACCTCCTCGAGCAGGCCGAGCTGCCGCTCGGCGCCCCCGAGGACGGACTGTCCGCGCTGCTGCCCTCCGCGGGTGGCGCGACTGCCCTGGAGCGGCCATGACCAGCGAACCCACCGAGATCACCTACGCGGCCGCGGGCGTCGACACCGCCGCGGGCGACCGCGCCGTCGAGCTCATGCGCGACGCGGTGAAGGCGACCCACGGGGACCGCGTCCTGGGCGGCGTCGGCGGCTTCGCCGGGCTGGTCGACGCGCGGGCCCTCACCCGCTTCCGGCACCCGCTGCTCGCCACCTCGACCGACGGCGTCGGTACCAAGGTCGCGATCGCCCGCGCCATGGACGTGCACCACACCATCGGCTACGACCTCGTCGGCATGGTCGTCGACGACGTCGTCGTGGTCGGCGCCGAGCCGCTCTTCATGACCGACTACATCGCGGCCGGGCGGGTCGTGCCCGAGCGGATCGCCGCCATCGTGCGGGGGATCGCCGAGGCGTGCCGCGAGACCGGGACCGCGCTCGTCGGCGGGGAGACCGCCGAGCACCCGGGCCTCATGGGCGCAGACGAGTACGACCTGGCGGGCGCCGTGACCGGCGTCGTCGAGAAGGACGCGCTGCTCGGGCCGGACCGGGTGCACGCGGGCGACGTGCTGGTGGCCATGGCGTCCTCGGGACTGCACGCCAACGGGTACTCGCTGGTGCGGGCCGTCGTGGCCGCGTCGGGCTGGTCGCTCGAGCGCCACGTCGACGAGCTCGGGCGGACGCTGGGGGAGGAGCTCCTCGAGCCGACCCGCCTGTACGCCCGCCCCTGCCTCGACCTTGCTGCGGACCCCGCCGCCCAGGTGCACGCGTTCTGCCACGTCACCGGTGGTGGGCTCGCCGCGAACCTCGCGCGCGTCGTCCCGGCGGGACTGCTCGCCGAGGTCGACCGGTCGACCTGGGCCATCCCGCCGGTGTTCTCGCTGGTCCAGGGCCTCGGCCAGGTCCCGTGGGCGGACCTGGAGTCCACGCTCAACCTCGGCGTGGGGATGGTCGCCGTCGTCGGTCCCGATGGCGTCGCCGCCACCCTGGCAGGGCTGGCGGCCTCAGGTGTGCCGGCGTGGGTGCTGGGGCGCGTCACCCACGACGACGACGCGCACGAGGCTCATCGCCTCGTGCGCGGTACGAAGGGAGTGCACGGCGGGGCCGTGCTGCTGGAGGGCGATCACCCGACGGCGTGAGCCGTCAGCGCTCGTCCTCCTCGTCGTCCTCGTCCTCGTCGGACCACTCGTCGAGGTCGTCGTCCTCGTCGTCGACAGCGAGGTCCGGGGTCGCGTGGGTGACGATGCCACCACCGGTCTTGAGCTCCTTCTCGAGGGCTCGGTAGTCCGTGGCTGGCGTGAAGTACTTCAGCTCACGGGCAACCTTGGTCTGCTTTGCCTTCTGACGGCCGCGCCCCATGGCATCGACCCCCTCTAACGTGGAAGCGGGGCGGCACCGTGCTGTCACGTGCGGCCCCGGGGTGCTTGGAATCGTCGTCGCAACGGTACATCGTGTGCGGGGCGCAGGGCGAGCCGCCCACCTGCTGGCCACAGTGAGGCGATTCACACGAATCGGCGCGATCCGCCGTTCGGGGGAGCGTGGGCCGCGTAATCCGCGTGCGAACTCTGTCCCAGTTGCCCCATCCGTGCCGTATCCGCACCCGGTGGGGTGGGGCGCCCGCCCTCGGCGTTCTGTCCGATGTGCGCAACTTAGGCTTACCTGAGACGATGGGTGGCATGTGGTGATGCGCTACCTGGGAAGGCGTTCACCGCACTCCTGAAGGAGGAGCCATGAACACCCGCCAGAGTGAGCAGGAGACGCTGCTGACCCCCTCCGAGGTGGCCGCTCTCTTCCGCGTCGACCCGAAGACCGTGACCCGTTGGGCGAAGTCGGGGAAGATCTCGTCGATCCGGACGCTCGGTGGTCACCGCCGCTACCGCGAGTCGGAGGTCCGTCTGCTCTTGCGGGGGATCCCCGAGCAGCGCGACACGGAGGCCTGACCTCCCGGCCCCAGTGAGGGCAGAGCTCGCGGCCGCGAGCGCGGCGGTGCCCATCGTCGTGCCCATGGCTCTGCTCATGGCCGTGCTCACGGTGAGCACCGCCATGTCCGATCACCGCCAGCACCCGTCGGAGCGGGCACGCAGAATGTCCGCATGACCGCAGCGCGGACCGACCGAACGGCCGGCACCTTCCCGGATGCCGAGCTGGCCTACCGCGCCGTCAGCTCACGGGACCCGCGGTTCGACGGTCGCGTGTACGTGGGCGTGCTCAGCACCGGGATCTACTGCCGCCCGTCGTGCCCGTCCCGCACGCCGCTGCCCGAGAACTGCGTCTTCCACGCGAGTGCAGCGGCGTGCGTGTCGGCCGGCTTCCGGGCGTGCCGCCGGTGCCGACCGGACGCCCAGCCCGGCAGCCGCGACTGGGATCTCGACGCCGACCTCGCGGGGCGGGCGCTGCGCCTCCTCGAGCAGGGTGTGGCCGACGACGAGGGGGTCGCCGGCCTGGCGGCCCGCCTGGCCGTGAGCCCGCGCCACTTGCACCGCGTGCTCATCGCCCAGCTCGGCGCGTCCCCCGCCGACCTCGCCCGCACCCGGCGGGCCCAGGTCGCTCGCATGCTCGTCGAGGAGACCGACCTGCCGCTCTCGCACGTGGCCTTCGCGGCGGGGTTCCGCAGCGTGCGGCAGTTCAACGACGTCATGCGAGCGCACGTGGGCGCGCCGCCGTCGTCCCTGCGCGCGCCGCGTCTGCCCTCGGTGCCGGCCGGGCCGCCCGCGGGCGCTCGCCTCGACGGGAGCTCGCTCGAGCTGCGACTGCGTCATCGTGCGCCGTTCGACGCCGGTGCGTGGCTCGCGCACGTCTCCGCCCGGGCGGTGCCCGGCCTCGAGGAGGTCCACGGGACGGTCGTGCGCCGCGTGCTGCCCGGCCGCCTGGGGCCGGTGCTGGCCGAGCTCGACCTGACCGACGGCGTCGTCGCCCGGCTGGTCCTGCCGAGCCTCGACGGCCTGACGAGCGCGGTCGGGCGGCTGCGGCACTGGGCGGACCTCGACGCCGACCCCGCGCGGGTCGACGAGGTGCTCGGCGACGATCCGTTCCTCGCACCGCTGGTGGCGGCCCGGCCCGGCCTGCGCGTGGTCGGCACGGTCGACGCGGCGGAGCTCGCGCTGCGCACGGTCCTCGGGCAGCAGGTCAGCGTCGCGGGCGCGCGGACGCTGACCGCCCGCCTGGTCGACGCGCTCGGCGAGATCTCCCCCTGGGGGCTGCGGGCGTTCCCGACGCCGGCCGCCGT
>AXCX01000121.1 GCA_000767215.1 Actinotalea fermentans ATCC 43279 = JCM 9966 = DSM 3133
CGGCCGCGCGAGCGCGCGACGACCACGAGCGGCCAGCGCAAGCGCGAGCGGATCCTCGACGCGGCGGTGCGGGTCTTCGGCACGGGCGGCGCCGACGGCGTCACGCACCGCGCGGTCGCGCGCGCGGCCGACGTGCCCCTGGGCTCGACGACGTACTACTTCACCGACCGGGACGACCTGCTGCTGCAGACGATGGCGCACGCGCGGGCGGCGGAGTCGGACCGGCTCGCGGCCATCGTGGACGCCGTCGAGGGGCCGATCGACCTCGACCGGTCGGTCGCGCTGCTCACGGAGATGTTCTTCGACAAGACGACCGCAGACCCGCTGTACGACCTGGCGCTCTTCGAGATGTTCATGGAGGCGACGCGCAACGACGCGCTGCGCCCGGTGACCCGCGCGTGGTCGGAGATGATCGGCTCGCTGGTGGACCGGGTGCTGCCGCCGAGCGACGGCGCCCTGCCGCGGGACCAGGTGGTGCAGATCGTGGCGTGCCTGGTGGACGGGCTCATGCTCGAGGCGGTGTCGAACGGCGAGCTCGAGGTGCGGGACCTCACGTCGCGGCTGCGCGTCGTCGTCGAGCGGCTGTGCCCGCCGGGGGCCGCGCCGGCCTGAGGGGCGCCGGCGCCGGGGTGACGGAGGTCACCCGCCCCGCGAGGGCGCCGGGGACGTAGGTCCCTTGGACACCTGAGGCCCACTTGTACGTTTGTACATACGAAGTTGTACGTTCGTACAAACGAGATGCGGGCGGCATCCCGACGGGCGCAACGCTTCGCGCACGATCCCCCACCAGCGGCTCACGCAAAGGAGCACCGATGGCCGCTCAGACCGATACCCCTGCGGTCGAACCCGCCCCCGGCGGCACGACCGCCCGCCCCGCCTTCCGCATGTTCGACATGGTGCTGTTCTCCGTGGCGGCCATGCTGCTGCTGTCCCAGCTCACGGTCACCGCATCCGTCGGGCCGACGGCGATCTTCTGGACCCTGCTGATCATCGTCGCGTTCTTCGTGCCCTACGGCCTGGTCACCGCCGAGCTCGGCTCCGCCTACCCGGACGCCGGCGGCATCTACGCCTGGGTGGTCCGTGCGTTCGGCAACCGCTGGGGCACGCGCGTGTCGTGGTGGTACTGGATCAACGTCGGCCTCTGGGTGCCGAGCGTGTACCTGATGTTCTCGGGCGCGATCTCGTCGATGTTCTTCGACGGCGAGCTCAACTTCTGGGTGCAGATCGCCATCACCGTGGTGCTCATCTGGGTGAACTACTGGGTCAACGTGCGCAGCCTCGAGACCGGCACGTGGGTGTCGAACCTCGGCGCCGGCATCACGCTCGCCGTCATCGCGGCCCTCGCCGTCGCGGGCGGCATGTACGCCGCGGGCAACGGCTCCGCGACCGACTGGAGCATCGGCGAGCTCATCCCGACCGACACCATGCCGGCCCTGGCCGCCGCGCTGCCGATCATCATCTACAACTTCCTCGGCTTCGAGCTCATGTCCTCGGCCTCCACGCAGATGGAGAACCCGAAGCGCGACGTCCCGCGCACCATCCTCATCGCGGGCGCGCTCATCGGTGGCTTCTACCTCATCGCCACCGTCGGCATGCAGCTCATCTTCCCGGCCGACGAGATCTCCGAGACGACCGGCCTCATCGACGCCCTCCAGCTCGGCTTCGGCGACTCCACGGCCGCGAACGTCCTGGTCACGGTCCTCGGCGTCGGCGCGCTGTTCTGCTTCTTCGCCTGCCTGGTCCCGTGGACGATCGGCGCCAACCTGGCCGCCGCGGAGTCCGCGCAGCAGGGCGACCTGCCCAAGGTGTTCGCCCGCCGGCACCCCCGCCGTGGCACCCCGACCGGCGCCGCGATGCTCACCTCGGTCGTCGGCACCGTCTTCACCGTCGGCTACGCGGCCCTGTTCTCCCTGACCGACGGTGCGATCGACGACGTCTTCTGGAACCTGTTCGCGTTCTCGTCGGTGATCTTCCTGCTGCCGTACATCGTGATGATGCTGGCGTTCCGCAAGCTCCGCGGCATCGACCCCGACCGCGCACGCCCCTACCGCGTGCCCGGCGGCAAGGCCTGGACCGTTGTCATCACCTGGGTCCCGACCATCCTGCTCGCGGCCGCCGCGGTCTTCTTCGTGGTCAACCCCTACGACTTCTCGTGGTCGGTCACGGGCTCGATCCTGATCGGCCTCGCGATCGCCGTGGTCATCCAGGAGTGGTTCTGCTTCAAAGCCCCGCAGTGGACGCGCGAGCGCGCCCTCGAGCGCGGCGAGGACCCGGAGACCGCCCAGCAGTTCGCCGACTGACGGCACCACGCCCCTGCCCGACGCGCGGACCCGGCACCTGCGGCCCGACGCGTACCCCACACGAAAGGTGGTCTCACCATGGTCCACACGATCGACTCGACCCCCGCGGCCGACGGCTACCGCATGCCGGCCGAGTGGGCGCACCACACCGGCTGCTGGCTGGTCTGGCCCGAGCGCCCCGACAACTGGCGGCTCGGCGCCAAGCCGGCGCAGGCCGCGTTCACCGACGTCGCGACGGCGATCGCCGAGACCGAGCAGGTCACGGTCGCCGTCTCGGCGCGGCAGTTCGACAACGCCCGGTCCCAGCTCCCCGACCACGTCCGCGTGGTCGAGATGTCCAACGACGACTCGTGGATGCGCGACATCGGCCCCACGTTCGTCGTGAACGACGCCGGCGACGTGCGCGGCGTGGACTGGGACTTCAACGCCTGGGGCGGCCTGGTCGACGGCCTCTACTTCCCGTGGGCGGCCGACGACGCCGTCGCGCGGAAGGTGTGCGAGATCGAGGGCGTGGCGCGCTACAAGGCGCCGCTCGTCCTCGAGGGCGGCTCGATCGACGTCGACGGCGAGGGCACGGTGCTCGTCACCGAGGAGTGCCTGCTCTCGGAGGGCCGCAACCCGGACCTCAGCAAGGACGAGATCACCCAGCACCTGCGCGACTACCTCGGGGCCGAGGTCGTCGTCTGGCTGCCGTACGGCGTGTACCTCGACGAGACCAACGGGCACGTCGACAACTTCTGCCGGTTCGTGCGCCCCGGCGTCGTCATGCTCACCTGGACCGACGACGCGGCCGACCCGCAGTACGAGCGGTCGCTCGCCGCCCTGAAGGTGCTCGAGGCGACGCGCGACGCCAAGGGCCGCGCGTTCGAGGTCGTGAAGATCCACCAGCCCGGGCCGATCTTCATCACCGCCGAGGAGGCGGCCGGCGTCGACAGCATCGAGGGGACCCTGCCCCGCGAGGAGGGCGACCGGCTCGCCGGCTCGTACGTGAACTCCTACATCGGCAACGACGTCGTGGTGCTGCCGGTGTTCGACGACGCGCACGACGACGCCGCGGTCGCCGCCTACACCGAGCTGTTCGCGCCGCGCCGCATCGTCACGCTGCCCGGCCGGGAGATCCTCCTGGGCGGCGGCAACATCCACTGCATCACCCAGCAGCAGCCCTCCGGCCGCTGAACCGCGTCAGCGCCCGGCTGAGCCGGCCCTGAGCCGGGGCCCCCGCCCGCCAGTCACCCCCTGAGCGGCGGGCGGGGGTCCCTCCCACACCAGCACACCCCCATCCACGAAGCAGTCGCACCGCGATCCGCGGTCCGGCGACTGCGTCATGCCCATCGACTGCACTGCCCATCCGGCTGCGCGCAGCCCCGACACCCAGGAGCCCACCATGGCCGTCCGCCACTTCATCGACACCCAGGACTTCACCAAGGCCGAGCTGCTCGACATCGTCCACCTCGGCATCACGCTCAAGAAGTGCGTGCAGGTCGGCTACGTCCCGCCGCTGCTCGCCGGCCGGACGCTCGGCATGATCTTCGAGCAGTCCTCCACTCGTACCCGCGTCTCCTTCGAGACGGCGATGACGCAGCTCGGCGGGCACGCGCAGTACCTCGCCCCGGGCCAGATCCAGCTCGGCGGCCACGAGACGATGGAGGACACCGCCCGGGTGCTCTCGAAGCTCGTCGACATCGTCATGGCCCGCGTCGCCCGGCACCACACGGTGGCCGGCTTCGCCGAGCACGCCACGATCCCCGTCATCAACGGCATGTCGGACTACAACCACCCGACGCAGGAGATCGGCGACCTCATCACGATGGTCGAGAACCTGCCCGCCGGGAAGCGCCTGGAGGACTGCAAGGTCGTCTTCGTCGGCGACGCCACGCAGGTGTGCGCCTCGCTCATGATGATCACCACCAAGATGGGCATGGACTTCGTCCAGTACGGCCCCGCCGGCTTCCAGCTCAAGCCCGAGATGCAGGAGATCGGCCGGGCGAACTGCGCCGTCTCCGGCGGCAGCATCACCGTCACCGACGACCGCTCCGCGATCGAGGGCGCCGACTTCGTCTACACCGACGTCTGGTACGGCGACTACGAGGCCGAGCTGGGCGAGGCCGAGCGGCTCGCCGTCTTCATGCCCACCTACCAGGTGAACGCCGAGCTGATGGCCGCCGCCGGCCCGGGCGCGCAGTTCCTGCACTGCCTGCCCGCGACGCGCGGCGAGGAGGTCACCGACGAGGTGCTCGACTCCGACTCCTCGCTGGCGTTCGAGGAGGCCGGCAACCGCCTGACCGCCCAGCGCGCGCTGCTCGTCTACTTCCTGCGGCCCGAGCCGGCGAACCCGCACAAGGTCGCGGCGGCGAAGGCCGAGCTCGACGCGCTGCTCGCCGGGATCCTCTGAGCGATGTCGCGCATCGTCATCGCCCTCGGGGGCAACGCCCTCGGGGACACCGCCGCCGAGCAGCGGGCGCGCATCGACGCGGCCGCGCCCGCGCTCGTCGGCCTCATCGCCCAGGGGCACGAGATCATCGTGTCCCACGGGAACGGTCCGCAGGTCGGGGCCATCAGCCTCGCCTTCGCCACCGCCGCCGAGCACACCGACCGGGTCCGGCCCATGGACCTGCCCGAGTGCACGGCCATGAGCCAGGGCTACATCGGCTACCACCTGCAGCAGGGCATCGCCCGCGAGCTGCGCCGGGTGGGCATGCCGTGGCACGTCGCGTCCGTGGTCACGCAGGTGGAGGTCGACCCGGACGACCCGGCGTTCGCGCACCCGACCAAGCCGATCGGCGGCTTCTACGACGAGGCCACCGCTCGGTCGATGATGGCCGCGGACCCCGAGCTGCGGATGGTCGAGGACTCCGGTCGCGGGTGGCGGCAGGTCGTCGCCTCACCGCGACCGGTGCGGATCGTCGAGAAGGACTCGATCCTCAACCTGCTGGACCACGAGTTCATCGTGGTCGCGTGCGGCGGCGGCGGGATCCCGGTGGTGCGCACCGAGGGCGGCGACCACCGCGGGGTCGCGGCGGTCATCGACAAGGACTTCGCGTCCGCGGCGCTGGCCGAGGCGGTGGGGGCGGACTACCTGTTCATCCTCACCGCGGTGGACCGGGTGGCCGTCGACTTCGGCACCCCCGCCCAGCGGGACCTCGAGCACCTCGACCTGGCCGAGGCGCAGCGGCTCGTCGACGAGGGGCAGCTGGGCGCCGGCTCGATGCTGCCGAAGGTCCAGGCGGCGATGGCCTTCGCGGCGAGCGGGCCCGGGCGTCGGGCCGTCATCTGCTCCCTGGAGAAGGCGCCGCTCGCGATGCGCGGCGAGAGCGGCACGACCATCCACGCGTAACCCACTCCCACCCGGCCCCCCGTCAAGTGGAGCACGGTGGCGGCCGATCGCCCCACGTGGAGCACGGTGGCGCCGCCGTGCTCCACGTGGGGGTGGCGGGACGGGGGCGCGCTGCCTCGCCCGGGCGGCCCGGCGACGTCGGACGCCTCAGTCAGGCGGTGCCCCAGCGGATCCCCCGGGCCCGGAAGAACGTCGCGAGCGCCGCCGCCCCTTCCGCCCCGACCCCGGGGATCCGTGCGGCCTCCGCGGCACTCATGCGCCGCGCCATCTGCATGTTCGGGATGCCGGCCGCGCGCAGACCGTCGACGGCGGAGGGCGGCAGGTGCCCCTCGAAGACGTCGAGCGGGGTGAGGGTCGCGGGCTCCTTGGGCGGGAACTCGGCGAGGTCGAACGCCTCTGCGTCGGCGGCGTCCACACTGAACACCGGATCCTCGTGGACCTCGCCGCGGACGCCGTCGAGCCCGCCGGGGACGAGCGCGAGCGCCATCAGCCCGTCGAACGTCGCGCCCCCCGGCGCGGTGATGCCCACGTCGGCGGCACGCACGAAGCCGAAGCGCGGGTAGTAGTCCGGGTGCCCGTAGACGACGACGGCGCGGTGCCCGAGCCGGGCCGCCTCGGCGAGCGTGTGCCGCATGAGCGCCGAGCCGACGCCGGACGCCTGGCAGGCGGGCAGCACGCTGAGCGGCCCGAACGTCAGCACGTCGCGGGTGACCTCGCCGTCGGGCGTCTGCTCGACCACGCTCGCGCGCGACCACATGACGTTCCCGACGACCTCGCCGTCCACCTCCGCGACGTAGTCCAGCTCGGGGATGAACGACGCCGCCCCGCGCAGCCGTCGCACCAGCAGGTGCTCCATGCACCGGGGCATCTCCGTGCCCCAGAAGGCCTCCCGGGTGAGGAGCTCGACGGCGCGGTGGTCGGACGGCCGCTCAGGGCGCAGGGTGATGGTCACGAGTCCCCAGCATGATCACCCCTGCCGCCCCGGGGCCATGCATTTGCGGGAATCGCGGCGGCGCCCACGGTCGTTCCCCAGGAGCACACCATGGTCGAAGGAGTCCCGATGACCGCACGCACCCTCGGCCGCCTCGCCCTGGGCACGTTCCTCGCCGGCGCGGGCGCCGGCCACCTGACCTTCGCGCGCGCGGAGTTCCAGGCGCAGGTCCCGGACTGGGTCCCGGTGGACAAGGACCTCGTGGTCATCGGCTCCGGCGTCGTCGAGGTGCTGCTCGGGCTCGCCCTGCTGCTCACGCCGCGCCGGCACCGGCCGCTGGTGGGGTGGGTGGCCGCGGCGTTCTTCGTCGCGATCTTCCCCGGGAACATCTCCCAGTACGTCACCGGGACGGACGCGTTCGGCCTGACCTCCGACACCGCCCGCGCTGTGCGCCTGCTCTTTCAGCCGGTCCTGGTGGTCTGGGCGCTCTGGTCGACGGGCGCCTGGCGCGCCGTCCGCGCGTCGGGCCGCGACGGTCGCGCCTGACACGGCTCTGCGGAGGATTCCTCGCACTTTCCGCGACGGCTCCTCCGCGGAACGCCCTGGTCAGGCAGCAGCCCGGCCGGGCTTGGCGAGCTGGGCGCCGCGCGTCGTCGCACGGTTGACGAGATCCTTGATGCGGCGCTGGTTCTCGGGCTTCTCCAGCTGACGCTTGACGATCTGGAACGCCTTCGCCACGACCGCCGACTTCACCATGCCTCGGATGAGCCTCGCCATGCTCGCCTCCATTCCACGCAGGGGCCTTCGACGCTACGTGCGCCCCCGCGCGTCGGCCACCGGAGCCCGGCCGCAACGCCCGCTGTGCGGAAGGTTCGCCGCGCATTCCGCGGGAACCTTCCGCACAGCGTCAGCGTCAGGCCGCGGCCGACTCGCGGGGCGCCGCGGCGGTCGTGGCCAGCCAGCCCGCCAGGCGGTCCGGGCGGTTGGTGATGACCGCGTCGACGGTCGCCTCCCGGGCTGCCGCCCAGTCCGCCTCCTCGTCGAGCGTCCACACCATGACCTGCAGGCCCGCGGCGTGCAGCGCCGGGACCAGGTCCGGCTGCCGGGCCAGGAGCGGCCCGTACGGGTTGCACGTCACGACGCCGAGCTCGCGGCACAGGTCCACGAGCGCGGCCGTGGTCGGCGCCTCCGGCAGCAGGGCACGCAGGTCCGCGGGGACGTCCGCGAGCGCCGCAGCCGTCTCCAGGACCAGGAGCCCTCGCCGGAGCTCGGGCGCCACCTCCCCCAGCGCCGCCACCGTCCCGGGCCAGAAGCTCTGCCCGATGACGCGGTCCGTCAGGCCCGCGGCGGCGAGCGGCTCGGTGACCAGGCGGACGTCGTCGGCGGACCAGGAGCCCTTCAGCTCGAGCAGCAGCTCGATGCCGGCCCGCTCGCCGAGGAAGGCGAGCACCTCCGCGAAGGTGGGCACCCGCTGACCGGCGAACCCGGTCCCGAACCACGCGCCGGCGTCCAGGGCCCGGACGTCGGCGAGCGCGAGCTCGCCGACGGCGCCGGACCCGTCGGTGGTGGCGTCCACGGTGTCGTCGTGGATCACGACGACCTCACGGTCGGCGGTCAGGTGCACATCCAGCTCGATGCTGTCCGCGCCCGCCCGCCACGCCGCCTCGAACGCCGCGAGGGTGTTCTCCGGGGCGACCCAGGAGTTCCCGCGATGGGCGATCACCTTCACAGGTAGGGCTCCACGTTCTCGCGGTAGGCGACCTCGATGGCGGACGTCGCCTGCTCGAACGCGGTCGCCGGGTCCATGTCCTCGAGCGCGATCTGCTCGATCGCGGTCGTGAGGATCTGGTCGGCGCCCGGCACGAACACGCGCACGTAGTCCTGCGAGCGCGCCTTCTCGCCGAGCTGGTCGACGGCGGTGCGGAACTGCGGCGTCGCGGCGTACACGGCCTTCATCGCGTCCGACTCGACGGCCGAGGTGCGCACCGGCATGTAGCCGGTGTTCTGCGAGAAGTACGCCGTGTTCTCGGTGTCGGTGATGAAGGCGAGGAACATCGCCGCCGCGAGCTGCTGCTCGGGGCTGCGCGACGACGGGATCGCCAGGCCGGTGCCGCCGGTCGGCACGCCGCCACCCGCCGGGCCGTCGGGCAGGTACGCGGTGCCGACCTCGAACGTCGCGGCGTCGAGGATGCCCTTGAGCGAGCCCGTCGAGCCGATCGTCGAGCCGATGACGCCGGCCGCGAAGTCCGCCGCGCTGTCCGTGGACACCGTCGCGAGGCCCGAGGTGTGGAACAGGTCGGAGACGAACTCGCCCGCGGCGAGCGCCTCGTCCGTGCCGAGCGTCATGTCGAAGCCGTCGGAGTACTGACCGCCCTGGCCCCAGATCATGTTCTCGAACCACCAGGCCGACCACGACGTGCCGAGGCTCAGGCCGAACGGGGCGCCGTCGGCGGGCAGCTGCGTGCGCAGCGCGTCCGTCCACTGCGCGAACTCGGCCCACGTCTCCGGGCCGCGGTCGGGCAGGCCGGCGGCCGCCCACATGTCCTTGTTGTAGTAGAAGAGCGGCGTCGACCGGGCGTAGGGGGCGGCCCAGTGCTGGCCGTCGTACTCGTAGTCGCCGTAGAGCGCGGGGACGTAGTCCTCGGTGTCGACGCCCAGGTGCTCGAACACGTCGTCCACGGGCATGATCTGGTCGTTCAGGTGGTAACGGAACCACCAGACGTCGCTCGAGATGACGAGGTCGGGCAGGTCGCCGGACTGCGAGGCGGCCTGGAAGCGCTGGGCGATCTCGTCGTAGTTGGCACCCGCGGTGACGAGGTTGACCGAGATCCCCGGGTTCGCCTCCTCGAAGCGGCGGATCAGCTCCTCCTCGACCTCCTTGGAGGCGCCCGGGTGGTTGCTCCACCAGGTGATCTCCGAGGCGGGCTCGACCTGCGACCAGTCGACGCCGCCGTCGGCCGCGTCGGTGCCGGTGGTCGCGCCGACGGTGTCCGTCTCGGGGGCGACGCTCGGCCCGCTGCACGCGGCGAGCGCCAGGGTGCCGAGCGCGACGAGCGCGGCCGGCCCGGCGAGGGCGCGGCGGGTGGTGCGGTGGTGGGTCACGTGTCTCTCTTCTCCTTGGTTGGTGACCGGGCAGGCAGGGTCGGACGACGCCGGGCGGCGCCGTCGGGCAGGGGGTCTGGCCGGGTCAGCCGGTGACGGCGCCCGCGGTGAGGCCGGCGACGAGCCGGCGCTGGAGGACGAGGAAGACCAGCAGGATCGGCAGGGTCACGACGACCGTCGCGGCGAGCAGCACGCCCCAGTTGTTCATCCCGTCGATGTTCTGCAGCAGCGTCAGGCCGACCGGGAGCGTCATCTTGTCCGGGTCCTCGGTCACCAGGAACGGCCACAGGTAGTCGTTCCACTCGGTCACCACGGCGACGAGCGCGACGGCGGAGATGGTCGGCCCGGACAGCGGCACGACGAACCGCCACAGCCGCCGCCAGTGGCCGGCGCCGTCGAGCGCGGCGGCCTCGAGGATCGACGCCGGCAGGGTGCGGAAGTGCTGGCGGAACAGGAACGTGCCGAACGCGCTGGCCAGGCCCGGCACGAGGATCCCCTGGTAGGTGTTCAGCCAGCCCAGGTCGGCGACCAGCACGTAGTTGGGGATGATCGTGATCTGCGACGGGATCATCAGCGCCGCGACCACCACCACGAACGCCGCGCGCCGGAACCGCACCTCGATGAACACGAGCGCGTACGCGCAGGCCAGGCCGAGCAGCACCTTCAACCCCGCACCCGCCAGGGTCAGGCCGACGCTGTTGGCCAGCAGGCGCCCGAGCGGGATGGTGCCGGCGGCCTCCGCGTAGCTGCCGAGGTCGGGGCTGGCGGGCAGCCACTGCAGCGGGAGCAGGTACAGCTCGGAGTGGTCCTTCAGGCTCGCCAGGACCATCCACAGCAGCGGTGCGCCGATGACGACGGTCGCGCCGATCATCGTCACCCACGCGGCGACGTCGAGGCCCAGGGCGCCGGCGCGGCGCGGCCGGCGCGGACCGGGGCGCCGCCGG
>AXCX01000122.1 GCA_000767215.1 Actinotalea fermentans ATCC 43279 = JCM 9966 = DSM 3133
CGCCGCCGCAGCGGCCCGCGCGCGGGAGAGTCGCTCGGGCGCCGGCGCGGACTGCGGCGGGTCGGGCATCAGCGAGCCGTCCACGGGCGGGGCCGCGCTGCACACGTCCGTGCCGGCCGAGGACGGCGACGGCAGCAACGGTCGCATGCCGCGGTCGGCCATGACGGCGCTCGGCTGGTGCACCGACTCGCTCGGCAACCAGCAGTGGCTACGGACCGACGCCGCGCAGGCGATGGTCCGCCTCAACGACGCCTTCCGGGCGCAGTTCGGCGAGAACATCGCCATCGACCTGTCGTACCGCTCCTACGAGGACCAGGTCCGGGCGCGCGAGCTGTACGGCGGTCTCGCGGCCCGTCCCGGGACGTCCAACCACGGCCTGGGCACCGCCGTCGACACGTGGGAGTGGGCCGCGTACGACTTCGGTTCCGAGCGCTACGCGTGGCTCGTCGCGAACGGGCCGGCCTACGGCTGGCACAACCCGGCCGCGAGCGAGCCCGGCAACCCCGAGTACTGGCACTTCGAGTACCGGGGCTGAGCCGATCAGCGGCTGGCGGCCCGCCGGTACTGCGCGTTCGCGAGCGGGACGAAGATCAGCAGGATCACGCCCGCCCAGATGAACGTGTACAGCGCCGGGTTCTGCAGCGCCCAGCTCGTCGGCTCGGGCGTGCCCGGCGGCACGTTGCCGAACAGCTCGCGCGCGGCCTGCGTGACCGAGGACACGGGGTTCCAGTCGGCGAACGTCTGCAGGGGGCCCGGCAGCGTCTCCAGGGGCACGAACGTGTTGGCGATGAACGTCAGCGGGAAGATGATGATGAACGCCGCGTTGTTGACCACCTCGGGGCTCGGCACGAGCATCCCGACCCACGCCATGATCCACGAGATCGCGTAGGCGAAGATCAGCAGCACCAGGTAGCCGAGGACGGCCTCCCCGATCGAGCTCCGGATGCGCCACCCGACGAGCAGGCCGGTCAGCGACATGACGATCAGGACGAGCACGTTGTTCATGACGTCGCTGAAGGTGCGCCCGGTCAGGACGGCGGACGGCGCCATCGGCAGCGAGCGGAAGCGGTCGATGATGCCCTTGCGGACGTCCTCGGCGAGCGCGTAGCCGGTGATCGTGGCGCCGAAGACGACCGTCTGGGCGAAGATCCCGGCCATGAGGAACTCGCGGTAGGCCAGGGAGTTCTGCCCGGCCAGCGACCCGCCGATGGCGCCGCCGAACACGTACGCGAAGAGCAGCACGAACATGATGGGCTGCAGCGTGGTGAAGACCAGCAGGTCCGGGACCCGCTTGATCTTGATGAGGTTGCGTCGCGCGACGACGTCCGCGTCGGCGATGACCGTGGGGACCCTCATCGGACCGTCTCCTTCTGGGGCGTGCGGGCGGCGGGACCGGACGCGGCGCCGTCGTCGGACGCGTCCTCGTGCTCCTCGGCGGGCCGCCCGGTCAGGGCGAGGAAGACGTCGTCGAGGGTGGGCCGGCGCAGGCCGACGTCGTCGATCACCACGCCCGCGGCGTCGAGGCGACGCAGGGCGTCGGTCAGGACCGCCGAGCCGCCGCTGACGGGCAGCAGGACCGCGCGTCGGTGCTCGTCGACCGTGGGCTCGCCCACCCCGATCGG
Source organism: Actinotalea fermentans ATCC 43279 = JCM 9966 = DSM 3133 (assembly GCA_000767215.1). Classification (GTDB taxonomy): domain Bacteria; phylum Actinomycetota; class Actinomycetes; order Actinomycetales; family Cellulomonadaceae; genus Actinotalea; species Actinotalea fermentans. The sequence continues at coordinate 1,623 of AXCX01000122.1, forward strand.
GGCGAGGAGCGACGCGGCCTCGCCCACGCGGGCGGCGTCGCGCACCGTGACCTCGAGGCGGTCGCCGCCCACCTGGGCCTTGAGCTCGTCCGCCGTGCCCTGCGCGATCACGCGGCCGTGGTCGATGACGACGATCGTGTTCGCGAGCCGGTCGGCCTCCTCCAGGTACTGGGTGGTGAGCAGCAGCGTCGTCCCGCCCGCGACCAGGCCCTGGATGACCTCCCACATCTCGGTGCGCCCGCGCGGGTCGAGGCCCGTCGTCGGCTCGTCGAGGAAGAGCACCGGCGGGTCGGCGACCAGCGCGCCCGCGAGGTCCAGGCGCCGCCGCATGCCGCCGGAGTAGGTGCGGCTGGGCCGGTCCGCGGCGTCCTCCAGCCGGAACTGCGCGAGCAGCTCGCGGGCCCGGGCCTTCGCCCGCGCGCGGCCCAGGTGATACAGCCGCCCGATCATCACGAGGTTCTCGTACCCTGTGAGGTACTCGTCGACGGCCGCGTACTGGCCGGACAGACCGATCCGGCGCCGCACCTCGCGCGGGTGCCGCGCGACGTCCACGCCCGCGACGGACGCGGTCCCCTCGTCGGGCTTGAGCAGCGTGCTGAGGATGCGGACGGTCGTCGTCTTGCCCGCCCCGTTGGGCCCCAGGAGCCCGAGCACGGTGCCCTTGGGGACATCGAGGTCCACCCCGGCGAGCGCCGTGACCTTCCCGTACCGCTTCACCAGCCCCCGCGCGACGACGGCGGGCCCCTTCGCTGCGTTCGTCTCCACGTCGGCGACTGTAGGACCGAGGTCCCACACGACGTCATGCCTTTTCGCCCAACGCGGACACGGCCCGCTGGGCCGGCCGGGCGATGCGACGTTGGCGGTTCCCGACGGGGCGCGGGAGAGTGGGCACGCCGAGCGCCGCGTCGACGAGGACGCGGCCGGAACGCGCCAGGAGGCCACCACCGATGCCCGAGCCGAGCCACGAGCCGACGCCCGAGCCCGTCCCGCTCCCCGACGCCCTGCCCGAGATGGCGCGGCCCAACCACGCCGGCCCGCTGGCGACCGCGCAGGCCCAGCTCGCCGCCGCCGTCGAACGCCTGGGCTACGACGAGGGGCTGCACACGATGCTCGCCACGCCCCGGCGCGAGCTGCACGTCGCGATCCCGCTGCGCCGCGACGACGGGAGCACGCAGGTGCTGCACGGGTTCCGCGTGCAGCACAACATCACGCGGGGGCCGGGCAAGGGCGGGCTGCGCTACCACCCGAGCGTCGACATCGACGAGGTCCGGGCGCTGGCCATGTGGATGACCTGGAAGTGCGCCGTCGTCGAGCTGCCGTACGGCGGTGCGAAGGGCGGCGTGGCCATCGAGCCGCGCCTGTACTCCCCCGGCGAGCTCGAGCGCGTGACCCGGCGCTACACCAGCGAGATCATGCCGATGATCGGCCCCGAGCGGGACATCATGGCGCCCGACGTCGGCACCGACGCGCAGACCATGGCCTGGGTCATGGACACCTACTCGGTGAACCAGGGCTACACGATCCCGGCGGTCGTCACCGGCAAGCCGCTCGAGGTGGGCGGCTCGCTCGGCCGCGCGACGGCGACGTCCCGCGGCGTCGTGCACTGCGCCCGCGCCGCGCTCGCCGAGTCAGGGCTCGACCTGCCCGACGTGCGCGTCGCGGTGCAGGGGTTCGGCAAGGTCGGCTCGCACGCCGCACGGTTCTTCGCCGAGGGCGGGGCGCGCGTCGAGGCCGTCAGCGACGAGTTCGGGGCCATGCATCGCAGCGGCGGGCTCGACCTGCCCCGCCTGCTGGACCACGTGCGGCGCACCGGGTCCGTGGTCGACTTCGACGGCGGCGACCCGCTGCCGGGCGACGCCCTGCTCACGCTCGACGTCGACGTGCTGGTGCCCGCCGCCGTCGAGGGCGTGCTCACCCACGAGAACGCGCCCGAGGTCAAGGCCCGCTGGGTGGTCGAGGGCGCCAACGGCCCGACGACACCCCGCGCGGACGCGATCCTGGCGGACCGCGGCGTCGTCGTGGTGCCGGACATCCTCGCGAACGCGGGCGGCGTCGTCGTGTCCTACTTCGAGTGGGTGCAGGCGCAGCAGGCGTACTGGTGGACCGAGGCGGAGATCGAGGCGAAGCTCGCCGAGCGGATGGCCACCGCGTACGCCGCGGTCGCCGAGATGGCGCGCCGCGAGCAGGTCACGCTGCGCGACGCCGCCCTCCTGCTCTCGGTGCAGCGCGTCGCGACGGCGCACCGCACCCGCGGCCTGTACCCGTAAGCCCCGCCCGCACCCACGGCCCGCACGCGGCCCCCACCGTTGCGTGTGGAGCGTTCGCACCACGAGTGGAGCGTTTCTGACGGACACGCCCGGCGTGTCCGTCAGAAACGCTCCACTCGGCGGTGAGGGTGGGGGTGGCCGCGCCGTGGGGGCCGTGGGGATGCAGGGGCGCGGGGGCGGGTGAATCGTGGGGGCATGACGACCTCCCGCCCGGCGACCCGCCCCCGCGCCTCCTACCCCCTGTGGCGGGACACCGCCGCGCCGGCCTCCGTCGCGCCGGCGGGGCCCCTCGTCGGCACGGTGACGGCCGACGTCGTCGTGCTCGGCGCGGGCATCGTGGGGCTGACGACGGCCGTCGAGCTCGCCCGGGCGGGCGCCGACGTCGTCGTGCTCGAGGCGCGCGAGGTGGGCGCCGGCACGACGGGCGGCTCGACGGCGAAGGCGACGCTCGTCCAGGGCACGCGGTTCTCCGGGCTCGCCGAGCGGCACGACGCCGGGGCCCTGGTCAGGTACGCGGAGGCGACGATCGTCGGGCAGCAACGGATCCGCCAGCTGTGCGAGGCCGCGGGCGTCGCCTACGACGAGAGCGACGGGGTCTCCTACGCCACGACCGCCCAGGGCCGCGCCGCGCTGACCGCGGAGGCGTCCGCGATGGCGGTGGCCGGCCTGAGCCCGCAGCTGTCCGACGCCGCCCCCGACCTGCCCTTCCCGGTCACCGGCGCGCTGCGCCTGCCCGGCCAGCTCGCCTTCCAGCCGCAGGCCTACCTGCACGCGCTGCTCGACGAGGCCCTGCGTGCGGGCGTGCGCGTGCACGTCGGGACGCGCGCCGAGGGGCTGAGCGCGACCGGCAGCCCGCGCGAGGTGCGGACGCGGTCCGAGCTGGGGCACGGCGTCGTCCAGGCGGAGCACGTGGTGGTCGCGACGGGGACGCCGGTCTTCGACCGGTCCGGCTTCTTCGGTCGCCTCGAGCCGCAGCGGTCGCTGTGCGTCGCGGTGCGCGTGCGCGGCGAGCGGCCGGCAGGCCTGTACCTGTCGGTGGACTCCCCGACCCGGTCGGTGCGGCGCTCGAGCGCCGTCGACGACCTGCTGGTGGTCGGCGGCAACGGCTTCCCCGTGGGCCGGGCCGACGACGTCGCCGCGCGCTTCGCCGACCTCGAGGCGTGGACGCGGGCGACGTTCGACGTCGTCGACGTCACCCACCGCTGGGCCGCGCAGGACTACCGGACGCCCGACGGCCTGCCGTTCGTCGGGCGCCACCAGCCCTGGGCGCACGACGTGTGGGTGGCCACCGGCTTCGCCAAGTGGGGCACGACGACGGGCACGGCCGCCGCGCTCGCGCTCGCCGGCGCCATCCGCGGCACGCCGGTGCCCTGGGGCGCGGACTGGGACCCGTGGCGCGGCGACGTCGCCGTCCAGGCCCCGCCGACGGCGAAGCTCAACGCGCACGTCGCCGAGCACCTGGCGCGGGGCTGGCTGGGTGCACTGCGCGGCGCCGGACCGGACCCGGCGGCCGTCGCCGAGGGCAAGGGCGTCGTCGGGCGCGAGGGGGCGCGTCCCGTCGGGGTCTCGCGCGTGGACGGCCAGGTGCGCACCGTCAGCGCCGTGTGCCCGCACCTGGGCGGCGTGCTGACCTGGAACGACGCCGAGACGTCGTGGGACTGCCCGCTGCACGGCTCACGCTTCGCCGCCGACGGCACGCGGCTCGAGGGCCCCGCGCCGTGCGGCCTGGCCCGCCTCGACCACCGCTGACCCCACCCCCTCCCCCACCGAGTGGAGCGTTCGGGACGGAAACGCCGGGCGTGTCGGTCGATTTCGCTCCACTCGCGTCGGGAACTCTCCACTCCGGGCGCAGCCAGCAGTGGGGCCGGGCCACGCGGCCCGGCCCCACTCCCCCCTGCCGGCGTCAGCGGACCGTGCAGGCAGCCCCGTTCACGATGAACAGGAGAGGCTCGGCCCCCGGGCCGTCCGGCGTCCGGCCGATGAAGCCGAACGTCGTGCGCTGGCCGGGGCGGAGCTGCGCGTTCCACGACAGGTTCTCGCCGAGGACGACGGAGCCGACCTGGGTCAGGTCCGAGCTCCAGTAGTTGCTCAGCGACTGCTCACCCTCGAACGCGAACCGGATGTCCCACCCGTTGATCCGCGTGGCGCCGGTGTTCTTCAGCCAGACCTGGGTGTTGAAGCCCTTCGGCCAGCTGCCGTGCACCGTGTACTCGACCTCGCACGCGGGCGCGGCGACCGGCGGGTTCGCCAGCTCGAGCAGCTGAGCGGCCTGCTGGGTGAACCACTGCCCGGCGCCCGGGTCGACGACGCCCCACTCAGGGTCGACGGTCCCGGTCGGGCCGAGACCCCGCGAGCACTGGCCGTCGGACTCGCCGGGGATCTTGACCCACAGGTACGCGTCGACGAGCGGGTTGCCGGTGTCGGTGGTCGGCCGCATGCCGAGGCCGCGGTCCGGCGGGTTGCACCAGTCCTGCGCGTCCGGGTAGGTCCCGGCGGGCGGGGTCCAGGGGCCCAGGCCGTTGCGCGAGGTGTCGACGACGAAGTGCGCCTGGCCGACGACGCCGGCGTACCGGGCGTTGATGCCCGAGGTGTTGAGCGCGGGGTCGGTCGCGGTGTCGCTCCACACACCCGCGCCGCTCAGCGCGACGCCGGTCCACGGGCCGAGGAGCTGGCCGATCATCGTCTCCCCCGGCCCGCCGTTCCAGTACTGGTTCGGGCAGGTGGAGAAGGTGCCCAGCGCGAGGCACTTGCTGATCCACGTGCCGTACTGCACGAGGTTCTCGGTGTGGTGGTAGTTGGAGACGTTGAGGAAGAACCCGTTGGCGTCCGCGACGCCGGCCTTGGCGAGCCGGTCGGAGATGTCGCCGACGTTGAGCCAGCCGGAGTGCGTGCCGTCGAGGTACACCGCGGTCGCGGGCAGGGCGCCGAGCGCGTCGACCGCGTAGTTGAGCATCTCGAAGCGCTCGTCGGCGGCCGTGGCGGGGTCGGCCTCGGCCGGCTGGCACCACTCGGGGGCCGTCTGGTCGAGCGGCGTGTACCAGGGGATGATCCCCAGCCCGTCGGGCTCGACGATGACGACGGCGGGGCTGTCGCCGATGCCCTCGGCCACGCCGTCGATCCACGCCGTGTACTCGGCGACCGACGTCGCACCGCCCGCGGAGTACTGCGCGCAGTCCCGGAACGGGATGTTGTAGGCGACGAGCACGGGCACCTCGCCGAGTGCCTCGGCCTGCTGCACGACGTCGGCGGCCTGAGCGGCCACCTGCGCGGGCGAGCCGGTCTCGAGCCAGGTCGCGGCGGGGTACTGCGCCAGGAGCAGGGCGTTCGTCCGGTCCTGCCCGGACAGCCCGGCCGCCGCCTCGACGCGTGAGCTCCACATGTCGAGGTACAGCGGCGTCCCCGGCTCGAGCACGTCGTCGGCGGCGGTGGCCGACGACGCGGCGACGAGCACGAGGGTGGTGGTGGCGAGCGCGGCGGTCGCGGCGCGCGCCAGACGCGTCGTTGTCATGGTCCCCCTTGGGTTCGGGCCGGCTCCGTCGCCGACCGGGCGGTCACGCGTCGACCAGGGCTCGCGTGACGGGGGCCAGGATGTGCCCGCTGCTCTGGCCCGGTCAAGAGTCAGGTGGGAACGCTCTCCCCTCCGGCCTCCCCCGAGACTCACCCACATTTCACCCATCGGCCTCCCACGTGCGACGACGCCGTCGCCGTCTCGCCATCCGGACCGAGCCGGGTCGGGTAGATCAGATGCCGAACGACCGGTTCGTCCGGATGTCGAGAGCGCCCCGTCTCGCGGGCCGGGAATCCGCAGGTCATCCGGAGGAGTTCACGGGCTCGTCACATGGCCCGCGCACGCCCCGCACCACGTGGTCGCAGATCAGCGGGTGCGGTTTGGTCAAGGCCGGGTTACGGTTTGGTCACACGTCACAGTCATCGCGAGAGCGATGACCGGCCGGTCCGGCCGTGGTGCACCGCCACACCCTGTGCGGGTGAGACGGGCACCGCCCCGCCCCCGCTCACGCCACGTGAGCGGGGGCGCACCCCCCGAGGCCCCGCCACGCCGGGCCGCCCGCTAGCCTCGATCCATGACGGACGGGCCCGACGCGCGGCGCACCACCTACCTCCTCGTCGACGGCGAGAACATCGACGCCACGCTCGGCGGCTCGATCCTCGGCGCGCGACCCGCACCGGAGCAGCGCCCCCGCTGGGAGAAGGTGCTCGAGTTCGCGCGCACCGCGTTCGGCGGCGACGACGTCGTCGGCCTGTTCTTCCTGGACGCCTCGAACGGCACGATGCCGATGTCGTTCGTGCAGGCGCTCCTGGCGATCGGGTTCCGCCCCATCCCCCTCGCCGGCGCGCCGACCGAGAAGGTCGTGGACATCGGCATCCAGCGCACGCTGGAGGCGCTCGCGGAGCGTCCCGGTGACGTGCTCCTGGCCAGCCACGACAGCGACTTCGCCAGCCAGGTCGCCGGGCTGCTCGCGCCGGGCCGCAACGTCGGCGTCCTCGGCTTCCGCGAGTTCACCTCGACGTCGCTGCAGCACCTCACCGAGGGTGGCCTGCACCTGTTCGACCTGGAGACCGACGCGCGGGCGTTCACCGTCGTCCTGCCCCGCGTGCGGATCATCCCGCTGGCCGAGTTCGACCCGACGGCCTACCTCTGACGGACGGTGGCGCGCGGCCACCGGACGGCGCAGCCTCCGGACGGCGTCGGCCGGTGGCGCGCAGCCACCGGACGCTCCACGATGTGCCCATGGACCGCAGCGAGAGGCCCCTCGTCGACGACCGGCACGAGACGCCGACCGAGCGCCTCGACCGGAACTGGGCCGAGATCCTGCAGGAGCTCCGGGTCACCCAGACCGGCATCCAGATCCTCACGGGCTTCCTGCTCACGGTTCCGTTCCAGCAGCGGTTCACCGACCTGAGCGACGAGCAGCGCGGCTTCTACCTCGTGCTCGTCCTCCTCGCGGCGGTGACCACGGGGCTGATGGTCGCGCCCGTGAGCCTGCACCGGATGCTGTTCCGTCGCCGCGCGAAGTCCGCCCTCGTCACGGAGGCGGACCGCTTCATGCGGGTCGGCCTGGTGTTCCTGGCCCTGACGGTCTCGGGAGTGGTCCTGCTCGTGTTCGACGTGGTGACCACCCGGGCGGCCGCGCTCACCGCCTCGCTCCTGCTGCTCGCGGGGCTCGTGGCGGCGTGGTTCGTCCTGCCGACGGTGCTCGGGCGGGCGAGCCGGCGGGTCGCGGACCAGCAGACGCCCCCGCCGGACCCGCACACCTGACGGGCCGTCAGCCGGTCGCCGGGTAGGTGAGGCCGTCGGGCCCGACGCGCGCGCCGGCGGACGGTTCGTGCGGCGTCCGACGGCCGTCGTGGCCCAGGTGCACGACCGCCGTCCCCCGCAGCAGGACGAGGGCGTCGGAGATCAGCCGACGGTGGCAGCGCCACCAGAGCGACTCGCTGCACATGATGGCCGTCGTGCGGGTCCGCGCGTCGGCGACGAGGTCGTCGAGGCCTGCGGCGAACTCGTCCGTGCGGGTGTGGGCGGCGTACGCACGGAAGGCCGCCACCTGCCACCAGCCGTCGCGTGCGGCCTCCCCGGCGTCCGCCGGACGCGACCTGCGCCCGCCCAGGCGGGGCTCCCACCGGTAGCCGATGCCCGCGGCCGGCAGCCAGGCGCCCAGGGCGTCCTGCCCGACGTGCGGGTGGGCGCGGCTCCCGGGGAAGCGCCGGACGTCGACGACCAGGCCGACGCCGGCGTCGTGCAGCAACGCCGTCAACGCCTCCTGGCCGGCGGCGCCGTGGCCGAGCGTGAGGACGGTGTCAGGCACACCTCAAGGGTCCCCGGCGCCGACGGCACTGTCGACACCGGGAGCCGTCGGCGGGCCGCCGGAGCGGCCGCGGGGGCCGTCGGGCGGCGCGGGGCGCCGGGTGGGCGAGCCCGTCAGGCGGGGACGAGGTGCGGCGTCGCCTGCGTGGGCACGCGCGTGAGCCGGAGCAGGCAGTGGTCGCCCTGGCCGCGCGAGACGAGCTCGTCGACCGTCAGGGGACCCTGGTGGCGCTCGAGGATGCCGCGCGCGAGGCCGAGGTGGGCGCCGCAGATGACGCCGCGCCGCTCGCCCTGGATGTCGGCGAACGGGCAGTGGTGCAGCGCGAGCTCCGACTCCTCGACGATGGTCTCCGGCTCGAAGCCGAGCTCCTCGAGGTGCCGGCGCAGGGCCGCGAACTGCTCGCGGCTGTCGCGCTCGTCGTCGCCGGCGGGCTCGGAGCCGGGGCAGCCCAGCTCGGCGGCCCAGGCGATGCCCGCCATCTCCGCGGAACCGACGGGCGACTCCATCGGCTGGCCGTAGCCGTCGAGGAGCAGGGACACGAGGTGCGCGCGCGCCTTGGAGTCGATGGCGGCCACCGCGGCGGCGTCGATCGACTTGTAGAGCATGCGCGGGCGCCCGCGGGTCGTGCGGTGCTCGACCTCGCGCTCGACGAAGCCGCTCGCCACGAGGCGGTCGAGGTGCTCCCGCGCGGTGTTCACGTGGAGCCCGACGCCGGTCGCGATCTCGTCGACCGGGAGCGGACGCTGCCGCTCCTGGAGCAGCTGGAGAATCTGCATGCGGCTCCCGCACGCGAGGACCCTCATCAGGTGACGTCCCCTGGGGTGGTGTAG
>AXCX01000123.1 GCA_000767215.1 Actinotalea fermentans ATCC 43279 = JCM 9966 = DSM 3133
GGGGAGGTGCTCGCCGTCCGCGTCGCCGACGGCGCCACGACCGTGCTCACCGACCTCGCTGCGCCGCTCCGCGCCACCGGGCGGCTGCGGCTTCCCGCCGAGCTGACCGCCACCGCGCCCGACGGGTACCCGGTGCACGGCTGGGTGACGCTGCCCGACCCCGCCCGGCACGGCGACGGCCCCTACCCGACGGTCCTGATGATCCACGGCGGCCCGTTCGCGCAGTACACGCACGCGGTGTTCGACGAGGTCCAGACGCTCGCGCACGCGGGCTACGCCGTCGTGCACGGGAACCCGCGCGGCTCGGGTGGCTACGGGGCCGCGCACGGCCGGGCGATCCAGGGCGCGTTCGGCACCGTCGACACCGACGACGTGCTCGCGCTGCTGGACCACGCGCTCGCGACGACCCCGGCCCTGGACGCGACGCGCGTCGGCGTCATGGGCGGCTCGTACGGCGGCTACCTCACGGCCTGGCTGACGACGCAGACCCACCGGTTCGCCGGCGCGATCGTCGAGCGCGGCTTCCTCGACCCCGTGAGCTTCGTGGGGTCCAGCGACATCGGCTGGTTCTTCGGGCTGGAGTACCTGGGCGACGCGGCGACGCCGGAGGGCGCGGCGGCGGTCGCGGCCCAGTCGCCGATGGCGCACGTGGGCGACGTGCGCACGCCCACCCTGGTCATCCACTCCGAGCAGGACTGGCGCTGCCCGGTCGAGCAGGGGCAGCGGTGGTTCGTCGAGCTCAAGCGCCGCGGCGTCCCGGTCGAGCTCCTGCTCTTCCCCGGCGAGGGGCACGAGCTGAGCCGCTCGGGCCGCCCGTCGCACCGCCTGCTGCGGTTCGAGCACGTGCTGCGGTGGTGGGCCACGCGGCTGGCGTGAGGCGCCGGGCCGGGGGCCGCTCCCAGGTGCCGGTCGTGACCCGTCGA
>AXCX01000124.1 GCA_000767215.1 Actinotalea fermentans ATCC 43279 = JCM 9966 = DSM 3133
ACGAGACGAAGGAGCACCCATGGCCCACCTGACCGGCAAGACCGTCGCGTTCCTGGCCACGAACGGCTTCGAGGACTCCGAGCTCACCAGTCCCTGGCAGGCGGTCGCCGAGCACGGCGCACGGCCGGTGCTGGTCTCCCCGGAGTCCGGCTCCATCACCGGCAAGAACGGCCACGAGCAGGCGGTCGACGAGCCCGTCGGCGGCGCGGACGTAGGCCGCTTCGACGCGCTCGTGCTGCCGGGCGGCGTCGTGAACGGCGACAAGCTGCGCCTGTCCGCCGACGCCGTGCGCTTCGCGCGCGCGTTCTTCGAGCAGGGCAAGCCGGTGGGCGTCATCTGCCACGGCGGCTGGATCCTCACGGACGCCGACGTCGTGCGCGGCCGCACGCTCACCTCCTACCCGAGCCTGCGGACCGACCTGCGCAACGCGGGCGCGACCTGGGTCGACGAGGAGGTCGTCGTCGACTCCGGGCTGGTCTCCAGCCGGACCCCGGACGACCTGCCCGCCTTCAACGCCAAGCTCGTCGAGGAGATCGGCGAGGGCCCGCACGGCGGCCAGACCGTCTGACCGCCCGCCCCGGTCCGTTCGTGCGGCGCGGTGGACGTGGTCTGGTCCTGCCGCGCCGCGCGTCGTACCGTCGTGCCTTCGCACCGCGACGAAGCGGGTCGTCGCGGTCACGTGCGACGGGGGACGACCATGCGGGTGTCGGAGGTGCTCAGGCGCAAGGGCGCCACGGTGATCACGATCGCGCCGGACCGGAGCGTGCGGGAGCTGCTCGCCCTGCTCGCCGAGCACGGCATCGGGGCGGTGGTGGTGAGCGAGGACGGGGCCGGCGTGTCCGGCATCGTCAGCGAGCGCGACGTCGTGCGGCGGCTGCACCTGTACGGCGAGGAGGTCCTCGACGGGCCCGTGGCCGCCATCATGACGGTCGACGTGGAGACGTGCGCGCCGCCGGACGACGTCGAGCAGCTGATGACCGTGATGACGGAGCAGCGGATCCGGCACCTGCCCGTGCTCGAGGAGGGCCGCCTCGTCGGCCTCGTGAGCATCGGCGACGTCGTGAAGCACCGGATCTCCGAGGTCCAGGCCGAGCGCGACCAGCTGAGCGCCTACATCACGCGCTGACGGGCGCCGGCGCGCGGGTGGCCTCCGCCGCCGCGCCCGCCTCCCGCGGGCCCTCGTCCGGCCGCATCCGCCGCCAGACGACCAGGGCGCCCGCGACCAGCACGACCGCCGCGGTGATCAGGGCGAGGTGCAGGCCGTCGACGAACGACTGCCCGACGGCGCTGCTGTGCGCTCCCCGAGTTTTCGCTCGCTCGAACATCCGCGCCCTTGCGGCGAACAGAGCGGACGGGTCCTGGGACAAAGAAGTGGACGAATAGTTGTGGTGTTTAGCTGAAGTCCCTTGTGAAGTCGGTCCGAGGCGCCGTACTGTCCGGACATGTCGACCGTCACAGGCACCCACCCGTTCATCTCCTTCGACTTCACGACGAAGCGGATCGATCCTCGGACCTGGCTGCTGCTCGGCGAGACGATGAGCAAGTGCCAGCACCTTGCCGGCTCGCCCCTCAAGCCCGGGGCTGCGAAGCACCTCATGTCTGTCTACCTCGCTCGAGGCGTCCAGGCCACGACTGCCATCGAGGGCAACACCCTCTCGGACGACGAAGTGCAGAAGATCGTCGACAGCGGTTCCGCTGACGTCCATGAGTCACGTACATACCTCGAACGCGAGGTGCAGAACGTCCTGTCGGTCATCCGGGAGATGGATGAGTGCCTTCAGAGTGGCCGTCACCAGCCAATCACTGCCGAGCGCTTGCGAGTGCTCAATCGGAAGGTCCTCGAGGGCATCCCGGACAAACCCGAGGTTGTCCCCGGCGAGTACCGCCAGCACGACGTGACGGCGGGACCCTACAAGGCGCCCCACTGGCCTGAGGTGCCGGGGTTGGTCGATGACCTCGTGCAGTGGCTCGAGGGCCTGCGAAGTGGGGTCGGCACCAGCAGCGAGGACCGTTTCGTGGTGGCCGTGCTGTCCGCGATCCTCGCTCACCTGTACATCGCATGGATCCACCCCTTCGGCAACGGCAACGGCCGGACCGCCCGTCTGGTCGAAGTCCAGATCCTGTCTGAGTCTGGCGTGGTGCCGCTCGTGGCGACCAACCTGCTCTCCGACCACTACAACAAGACGCGGAACGCGTACTACCTGGCGCTTGACGCTGCCCGGGAGGATGTTGGCGCCTTCATCCAGTACGCCGTGCTCGGGCTCGCCGGCGAGCTCCGGGACCAGATCGCGCTCGTTCGGCGGGAGAGCCTCGACATCCACTGGGAGAGCTACGTGTACGAGGAGTTCCGCTCAAAGCCCAGCACGGAGGCCAGAGACCGGCAGCGCCTTCTCGCTCTGGAACTGCCCAGCGACCGCTCGGTTACGCCCAGCGACATCGTCGTGCTGACCCCTGAGCTCGCTCGGCGCTATGCCAAGTGCGGCGAGCGGACACCTGCACGCGATCTCAACGACCTGGTGAAGATGGGCCTCGCTGCGCGTGAGGGACGTCGGTCGTACTTCGCCCGCCGCCACATCATCGAGGCGTTCGTTCCGCCGGTCTCCAACTAGATCCGCGCCTCCAAGTCGAACCTAGTGTCTCGGCCAGACAACCCGGGGGAGAGGTCGTGCCGTGATTCCGGTCTTCGGAACTCCCGACCCGATCAGGGTCATCGTCGAGCAGGGGGGCTCCTCCACATGGGCGGACTGGGGCCCCCTTGTTGGCGTGGTTGTGGGAGCAGTCCTTGGCGCGGTCGGTCAGATCGTCGCCGGACGTCTGCAACGCAGCCACGACGCGGAGCGGGAGAACATCGCGGTGAGGCGGGCCCTGTACGGCCAGATCCTGCGCGCACTCGACGGCCTCCTGCGCGAGGCAGGGGAGGCGGCACTCGCCGCCGAGGGCAAGGTAGACCCTGGTGGGGCCATCAACCGCTTCGTCGATGCTGCGAACGCGCTGGTCAGGCTGCTCGCCGAGACTGGTGTGAGTGGGTCCCTTGAGGTGTACGAGGAGATCCGCAGCCTGCTCGACGGCCTCGCTCCGACCGGCTTGAAGCCGGGCGACGCCGAGGCGTGGCGCCAGCAGCATCGGAGGATCAACCAGAGTCGGGCCTTGTTGATGGCACTCATGCGGCTTGATCTGAAGACGCCTGGTGATGTGCCTACTGCGAACTCGAGGCGGAATGTGGAGGCCGGCAGGGGCGCTGACCAGCAATGACGCTGGGCTTCGTGGCATTGATCGAGAAGGCGTTGGGCCAGCCGAGGTGGTGACCGGCGGGCCGCCGATGGCCGGGCCGGGCGCCAGATCGTCACGCTCAACCTCGACGACCGGTTCGCATGGGGCCTGGAGGTGGTGCTGGACGGTCTCGAGCGCCGCTTGGCCGTCGGTCAGGGCTGACCTGCGGGAACGCTGCGCGGCCGCGATCTTGTGATGCGCATAGACTCCCGCTCGTCGAGGGGAGACGGACGTGGCCAAGCGACCGACGGTGTACGACGTGGCAGAGCTGGCCGGCGTCTCCATCGCGACGGTGTCGTTCGCGTTCCGCCAGCCGGGCCGCGTCCGCGAGTCGACCCGGCAGGCGGTGCTCGACGCCGCGCGGCAGCTCGGCTACGTGCCGTCGGCCAGCGCCCGGGGCCTCGCCGAGAACCGCACGGGCGCGCTCGGCATCTACTCGTTCGACCTCCTGCTGGAGTCCGACGGCGCGTCGGGCGGGCGACCCGTCCGCGAGGACCCCGGCCCGTACTTCGCCGGCTCGGACGCCGCGGCGCGGGCGTTCGCCGACGACGCCGACGACGAGGACTTCCGGGTGTTCCCGCTCTACGTCGACGAGGTGCAGCGCGGGTTCGAGCTCGAGTGCGCGCGCCGGGGCCGGGCGCTGCTCATCGGCAAGGGTCCGCGCGAGGAGGGGCGCGGGATCGTCGACATCGCCAGCCGGGTGGACGGGCTGGCCGTCTTCCCGGGCGCGCGGTCGGCCGAGCTGCTCGAGCGGCTGGCGCAGCGGCTGCCCGTCGTCGCGTTCGCGATGCCGTGGGGTGCGGGCGACCTGCACCACGTGCGGGTCGACAACGCGGGCGGTGTCCGGGCGCTCACCGAGCACCTCGTGCGCGTGCACGGCCGCAGGCGCGTGGCGTTCGTCGGCGCCACCGAGGTGACCGACTACGCCGAGCGCTTCGACGGGATGCGCGCCGCCCTGGCGGAGCTCGGCGTGCCGGTGCCGGACGAGGTCCTGGACCCGACGCCCCTCAGTGCCGCCGAGGCGTTCCCCGTGCTGCGCCGCCTGCTCGCCGGTCCACGGGCGGACCTGCCCGACGCGCTGGTCTGCGCGAGCGACCAGCACGCCCTCGACGTGCTGTGCCTGCTGCGGGACGCCGGCGTGCGCGTGCCGGACGAGGTGGCGGTGACCGGGTTCGACGGCGTGGTCGCCGGCCGGCTGTTCGCGCCGAGCCTGACCACGTGCCGGCAGCCGATGGAGGCGATGGGGCGGCTGGCGGTGGACATCCTCACCGCGTCGCTCGACGACCCTGCCGCGCCGCCGGTCGACGTGACGCTCCCGGTCCGGCCGCTGTTCCGCGCGTCCTGCGGCTGCGCGGGCTGACGCACCCGCTCTCCCTCCTTTCTGCGGTCTCGTTTCCGGTTGCGGCCGTGAATATTCGTGCCTAGGGTGCCCGGCAGGCGGTTGTTAAGCGCATAGATCTGCGCGGCCCGCCAGGACGGGCTCTCGACGAGGAGGCACGCGATGACAAGGCACACGACGAGGCTGATGCGGCTCGGAGTGGCGGCGACGGCGACAGCGCTCGTGCTGGCCGGCTGCGGCCGCGGGGACGGCGACGGCGGCGCGGGCGAGCCCGCGGAGGCGACGGCCGTCGACGAGGGGGCCGCGAGCGGGACCATCGAGGTCTGGGCCATGGGCACCGAGGGCGAGGCGCTGGGCGACTTCGCGCAGGCGTTCATGGACGAGCACCCCGACATCACGGTGAACGTCACCGCCGTGCCCTGGGACGCCGCGCACGACAAGATCGCGACCGCCATCGCCGGCGGCCAGACCCCCGACGTCTCGATGATCGGCACCACCTGGATGGGCGAGTTCGCCGCCACCGGCGCCCTCGACCCGACGCCGGACCTCATCGACTCCTCGAGCTTCTTCGAGGGCGCGTGGGAGACGACGAACGTCGGCGGCACCAACTACGGCGTGCCCTGGTACGTCGAGACCCGGGTGCTCTACTACCGCACCGACCTCATGCCCGAGGCGCCGACCGACTGGGACGGCCTCACGGCCGCCGCCCAGGGCGCGATGGACGCCGGCGCGACCTACGGCATCAACCTCCAGCCCGGCCAGACGGGCGCGTGGCAGACGTTCATGCCGTTCGCCTGGCAGGCGGGCGCGGAGATCGTCAACGAGGACGCGACCGAGTTCACGTTCGACACCCCCGAGTTCGTCGAGGCGCTGGCGAAGTACCAGTCGTTCTTCACCGAGGGCCTGGCCCCGACCGACCTGCCCCAGGGCTCCCTCGAGCCCGACTTCATGGCCGGGAAGATCGGCTCCTTCGTGTCCGGGCCGTGGCACGTCGGCATCCTGCGGGACCTCGACGAGGCGGGCATGGCGAACGTCGCGCTCGCCCCGCTGCCGGCCGGGGCCGAGGAGGCCAGCTTCATCGGCGGCGCCAATCTCGCCGTCTTCACCGACTCCGAGGTCCGCGACGCCGCCTGGACGTTCGTCGAGTGGCTGAGCCAGCCCGAGACCCAGGTCGCCTGGTACGGCGAGGTGAACGACCTGCCGTCGGTCGCCTCCGCGTGGGACGACCCGGCGATCGCCGACGACGAGTACCTCGGCGTCTTCGGCGAGCAGCTCCAGACGGCCGTGGCGCCGCCCTCCATCCCGACCTGGGAGGAGGTCGCGAGCGTCATCGACACCGAGCTCGAGCGGCTCTGCAAGTCCGGTGCCGACCCGCAGGAGGTCGCCACGGCCATCCAGCAGCAGGCGTCGTCGATCGGGACCGGCCTGTAACGGGCCGGCCGCGACCGAGCGAGCAGGACCACGACGATGTCCGCCCAGACCGCGGCGCGGCCCGGTGAGCAGGGTGCACCGGGCCGTGCCGCGTCCCACCAGGGCCGCGCCGGCGCGCAGGACCCCTACGCGCTGCGCCGCCGGCCGCCGCTCTACCGCCGGCGCACGCGCGCAGCGTGGGGGTTCGCGCTGCCGTTCGTGCTGCTCTTCCTCACGTTCACCGCCGGTCCGGTGCTGATGTCGCTCGCCATGGCCGTGACCGACATCCGCAGCCGCGACCTGCGCAACCCGCTGGCCGTCGAGTTCACCGGGCTGGCGAACTTCCAGGCCGTGCTCGCCGACCCGCTGTTCCGCAAGGCGGCTGCGAACACCGCGTACTTCGTGCTCGTGGGCGTGCCGCTGACGCTGGCGCTCTCGCTGGCGATCGCGGTGGTCCTCAACGCGGGCATCACCCGGGCGAAGACGTTCTTCCGCGTCGGCTACTACATGCCGGTCGTGACGAGCATCGTCGCGGTCGCCGTCGTCTGGCGGTTCCTGCTGCACCCGGACCAGGGGATGCTCAACGAGGTGCTCGGCTGGTTCGGCATCGAGGGGCCGAACTGGCTGCAGAGCACCACCTGGGCGATGCCGGCGATGATCGCGATGGCCACCTGGCGGTCCATCGGGACGCTGATCATCATCTTCCTGGCCGGCCTGCAGAGCGTGCCGACGTCCCTGCACGAGGCCGCCGCGCTCGACGGCGCGGGCACCTGGCAGCGGTTCCGGTACATCACCGTGCCGACCCTGCGCCCGACCCTGCTCTTCGGCGCCGTCATCACCGGCATCGGGTACGTGCAGTTCTTCGAGGAGCCCTTCGTCATGACGCAGGGCGGGCCCCTGAACAGCACGCTCTCCGTGGCCTTCCAGACGTACAACCAGTTCGGCTTCGGCAACTACGGCTACGCCGCCGCGATGAGCTACGTGCTCTTCCTCGCCGTCGTGCTGCTCACGCTGGTGCAGTTCCGGCTGCTGGGTGACCGCGACGAGAAGCCGCGCCGTCGTCGGCGGCGGACGGCGACCGTCGTCGCGAACAAGGAGATCGGACGATGAGCGCCGCGACCACCTCCACCTCCACGGCCACCTCCACGGCCCCCGGCCCCCGGCGCCTGCGCGGGCGCGGCTTCGGCGAGCCGAAGGCGCACTGGCTCGCCTACGCCGTCCTGGGCCTCGGCCTGGTCGTCGTGACCAGCCCGTTCATCTGGATGGCGTTCTCCTCGCTCAAGAGCGAGGGCGAGATCCGCCGGGTGCCGCCCACGTGGTGGCCGGAGGCGCCGACGCTCGACAACTTCCGCGAGCTGTTCGACCGCCTGGACTTCCCGACGTTCTTCGGCAACTCCGCGCTCGTCGCGACGGCCGTCACGCTCGGGAACGTCGTGTTCTGCTCGATGCTCGGCTACGTCCTGGCGAAGTCCGACTTCGCCGGCAAGACGCTCCTGTTCCGGCTCGTGCTCGGCACGCTGATGATCCCGGGGATGGTGACGCTCGTCCCGCTGTTCGTGCTGGTCGCGAACATGGGGCTGGTCAACACCTACCTCGGCCTGATCCTGCCGTTCCTCGCCGCGCCGTTCGGCGTCTTCCTCATGCGGCAGTTCTTCCTCGGCATCCCCGACGAGCTCATCGACGCCGCCCGGGTGGACGGCGCGAGCGAGGCGCGGATCTTCGTCCAGGTGGTCGTGCCGCTGGCCAAGCCGGCGCTCGCGACGCTCGCGATCCTCACGTTCCTGGGGTCGTGGAACAACTTCCTGTGGCCGCTGGTCGTCGCGACGACCGAGGACAAGTACACGCTGCCCGTCGCGCTGGCCCTGTACTCCACGGGGCAGAACCAGACCGACTACGGCCTGCTGCTCGCCGGCGCGGTGGTCGTCGTCGTGCCGGTGCTGGTGGTGTTCCTGATCCTGCAGCGGTACTTCGTGCAGGGCATCGCGCTCACGGGGATCAAGTGAGGGCAGCGGGAGCCGGGGGGCTCACGGTCCTCGTCGCGCCCGGCGGCGGGCTCTCGTCGCTGACCCACGACGACGGGGCCGGCGCGCTCGAGCTGCTCCAGCACGCGGCGTCGGCCTACGAGCCCGGGCTGTTCGGCGTCTGGGTGCGTGACCGCGCGTCGGGCCGCGCCTGGCCGACCCTCGGCGCCGGATCGGGTGCGGCGGTGACGGCGACCGACGACGGCCTGGTCGCCACGGGCGGCGCCGACGGCCTGCGCTGGCGCGTCACCCTGCGGCTGCACGACGCGCGGCCCGCGTGGGCGCTCGCGGTGCGGGTCACCGCGGAGGGGCCCGGCACGCGTGAGATCGACACGCGTGAGATCGACGTCGTGCACACGCACGACCTCGCGCTCGCCACGCCGGGCGCCGTCCGCGCGAACGAGCTCTACGTGAGCCAGTACCTGGACCTCACGCCGCTCGAGGGCCCGACGGGCGTCGCGCTCGCCGTGCGGCAGAACCAGCCGCAGGGCGGGCGGCACCCGCTCGCCGTCGTCGCCGCGGACCGGCAGGTGGTGGGGTGGGCGACGGACGCGCTGGCGGTGCACGGCCTCGCCGGGCGGGCTGACGGCCCGCTGCTGACGGCGGCCGACCTGCCGTCCCGACGGCTCCAGCACGAGCACACGCTCGCCGCGCTCCAGGTGGCGCCCGCCCGCCTGGCCCCGGGGGAGGAGCTCGCCGTCACGTTCGCGGGCCTCCTGGTCCCCGACCACCCGTCGACGACCACGCCCGACGACGTCGCGCTGGTCCGCGAGGCGCTCGCCCTGGGCGCGGCGGCGTTCCGCGGAGGATCCGTCGCGGAAACCGCGATCGATCCTCCGCAGAGCGCGGGCGCCGACGGCCGCCCGCTCGCCGGGTCCGCCTACGACCGGGGGCGCGAGCTCGCGGTCCGCGACCTCGCGGAGGACGAGCTGGCAGACCGGTGGCCCGGGCGCTGGCGGCTCGTGGAGCGCGACGACGACGGCGCGCTGCTGTCGTTCTTCGCCGGCGACGAGCACGTGGTCACCCGGGCGAAGGAGCGCGCGGTCCTGCGCCCGCACGGCACGATCCTGCGCACCGGCGATCGCGCCGAGCCGGACCCGGAGAGCCTGACCACGACGGCCTGGATGGCGGGCTCGCCGCTGTCGTACCTCACCCGCGGGCACGCCACGACGGGCCGCGTGCTGACCACCGTGCGCGGCTACCTCGGGCTGCACCGCGCCTACGGGCTGCGGCTGTTCGTCGAGGACGACGGCGGGTGGCGGCTGCTCGACGTGCCCTCCGCGTTCTCGATGACGCTCGACGGGGCGCGGTGGGTCTACGCCCCGGCGCGGCCCGGCGGCGCCGAGGAAGCCGGCGGCGCCGACGACCTGGAGGTCACCACGCACGTGCCCGCCGACCAGCACTGCGTCCAGGTGCGGCTGCGGGCCGGACGCCCGCGCCGGGTGCTGGTGGCGCTGCACCTCGCCGGGGTGGACGACCCCCTGCCGGCCCCGGCGCCGCC
>AXCX01000125.1 GCA_000767215.1 Actinotalea fermentans ATCC 43279 = JCM 9966 = DSM 3133
CCACCGCGCGGCCGCGGGGTCCGCGGGGTCGGTGTCCGGCGCGTTCCGGAAGGGGCCGTCGAGCGGGTGCGCCGACGGAAGCTCCCGCGTCACCGGTGCCGCGGCGCGGCGCGGGCGACGGGGCACGGTCGGCGCGTCGCGCACGGAGACGCGGAAGGCGGCCTCGTGGGCGTCGAGCGCAGCGGGATCGGTCCCGAGCAGGGCGCGCACGACGTTCTGCTCGGCCGCGGTCTCCTCCAGGCGCCGGACCAGGTACGCGATCGCCACGTCGAAGTCCTGGGCCGCGACGACGGGGGTGTAGAGGCGCACCCGGCCGACGTCGCGCAGGACCGCGCGCGCGTGCGCCGGCGCCATCCCGAGGAGCATCTCGACGTGCATCGCGTCGGCGACGCCGCGGTCGGTGGCCAGCACGTGCGCGAGGGCGACGTGGAAGAGGTTGTGGCTCGCGACACCGACGCGGACTGCCGGGGTGCGCGCGGGGTCGAGGGCACGGTCCAGGAGCCGGACGAACGAGGCGTCCGTGTCGGGCTTGGTGTCGAACGGGGCGGGTGGCCGGCCGTGCAGCTCGGCCTCGACGCGTTCCATCGGCAGGTTCGCGCCCTTGACCAGCCGGACGCTCACGGGCCGGCCGCCCGCGTGCAGCCGGGCCTGCGCCCGTTCGGTCAGCTCGTCGAGGACGTCGAGGGCGTCGGGGACGTAGGCCTGCACGGCCAGGCCGAGGCGCGCGTCGCGGAGCCCGGGGTCCGCGAGCAGGCCGCCGAAGGCCTCCAGCGTCAGGTGGAGGTGCTGGTACTCCTCCATGTCCACGGTCAGCGCCGTGCCGTGGCGCGTGGCGGTCTCGGCCAGGACGCGCAGCCGCACGCGCACCCGCTCGGCGTCGGCGTCCAGCGCCCACGGGCTCAGGCGACCGGCGACCGAGGAGATCTTGACCGAGACGTGGTCGACGTCGGGCCGCGCGGCCAAGGTCTGCACGCGGCGCATGCGGCGCCGGGCCTCCGCCTCCCCGAGAACGGCCTCACCGAGCAGGTTCAGGTTGGTCCGGAACCCGGCACCGTGGATGGCGGCGAGGTGGGCACCGAGCCGAGGTCCGGACTCGGCGACCAGGTGCCCGACGAGGGCGCGCAGGCGTGCGCGGGCGAGGGGGACGACCACGTCCGGCACGATCGGGGCGGCGAGCGCACCCAGGGCGAGCAGAGCGCCGTCGACGGGCCCCAGGGCCGCGGTGCGGGTGCCGGGATGACGGCGGAGCGCGGCGAGCTCGCGCGCGGCCACCGCGCGGTCCTCGGGCCTGATCACCCGGTCCACGAACCGCACGGCCAGGTCGAGGCCGTCCGCGTCGGCGACGAGCGCGGCCAGGCGCGCGCTGCCGGGGTCGGACCCGCGTGCGTCGGCCCACCGGCGGGCGAGGGCGACGGCGGTGTCCACCGCTGCGGTGTCGATGCTTGCTCTGTCGCTGCGGGCCGTGCCGGCGTGTGCCGGCCGGACGGCGGTGGGCTGGTGTGCTGCGGGGACCGGCTCGACGGGTCGCGTCATGTCCACATGCTGATCGTCCCGACGGGCGCACGCACCCGGAGGACGGGGCCGGTGCGCCCGGGCAGTAGTCTTCGGACCGACAGACGTCCTTTAACACCGTCCTGTGAGGCGGGGAAGGAGGTCCCCGTGGCACATGCCACCGGTGACGCACAGCCGAGCGCAGGCACCCCTGCCGGCACGGAAGTCCTCTCGTCGGGCGACATCACCCGCGCCCTGACCCGGATCGCCCACGAGATCCTCGAGCGCAACAAGGGCGCCGCCGGTCTGGTCCTCCTGGGCATCCCGACGCGCGGCCTGCCGCTGGCGCAGCGTCTCGCCGCTCGCATCGCGGCCGTGGAACCGGGCGTCGACGCCGCAGCCCTCGCGGGCTCGCTCGACGTCACGATGTACCGCGACGACCTGCGCCGGCACCCGACGCGCTCGATCGGGCGCACGCAGCTGCCGGCCGACCTCGCGGACCTCGACGACCGCGTGGTCGTGCTCGTGGACGACGTGCTCTTCTCGGGCCGGACCATCCGGGCGGCGCTGGACGCCGTCGCCGACCTCGGCCGGCCACGGCTGGTGCAGCTGGCGGTCCTCGTCGACCGCGGCCACCGGGAGCTGCCGATCCGCGCGGACTACGTGGGCAAGAACCTGCCGACCTCGCTCGGCGAGATCGTCCGGGTGCGCCTCGCCGAGATCGACGGCGCTGACTCCGTCCGGATCGAGGGCGGTCGCGCGACGGGAGGCGACCTGTGAGGCACCTGCTCAGCGCCGCCGACCTCGACCGCTCCGCCGCCGTCGCGCTCCTGGACACCGCCGCCGGCATGGCGGCCACGCAGGAGCGCGAGATCAAGAAGCTGCCGACCCTGCGCGGGCGCACGGTCGTCAACCTGTTCTTCGAGGACTCCACCCGCACGCGGATCTCGTTCGAGACGGCGGCGAAGCGGCTCTCGGCCGACGTCATCAACTTCTCGGCGAAGGGGTCGAGCGTCTCCAAGGGCGAGTCGCTCAAGGACACCGCGCTGACCCTGCAGGCCATGGGTGCGGACGCCGTCGTCGTGCGGCACCAGGCCTCCGGGGCGCCGCACCGCCTGGCCCACTCGGGCTGGGTCGGCTCGGCCGTGGTCAACGCGGGCGACGGCACCCACCAGCACCCGACCCAGGCGCTGCTGGACGCGTTCACGCTGCGTCGGCACCTCGTGGGCGCCGGGGACGCCGGTCTCGGGCGCGGGCTCGACGGCCTGCACGTCGCGATCGTCGGTGACGTCCTGCACTCGCGCGTGGCCCGGTCGAACGTCGACCTGCTGCACACGCTCGGTGCCCGCGTCACCCTCGTCGCGCCGCCCACGCTCCTGCCGGTCGGGGT
>AXCX01000126.1 GCA_000767215.1 Actinotalea fermentans ATCC 43279 = JCM 9966 = DSM 3133
TACCACCTGGACGAGGTCCTCGCGCAGGACGCCCCCGACGCGATCATGATGCTCCGGGTGCAGCGCGAGCGGATGGGCCCGGGGGCCACGGGGGCGGTCGGCGGCGGGACCGGGTTCTTCCCCAGCGCCCTCGAGTACACGCGCGAGTACGGCCTGGACGCCCGTCGACTCGCGATGCTGCCCGACCATGCGATCGTCATGCACCCGGGCCCGATGAACCGGGGCCTGGAGATCTCGGCCGACGCGGCGGACTCGTCGCGCGCGGTGATCGTCGAGCAGGTGACGAACGGTGTCGCGGTCCGGATGGCGGTGCTCTACACGTTGCTGGCGGGGGAGAGGGAGGCGCTGTGAGCGCGCTGGAGGACACCTGGGTGCTGCGAGGGGTCGCGCCGCTCGGCGGCGACCCGACGGACGTGCTGGTCGCCGACGGCCGGATCGCGGCGCTCGGCGCCGACGTGGCCACCCGTGACGCGACCGTCGTCGACGGTCACGGGCTCGTGGCGCTGCCTGGGCTGGTGGACCTGCACACCCACCTGCGCGAACCGGGCCGGGAGGACGCCGAGACGGTCGCCACCGGGACGCTGGCCGCCGCGCTCGGCGGCTACACGGCGGTGCACGCGATGGCGAACACCTCGCCCACGGCCGACACCGCCGGCGTCGTCGAGCAGGTCTGGCGTCTCGGCCACGACGCGGGCTGGTGCGACGTGCACCCGGTGGGTGCCGTCAGCGTCGGCCTGGCGGGCACGCAGCTCGCCGAGCTCGCGGCGATGGCCCACTCGGCGGCCCGGGTCCGGGTCTTCTCGGACGACGGCCAGTGCGTCCACGACCCGGTGCTGATGCGCCGCGCGCTCGAGTACGTCAAGTCGTTCGACGGCGTCGTCGCCCAGCACGCGCAGGAGCCGCGCCTGACCGCCGGCGCTCAGATGCACGAGGGCATCGTCTCGGCACAGGTCGGCCTCGCGGGCTGGCCGGCCGTCGCGGAGGAGGCGATCATCGCCCGGGACGTCCTGCTGGCGGAGCACGTGGGCTCGCGCCTGCACGTCCTGCACGTCTCGACGGCCGGCTCGGTGGACCTCATCCGCTGGGCGAAGTCGCGCGGGATCGCGGTGACCGCCGAGGCGACGCCGCACCACCTGATGCTCACGGACGAGCTCGCCCGGACCTACGACCCGCTGTACAAGGTCAACCCGCCGCTGCGCACCGCGGAGGACGCCGAGGCGCTCCGCGAGGGCCTGGCCGACGGCACGATCGACACGGTCGGCACGGACCACGCGCCCCACACGCGCGAGGACAAGGACTGCGAGTGGGCGGCCGGAGCCTTCGGCATGCTGGGGCTCGAGACGGCGCTGGCGGTGGTCCAGACGCTGATGGTCGACACGGGCCGGATGACCTGGGCCGACGTCGCGCGGGTCATGTCCTTCGCCCCGGCGCGCATCGGCCGCATCGACGACGGCCCGATGGCGCAGGGCCGACCGCTCGCGGTGGGGGAGCCCGCCAACCTGGTGCTGGTGGACCCCGCCGCGCGGTGGACGGTCGAGCCGGAGCGGCTGGCCAGCCTGAGCCGGAACACGCCGTACGGCGGGATCGAGCTGTCCGGCCGCGTCGTCGCCACCTTCCTGCGGGGACGGCCCACGGTCCTCGACGGGCGCCCGGTCGCCCGCGAGGGGGCCACCCGGTGAGCGATCCGGTGAAGATCGCGATCCTCGCAGGGATCGCCCTCGTCGCCCTGGCCGCGATGCGCCTGGGGTGGCGGCGTCGCGCCGCGCGAGCCTCGGCCGCCTGGCCGGGCCTGCCGGCAGTGCCGGCGCTCGGCGAGCCGATCCTCGGTCCGCTGGAGGTGACGTACCTGGCGACCGCCCGGGCGGACGACCGGCTGGCGCGCCTCGCGGCGCACGGGCTCGCCGTGCGGGCGGCCGCCGAGGTCGAGGTCCACGGTGCGGGGGTTCTCGTGCGCCGAGCCGGATCGGCGGACCTCTTCGTGCCGGCACGCGCGCTCGGCGCCGTGACCCGCGCGTCGGGCATGGCGGGGACCGCGGTGGGCACCGACCGCGTGGTCGTGCTGCGCTGGCAGCACGGTCTCGCCCTGGACACCGGCCTGCTGCCGCGTCATCCCGACGACGCACGACGGCTCGCGGACGCGATCGGCGCGCTCGTCGGGCCGCCGGAAGGCACACCGGAGCCGTCATCCGCACCGACCGAGGGGAGTCCCGCATGAGCGAGCCGACCGCAGTCCTCGTCCTCGAGGACGGCCGGGTGTTCGCCGGCCGTGCCTTCGGCGCCACGGGCCACACCGTGGGGGAGATCGTCTTCAACACCGGGATGACCGGCTACCAGGAGACGCTCACGGACCCGTCCTACCACCGCCAGATCGTGGTGATGACGGCGCCGCACATCGGCAACACGGGCGTCAACGACGAGGACCCGGAGTCCAGCCGCATCTGGGTCGCCGGGTTCGTCGTGCGGGACCCGGCGCCGCGGCCGTCGAGCTGGCGGTCCCGGCGCGGCCTCGCCGAGGAGCTCGCGTCGCAGCAGGTGGTCGGGATCAGCGACATCGACACCCGCGCCCTCACACGCCACCTGCGCGAGCGGGGCGTCATGCGGGCAGGCATCTTCTCCGGGCCGGGGCTGCTCGACGAAGCGGGCCGCCGGCTGACGGACCAGGACCTGCTCGACGTGGTCGCCGCCGCGCCGCCGATGGCGGGTGCGGACCTCGCGCGTGAGGTCTCGGCCACCGAGCGCTACACCGTGGAGCCGCTGCGCGGTCCCGTGAGCGGCGCGGACGCGGTGGCGACGGTGGTCGCCGTGGACCTGGGGATCAAGTCGATGACGCCGCAGCGGTTGGCCGAGCGGGGCGTGCGCACGCACGTGGTGCCCGCCACGGTGACCGCCGACGAGGTGCTCGCCCTCCAGCCCGACGGCGTGTTCTTCTCCAACGGCCCGGGTGACCCGTCGGCCGCCGTGCACGAGGTCGAGCTGCTGCGTGAGGTGCTGGACCGCCGGATCCCCTTCTTCGGGATCTGCTACGGCAACCAGCTGCTCGGCCGGGCGCTCGGCTTCGGCACCTACAAGCTCACCTACGGGCATCGCGGCGTGAACCAGCCGGTCATGGACCGGCGCACCCGGCGCGTGGAGATCACCGCC
Source organism: Actinotalea fermentans ATCC 43279 = JCM 9966 = DSM 3133 (assembly GCA_000767215.1). Taxonomy (GTDB): domain Bacteria; phylum Actinomycetota; class Actinomycetes; order Actinomycetales; family Cellulomonadaceae; genus Actinotalea; species Actinotalea fermentans. Next base: position 3,142 of record AXCX01000126.1, read on the forward strand.
CACAACCACGGGTTCGCCGTCGACGCGCCCACCGAGGGCGAGGCCGTGGCACCCCACGACGGTGGCCGCTACGGGCGCGTGGTGGTCTCGCACGTCGCCCTCAACGACGGCGTCGTCGAGGGCCTCGAGTGCCTCGACCTGCCCGCGTTCTCCGTCCAGTACCACCCGGAGGCGGCCGCCGGCCCGCACGACGCCGGGTACCTGTTCGACCGGTTCGTCGAGCTCATGACGTCCCGCGCCTCGAAGGAGTCCGATGCCGCGTCGCACTGACCTGTCCAGCGTGCTCGTGATCGGCTCCGGGCCGATCGTCATCGGGCAGGCCGCGGAGTTCGACTACTCCGGCACCCAGGCGTGCCGGGTGCTGCGCGCCGAGGGCCTGCGCGTGATCCTCGTGAACTCGAACCCGGCGACGATCATGACGGACCCGGAGTTCGCCGACGCGACCTACGTCGAGCCGATCACCCCCGAGGTCGTCGAGGCGATCATCGCCAAGGAGCGACCCGACGCGATCCTGCCGACCCTGGGCGGGCAGACGGCGCTCAACACCGCGATCGCGCTCGACGAGCGCGGGGTGCTCGAGCGGCACGGGGTCGAGATGATCGGCGTGAACACCGCCTCCATCCACCTCGCCGAGGACCGCCAGGCGTTCAAGGACGTCGTCGAGCGGTGCGGCGCGGAGAGCGCGCGCAGCGTCATCGCGCACTCGATGGACGAGGTGCTGGCGGCCGCCGACGAGCTCGGCTACCCGGTCGTCGTCCGGCCGTCGTTCACGATGGGCGGCCTGGGCTCCGGCATCGCGCACGACGAGGCCGAGCTGCGGCGGATCGCCGGCGCGGGCCTGCACTACTCGCCGACCACGGAGGTGCTCCTCGAGGAGTCGATCCTCGGGTGGAAGGAGTACGAGCTCGAGCTCATGCGGGACCGCGTCGACAACGTCGTGGTCGTCTGCTCGATCGAGAACGTCGACCCGGTGGGCGTGCACACCGGGGACTCGGTGACCGTCGCGCCGGCGCTGACCCTCACCGACCGCGAGTACCAGCGCCTGCGCGACATCGGCATCGCCGTGATCCGTGAGGTCGGCGTCGACACGGGCGGCTGCAACATCCAGTTCGCGGTCCACCCGCAGACCGGCCGGGTCGTGGTCATCGAGATGAACCCGCGGGTGTCGCGCTCGTCCGCACTGGCGTCGAAGGCGACGGGCTTCCCGATCGCGAAGATCGCCGCGCGGCTGGCCGTCGGGTACACCCTCGACGAGATCCCCAACGACATCACGGGTTCCACGCCTGCGTCGTTCGAGCCCGCGCTGGACTACGTCGTGGTGAAGGTCCCGCGGTTCGCGTTCGAGAAGTTCCCGTCCGCCGACCCGCGCCTGACCACGACGATGAAGTCGGTGGGCGAGGCGATGGCGCTCGGGCGCAACTTCACCGAGGCGCTCGGCAAGGCGATGCGGTCGATCGACAAGGCCGGGTCGGTGTTCCACTGGGACGGCGACGCGCCGTCGGGCGACGCCCTGGCTGCGCTGATGGCGCAGGTGCCGGTGCCCACGGAGGAGCGCCTGGTGCAGGTCCAGCAGGCGCTGCGCTCGGTCGGGCGGCCCGGTGGGGTCACCGTGGAGGACGTCTACGCGGCGACCGGCATCGACCCGTGGTTCCTCGACCAGATCGTGCTGGTGAACGAGATCGCCGACGAGGTCGCGGCGTCGTCCGAGCTCGCCCCCGACCTGCTGCGCAGGGCCAAGCGGCACGGCCTGTCCGACCAGCAGATCGGGCGCCTGCGCGGCCTCGCCGAGGACACCGTGCGTGAGGTGCGGCAGGCGCTCGGGCTGCGCCCGGTCTACAAGACCGTCGACACCTGCGCGGCGGAGTTCGCCGCCCGCACGCCGTACCACTACTCGTCCTACGACGAGGAGACGGAGGTCGAGCCGCGCGAGCGGCCGGCCGTCATCGTGCTCGGCTCGGGTCCGAACCGGATCGGGCAGGGGATCGAGTTCGACTACTCGTGCGTGCACGCCGTCCTGGCGCTGCGCGAGCGGTACGAGACGGTCATGGTCAACTGCAACCCCGAGACGGTCTCCACGGACTACGACACGGCCGACCGCCTGTACTTCGAGCCGCTGACCTTCGAGGACGTCATGGAGGTGTACGCGGCCGAGGCGGCCGTGGGTCCGGTGGCCGGGATGATCGTCCAGCTCGGCGGGCAGACACCGCTCTCCCTGGCGCGCAGGCTCGAGGCGGCCGGCGTGCCGATCCTCGGCACGTCCCCGGAGGCGATCGACGCGGCCGAGGACCGCGGCGTGTTCGGTCGCGTCCTCGTGTCGGCCGGGCTGCCGGCACCGGCGTTCGGCACGGCCACGTCGCTCGAGCAGGCGACCGAGGTGGCCCGGCGGATCGGCTACCCCGTCCTTGTACGGCCCTCGTACGTCCTCGGTGGCCGTGGCATGGAGATCGTCTACTCCGACGAGCAGCTCGGCCAGTACGTGGCGCGGGCCCTGGAGGGCGCGCGCGCCCTGCACACCGGCGACCAGATCCCGCCGCTGCTCATCGACCGGTTCCTGGACGACGCGATCGAGCTCGACGTCGACGCGCTGTTCGACGGCACCGAGCTGTACCTCGGCGGGGTGATGGAGCACATCGAGGAGGCCGGCATCCACTCCGGCGACTCCGCCTGCGCGCTGCCCCCGGTCACGGTGTCGACGGCGGAGCTGCGGCGCATCCGGGAGTCGACCGAGGCGATCGCGCGCGGCGTCGGGGTGCACGGCCTGCTGAACGTGCAGTACGCGCTGGTCTCGGACGTGCTCTACGTGCTCGAGGCGAACCCCCGTGCGTCCCGCACGGCACCGTTCGTGTCGAAGGCGACGGGCGTCCCTCTGGCGAAGGCAGCTGCCCTCGTGATGGCGGGCGCGACGATCGCCGAGCTGCGCCGCGACGGGGTCCTGCCCGCCGACGGCGACGGCGGCTCGCTGGGGCTGGACGCGCCGATCGCCGTCAAGGAAGCGGTGCTGCCGTTCCGGCGCTTCCGCACCGAGGCGGGCGGGGTCGTGGACACCGTCCTCGGCCCGGAGATGAGGTCGACGGGCGAGGTGATGGGGATCGACGTCGACTTCCCCACGGCGTTCGCGAAGTCGCAGGCAGCGGCCTTCGGCGGACTGCCCACCTCGGGCACCGCGTTCATCTCGGTGGCCGACCGCGACAAGCGTGCGATCACCTTCCCGGCGAAGCGGCTCACCGAGCTCGGCTTCACGCTCCTGGCCACCGAGGGCACGGCGGCGGTGCTCCGGCGCAACGGCATCACGTCGCAGATCGTGCGCAAGGCGTCCGAGGGCCGGGCCCAGGGCGGGCAGACCATCGTGGACCTCATCAGCGCAGGCGAGGTCGACCTGGTGGTCAACACCCCGTCCGGTCAGGGCGCGCGGGCGGACGGGTACGAGATCCGCACCGCGACGGTGGCCGCGGACAAGCCGATCATCACGACGGTCCAGCAGCTGGCCGCGGCGGTCCAGGCGATCGAGACGATCCAGGCGGGCCCGTTCGGGGTACGCAGCCTGCAGGAGCACACGTTCGAGCTGCGGGAACGGACGGTGGCCCGATGACCGCGCCGTTCGGTGCCCGTCTCGCGGGCGCGATGGATCGGTTCGGACCGCTGTGCGTCGGCATCGACCCGCACCCGGGCCTGCTGGCGGCCTGGGGGCTGACCGACGACGTCCAGGGGCTGCGCCGCTTCGCGCTCACGGTGGTCGAGGCGCTGGTGGGGGAGGTCGCCGCGCTGAAGCCGCAGGTGGCGTTCTTCGAGCGCCACGGGTCGCGGGGCATCGGCGTCCTCGAGGAGGTGCTGGCCGCCGTGCGGGGCGAGGCCACCCAGGTGGTGCTCGACGCCAAGCGGGGCGACATCGGCTCGACGATGGCCGGGTACGGCGACGCCTACCTGGCTCCCGGCGCGCCGCTCGCCTGCGACGCCCTCACCGTGAGCCCGTACCTCGGCGTCGGCGCGCTGATGCCCGCCGTCACGGCGGCGGAGGCGACCGGTCGGGGCCTGTTCGTCCTCGCGCTGACGTCCAACCCCGAGGGCGCCCTCGTGCAGCACGCGACGGCGTCGGACGGCCAGGCGGTCGCGGCGCACGTCGCACGCCAGGTCGCGGAGCTGAACGCGCGGGCCCTGGCTGCCGCACCGGCGGCGCTCGGCCCCTACGGGCTCGTCGTCGGCGCGACGGTGGGCGACGCCGTCCGGCGGCACGGCATCGATCTCGCCGCGGTGC
>AXCX01000127.1 GCA_000767215.1 Actinotalea fermentans ATCC 43279 = JCM 9966 = DSM 3133
CGCCGCGGTGCGCCCGGCCGGCTGGTCCGCCGTCGGCGTCGGTGCCCTCGTCCTCCCGGCGGCAGGGGTGATCGCGGGCGGGCACCTCGTCGGCGGCGCCGTCCTGCGCGGCGGCGCGGCGCTCGTCGCGAGCCTCGGTGCGCTCGTCCTGCTGGTCCTGGGGACGGTCTGGCTGCTCCGCGCGGCCCACGGCTGGTGGCGGCTGCTCGCGCTGCCTGTGGCAGTGGTCGTCGTGCAGCTCGTCTGGGCGCCCCTCGGGCAGGCGGTGCTGGTCACCAACCGCGAGCCCGCGGCGCTCGGCGACGCCACCCCGGCGGACCACGGCCTGGCCGCCGAGGACGTCACCCTGACCACGTCCGACGGCATCGACCTCGCCGCCTGGTGGGTGCCGCCGGAGAACGGCGCCGCGGTGCTCCTGCTGCACGGCTCGGGCTCCACGCGGACGGCCACGCTCGACCACGCAGAGGTCCTCGCGGCGGCCGGGTTCGGTGTGCTCATGGTCGACGCGCGGGGCCACGGCGCCAGCGACGGCACCGCCATGGACCTCGGCTGGCACGGCGCGCGGGACCTCGCTGCCGCGGTGACCTGGCTCGCCGACCGGCCGGACGTCGAGGAGGGCCGGATCGGCGCCGTCGGCCTGTCCATGGGCGGCGAGGAGGCGCTCACGCTCGCGGGGGAGGACCCGCGCGTACGCGCGGTGGTGGGCGACGGCGTCGGGATCCGGGTTGCCGGGGACGTGCCCTCGCCCGCGCCGTTCGAGGACGCGATCAACCGCCTCACCTACGCCGTCACGGACCTCCTGACGGCGGCCTCGCCGCCGCGCCCGCTGCGCGAGGTCGTGGCCGGCCTGGCCGCCGAGCAGCGGGTGCTGCTCGTCGCCGCCGCCGGCGAGGGGGACCAGGCCGCCTGGTACGCGGCCGCGGCGCCCGGCCGCGTCGAGGT
>AXCX01000128.1 GCA_000767215.1 Actinotalea fermentans ATCC 43279 = JCM 9966 = DSM 3133
ACCCGCGCCCTGGACGAGCACCCGCAGGAGTGGGCGACGCGCGTCGTCGGCTTCCTGGAGGATGCGCTCGCCGGATAGCGCCGGGGTGGACGTGCCGGACCGCGCGCGCCGTGATGGTGTGTGCTCGTGACCCTGCTCACCGACCTCGTCGCCGCGGCCCCCTCCGACGCGACCCAGCTCACCGGCCTGGCGGGCTGGGTCGTCGACGTCGTCGACGCACTCGGGCCCGCGGGCGTCGGGGTCCTGGTGGCGCTCGAGACCGTGTTCCCGCCGATCCCGAGCGAGGTCGTGCTCCCGGTCGCGGGCTTCCTCGCCGGCCAGGGTCACATGGGGCTCGCGACGACGATCGTGGCCGCCACCCTCGGGTCGGTCGTCGGGGCGATCGTGCTGTACGCCGTCGGCGCGAAGCTCGGGCGGCCGCGGCTGCGGCGCGCGGTCGACGCGATGCCCCTGGTGGACCGCGGCGACCTCGAGCGGGCCGAGTCGTGGTTCGACCGGCACGGCGGCATGGCCGTCCTGACCGGCCGCGTCATCCCGGTCGTGCGCAGCCTCGTGTCTCTGCCGGCCGGGCTCGAGCGGATGTCGATCCCGCTCTTCGTCGCGCTGACGGCGCTCGGCAGCGCGGTCTACAACAGCGTGCTCGTCGGGGCCGGCTACCTGCTGGGGGACCGGTGGACCGACGTCGGGGAGTACTCCGACGTCGTCAACTGGGTCGTCATCGGCGCCATGGTCGCGGTGCTGGCGTGGTTCGTCGTCGGGCGGCTGCGGCGCAACCGCCGGGCGGCGGCGGCCTGAGGGGCACCCGGGGTGCCGGACTGGACTTCGAGCGCGCTCGAAGTCGCAGGATGGGCGCATGACGACCCCGGACCCGACCAGCGCCCTGCCCACATCGCCCACATCGCCCACCCGCCCTGCCCGGCCCGTGCGCGTCGGGCTGCAGATCCAGCCGCAGCACGGCTCCTACGACCAGATCCGGCGCACGGCCGACGCGGCCGAGCGCCTCGGCGTCGACGTGCTGTTCACCTGGGACCACTTCTTCCCGCTCTCGGGCGACCCGGACGGCCTGCACTTCGAGTGCTGGACCACCTTGGCGGCGTGGGCGGAGCAGACCGAGCGCGTGGAGCTCGGGGCGCTCGTCACGTGCAACAGCTACCGGGCCCCGGACCTGCTGGCCGACATGGCCCGGACGGTCGACCACATCAGCGCCGGGCGGCTGATCCTCGGCATCGGCGCCGGCTGGTTCCAGCGCGACTACGACGAGTACGGCTACGAGTTCGGCACGCCCGGCCGCCGCCTGGACGACCTCGCCACGGCGATGCCCAGGATCCGTGCGCGGTGGGCCGCGCTCAACCCGCCGCCGACGCGCGACATCCCCGTGCTGATCGGCGGCGGTGGCGAGCGCAAGACGCTGCGGATCGTGGCGGAGCACGCGCAGGTCTGGCACAGCTTCGCCGACGCGGCCGAGCTCGCCCGCAAGTCCGCCGTGCTGGACCGGTGGTGCGCCGAGGTGGGCCGGGAACCGGGCGAGATCGAGCGGTCGGTGAGCGTGCGCCGCGCGTCCGGGCCCGGCGACGAGGCGCAGGCGCTGCTCGCGGCCGGGGCGACCTTGTTCGTCGCCGAGACGACCGGGCCGGAGCACGACCTCGCGGGCCTGGCGGCGTGGGTCGAGTGGCGCGACCGGCAGAACGAGCTCCGGACCGCCTGAGCGCGGGCCGTCTCGCCTGATCGCGAACGGTGTGTTCGCTCACAGCGAACACACCGTGGGCACCGCGTGGCCTTCGGCGGCGGGGCGCGCAAGGGTAGGGGTGTCATGACCGACCACGACGCGCGCCCCCGATCTCCCCGCCCGGCGTCGGGCCCGGGGCGCCCGGTCGCGCCGCGGGCTCTCGCACGCCCGTTCGCGAGGGTCGCTCCAGCCTGGTCGACCGCCCGACGCGCGGGCGCCCGCGCGCTGTCCTGGCTCGGCGACGTCGGCCGGGTCCGCGTGCCGCCGCGCCGTCTCGGGCGCTGGGTCCTCGTCGCGCTGGCCGTCCTGCTGCCCAGCCTGCTCTGGGGCGTCACCACCGCGTCCACCCAGGGCAGCCTCGGCCCGCACACCGCGCGCTACGACGTGACCCTCGACGGGTCCGTCACCGTGGACCTCGGGCCGCTCGGCACCGTCGTCATCGACTCCCCGCTCCCGCTCGGGCTCGGCGCCCGCGTCGTCGTGCAGGAGATCCCGGCCGAGGTCACCGCGATCGACGCCGCCACGTCGCTCGAGTCGCTCGGCCGGGCGGTCGAGGGCTACGTGGCGTTCTTCAACGGCCCGGAGGCGACCGTCGAGCTCGCGGTGCGCGGGCTGGTCACCGACGCCCTGCAGCGGACCGCGCTCGCGGCCGCCCTCCTGACGCTCCTGGTGGTGGCGGTGCGCGCCGCCGTCGGCCGCGAGCGGCGGGCCGAGCTCGCGGACGCCTGGCGACCCCGACGCGCAGCCGTGCTCGGGGGCGCGACGGTGGTCCTGCTCGTCGCGACGACCGTCGTCGGCAGCGACGTCCTCGGCTCGCCCGGCGACGACGAGCGCACCGCGTCCGCGGTCTTCGACGGCACGCCCCTGGAGGGGGCGCGGATCACCGGGCGCCTCGCCGGCGTCGTCGACACCTACGGCGGCTACGCGGTGGACGCGTGGCGCGAGAACGAGGCCTTCTACGCGGCCGCGAACGACGCCGTCAGGTCCGCCTGGCGGGCGCGGCAGGAGTCCGACCAGCGGCTGCTGAGCACCCGGCTCGCCGCCGACGAGGACGGTGAGGCGCCGATCACCGCCGTCGTGGTGAGCGACCTGCACTGCAACGTCGGGATGGCCGACGTCATCAGCTCGGTGCTGGAGCTCTCCGAGGCCACGATCCTCATCAACGCCGGCGACACCACCGTCAACGGCACCGCCGTGGAGTCCTACTGCGTCGAGACGTTCGCGGACGCCGTGCCCGACGGCGTCACCACGGTGGTGAGCAACGGGAACCACGACGGCCCCGACACGACCGAGCAGGAGCTCAGCGCCGGGTGGCACGTGCTGGACGGGGAGGTCGTCGAGCTCGACGGGCTGCGCATCCTCGGCGACGGCGACCCGCGCGCCACCCGCATCGGCTCCGGCACGAGCCTCGTCGGCGACGAGACGGTCGCCGAGCTCAGCGCACGGATGGCGGAGGTGGCCTGCGCGCCCGACGCCGACGTCGACCTGCTCCTGGTGCACGACCCCGTCGTCGGCGACGAGACCCTCCGCCGCGGCTGCGCGCCCGCACAGGTCTCCGGGCACTACCACCAGCGGATCGGCCCCGTGCGCTTCGGCCTGGGCACCCGCTACACGTCCACGAGCACGGCGGGCGCGCGGCTCGGCCAGCCGACGGTCGGGCCGCTCAGCGGCGTGGCGGAGCTCACGGTCCTGCGGTTCGACCCGGAGACCCACAAGGTCCTCGACTACCGGCTCGTGCGCGTGCTGCCCGACGCCAGCGCCACGGTCACCGTGGCGCTGCAGTGGCCCGCCGAGCCGCCGCGGCGGACACCCGACCTCCCGCTGCGCTGAGCGGCCACCCGTCCGGGGGTTTCCCGGTCGAGGTGAGCGGCGGCTACGGTGGACCGGTCCTCGGGGCCGCGGGCCTCGACCTCAGTCGGAAGGAGATCGAGCGTCGTGCGGCAGCCCCCGGCCCACGTCTCTCGCGGCCGCCTCGCCGTCGCGTGGACGATCGCCCTGCTCGCCGCGGGAGCGGCCCTCGTGACCGGCTCACCGGCGAGCGCGCACGACGTGCTGGTGGCGACCGACCCCGCCGACGGCGCCACGCTGACCGACGCGCCCACCCAGGTGGTGCTCACGTTCGCGGCGGAGCAGGCAGGCGTGGGCGCCGAGGTGGTCGTGACCGGCCCGGACGGCGCCTCCTGGTCCGAGGGCGAGGCCACCGTCTCCGGGGTGACCGTCACCCAGGCGCTCCGGTCCGGGATGCCCGACGGCGCCTACACGGTCGCGTGGCGCTCGGTCGCGCAGGACGGGCACCCGGTGACCGGGGCGTTCGGCTTCAGCCTGGCGGCCGGGGACGAGGCGCCGGCCGGCGAGGACCCGGCCGCCGACGACACGAGCGGCGAGGACGCGCCCAGCGACTCCGCGCCCACCCAGGCCGGATCGGAGCCGAGCCCCGAGGCGACCCTCGCGGCGGAGCAGGAGACGTCGGACCGGAGCGGCTGGGGCGTCTGGCCCGCGGCGTGGGCCGCGCTGGCCCTGGTCGCACTCGCGACGGCCGTCGTCGTGCTGGTGCGCCGGAGGGGGAGCCGTGGCTGACCGCGTGCACGCCGCGCACCGGCGACGGATCCTCGTCCGGACGATCGTCGGGATCGTCGTGGCCCTCGGGCTCATCGTGGGCGGGCCCTTCGTCTATGCGCGGTTCTTCGCGCCCGAGCCGGCCGCGCCGCTCGCCCTGACCACGCCGACCGCCACCGCGACACCCGAGATCCCCACCGGCGTGGTCGACATCGAGGGCACGTGGGTCGTGCAGCCCGAGTCCGAGGCGGGATACCGCCTCGGCGAGGTGCTCTCCGGGCAGGACGTCACCGTCGTCGGCCGGACCGGCGCGGTGACGGGCGAGGTGGTCGTCGTCGGCGGCGCCCTCACCACGGCCACCGTCACCGTGGACGCCGGCTCGATCTCGACCGACGAGGCCGCCCGCGACGCCTTCTTCCGGCGCGCGCTGAACACCTCCGACTTCCCCCAGGCGACGTTCGTCCTCACCCAGCCCGTGGACGTGTCGGCGATCGGGCAGGCCAACCAGCCCCTGACGGTCACCGCGGCCGGTGACCTGACCATCCACGGCGTGACCCACCCGGTGACCGCCGAGCTCCAGCTGCAGCGGACGGTCAGCGGCGTCGAGGTGGTCGGCACGATTCCCGTGACGCTCACCGACTTCGAGCTGGAGGCCCCGGACCTCGGCTGGGTCGTCGTCGAGCCCACAGGTCTGGTCGAGGTCAAGCTGCTCCTGGCCCGCTGAGCCCGCGGCAGGCGGAGGGCGGTCCGTGATCGCGCCACGTAGGGTGCACCTGTGCGTCGCCAGAGCGGGTCCACGGCGCGCCTGGCCACCCTGCTCGTCGGTGGCCTGGCGGCGGGCGCGCTCGCGGCCTGCGCCGCGCGCGGCGAGCCCGCGCCGGCCGGCCGAGCGGACGACGTGCCCGGCGTGGTGACGACCGGGCCGCTCGAGGTGGTCGCCACCTTCACGGTGCTGGCCGACGTCGTCGCCGTCGTGGGCGGGGACGACGTGCGCGTGGGCTCGGTGACCGGGCCGGGCATGAACGTGCACGGCTACGAGCCGACGCCGGACGACCTGCGCCGCGCCGCGGAGGCGGACCTCGTCGTGGCCAACGGCCTCGGCCTGGAGACGTGGCTGCACGACCTCATCGACCCGCTGGGCGTCCCCGTGGTCGTGGTGGGGGACGCCGTCGACCCGCTGCCGATCCACGGCTCCGCGAGCGAGACCGGCGGCCTCGCGCACAACCCGCACGCCTGGATGTCGCCGCGCGCGGGGCAGGCGTACGTGCGCGCCGTCGCCGATGCGCTCTCGAGCGTCGACCCGGCGAACGCGGACGGGTACGCGGCGCGGGCGGCGGCGCTGACCGGGGAGCTCGCCGAGCTCGAGCGGGAGCTCGTGGACACGGTGGCGGCGCTGCCGCAGGACCGGCGCGTGCTGGTGACCTGCGAGGGCGCGTTCAGCTACCTCGCGCGGGACGTCGGCCTGCGCGAGGCCTACCTGTGGCCGGTCAACGCCGAGCGCCAGGGCACGCCCCGGCAGGCGGCGCGCGTGATCGACACGGTGCGCGACGCCCGGGTCCCGGCGGTCTTCTGCGAGTGGACCGTCCCGGCGACCGCGCAGCAGCAGGTCGCGCGGGAGACCGGCGCCCGCTTCGCCGGAGAGCTCTACGTCGACTCGCTCACGGGGCCGGACGGACCGGTCCCGACGTACCTGGACCTCCTGCGCTACGACGCCGCGCTCATCGCCGACGGTCTGACGGGGGAGGGCGACGCATGACGGCCGCGCTGCGGATCACCGGCCTCACGGTGCGCTACGGCGACGTGCTGGCCCTCGACGGCGTGGACCTCGCCGTGGAGCCGGGGGAGGCGTGCGGGCTGGTCGGCGTCAACGGCTCGGGCAAGTCGACGCTGTTCAAGGCCGCGGTCGGGCTGGTGCGGCCCGTGGCCGGGACCGTCGAGGTGCTCGGCGGGCCCGGCGACCGCGCGCGCAAGTCGGGCCTGGTCGCGTACGTGCCGCAGGCCGACGACCTCGACCGCGACTTCCCGGTGAGCGTCGAGGACGTCGTGCTCACGGGCCGATACCACCTCATGGGCCCGCTGCGCCGGCCCGCTGCGCGCGACCGCGCCGTCGTCGCGCAGGCCCTCGCGCGCGTCGGGCTCGCCGACCTCGCCGGACGTCAGGTCGGCCGGCTCTCCGGTGGTCAGCGCCAGCGCGTCCTGCTCGCCCGCGCCCTGGCCCAGGAGGCCCGGCTGCTGCTCCTCGACGAGCCCTTCACGGGCGTCGACGCCGGCTCCGAGGCGGCCGTGACCGCCGTCCTGCGCGACCTCGTGGCGGACGGCTGCAGCCTGGTCGTGTCGACGCACGACCTGTCGATGCTCCCGGCGCTGTGCGCGCGCTCGGTGCTCCTGCACCGCCGGGTCCTCGCGCACGGCCCGACGGCCGAGGTCATCACCCCCGAGAACCTCGCCCGCACCTTCGGGCTCGACCAGGCGGGCGCGTCGTGACCGCCACCGTCGCCGCCGAGCTGGTCGCCGTCGCGGCGCGCGTGCCGGCGTCGGGCTGGGACCTGCTCACCGAGCCCTGGCAGTACGGCTTCATGCAGCGTGCCCTCCTCGTGACGGTGGTCGCCAGCGTCGTCGCCGCGCTGCTGTCGTGCTGGCTGGTCCTCATCGGCTGGTCGCTCATGGGCGACGCCGTCTCGCACGCCGTGCTGCCCGGCGTCGTGCTCGCCTACCTCGTGGGCGCGCCGTTCGCGGTGGGCGCCTTCCTCTTCGGGGCGGGCGCCGTCGCCGTGATCGGCTGGGTCCGCGCGACGAGCCGGGTGAAGGAGGACGCCGCCATCGGGGTGGTCTTCACGACGGTCTTCGCCTTCGGCGTCGTGCTCGTGTCCGTCACGCCCAGCCAGGTGGACCTCTCGCACATCCTGTTCGGCAACGTGCTCGGGGTGTCCGACGCCGACGTCTGGCAGGTGGTGGTCCTGGGGGCCCTGGCGATCGCCGCCCTCGTGCTCGGGCGCCGCGACATCACGCTCTACGCGTTCGACAAGGTGCACGCCCACGTCATCGGGCTGCCAGTGCGGCGGATCGGCATGCTGCTGCTCGGCCTGCTCGCCGTGAGCGTCGTCGTCGCGCTGCAGGCCGTTGGCGTGGTGCTCGCGGTGGCGATGCTCATCACGCCCGGGGCGACGGCCTCCCTCCTCACCGACCGGATCTGGCGCATGCTCTGGGTGGCGCCCGCCGTCGCGGCCGCCTGCGCCGTCGTCGGCGTGTGGGCGAGCTACGTCCTCGACGTGGCCAGTGCCGGGTTGGTCGTGGTCTGCCAGGGCCTGGCCTTCGGCGTCGCGTACGTGGTGGCGCGCGTGCGCGGCCGACGGTCGTCCCGCTCGGGCTCCTCCCGCCGGCCCGCACCCGGGTCAGCGGCGCCGCGTGCCGAGGATCGTCCGCGTGATCTCCCGGCCGAGGACCGTGCCGGCGGACCGGAGCAAGGAGTCCAGGCCGCTCCGGGCGGGTGACCGGCCCCGCGAGCGTTGCGACGCCTGGCGCTTCTTCTCCGCGGCCGCCTCGGCCTCGAGGCGGGCCTCCTCGGCCTCGGCCCGCTCCGCCTCCGCGGCGGCCCGCTCCGCCCGCGCGGTGAGCAGCTCGTACGCCGACTCGCGGTCCACGGCCTCGGCGTAGCGCGCGGCCTGGGGGGAGGCGGCGACCGCGGCGGTCATCGCCCCGGCCTCCATGGGCGACATGGACGCCGCCGGGGCGAACAGCCGGGTCCAGGCCACGGGGGTCGGCGCGCCCTTCTCCGAGAGCACCGTGACGAGCGCCTCGCCGGTGCCGAGCGTGGTGAGCAGCTCCTCGAGGTCGTAGTCCGACGTCGGGAACGTGCGGGCGGTCGCGCGCAGGGCCGCGGCGTCGTCGGGCGTGTGGGCGCGCAGCGCGTGCTGCACCCGGTTGCCGAGCTGCGCCAGGACGTCGCCGGGCACGTCCTTCGGCGTCTGGGTGACGAAGAAGACCCCGACGCCCTTGGACCGGATGAGGCGCACGGTCTGGACCACCTGCGTGAGGAAGTCCTTGCTGGCGTCCGTGAACAGCAGGTGTGCCTCGTCGAAGAAGAACACCAGGCGGGGCTTGTCGACGTCGCCCACCTCGGGCAGCTCGCTGAACAGGTCCGCCAGCAGCCACATGAGGAACGTGGAGAACAGCGCCGGCCGGTCCTGGACGGACGGGAGCTCGAGCGCGGACACGACGCCGCGCCCGTCCGGCGTCGTGCGCAGGAGGTCGGCGGTCGCGAAGGCGGGCTCGCCGAAGAACACGTCGGCGCCCTGGGCCTGCAGCGCCACGATCTCGCGCAGGATGACGCCCGCCGTGGCCGCCGAGAGGCCGCCGATGCCCCGGAGCTCGGCCTTGCCCTCGTCGGAGACCAGGTAGGCGATGGTCGCCTGCAGGTCCTTCAGGTCCAGGAGAGCCAGCCCCTGCGTGTCGGCCCAGTGGAAGATCAGGCCGAGGCTGGACTCCTGCGTGTCGTTCAGGCCGAGCACCTTCGCCAGGAGCAGGGGGCCGAAGTCGGTGACGGTGGTCCGGATGGGCGTGCCGGTGCCGAGCCCGCCGAGGCTGTAGAACTCCACCGGGAACGCCGCGGGCGCCCAGTCCTGGCCCAGGCTCGTGGTGCGCGCCAGCAGCTTGTCGCCCGGCTGGCCGGGGACGCCGATGCCGGACAGGTCGCCCTTGATGTCCGCGACGAACACCGGGACGCCGGCCGCGGACAGGCCCTCGGCGAAGAGCTGGAGCGTGCGGGTCTTGCCGGTGCCCGTCGCGCCCGCGACCAGGCCGTGCCGGTTCATCGTGGCCAGCGGCAGCTGCACGCGGGCCGACGGCGTCGGTGTGCCGTCCTCGACGAGCACGCCCACGGGCAGGGCGGCGTCGGCCGCGTAGGCCTCGCGCACCCGTTCCGCCCACGGTGAGCCGCCCGACGGCGCCGCCGCCGGGGGAGCGGCGGGCGCTGCC
>AXCX01000014.1 GCA_000767215.1 Actinotalea fermentans ATCC 43279 = JCM 9966 = DSM 3133
GGCCCGGCGTCGTTCGCCGCCTGGCGGGTCGGTGCGCTCGTGCCGGCCGGCGGGCGCGCCGGGGCCACCGCCGAGCATCCCGGCGAGGGCCTCTGGCTGCCGGACCTGTCGGACCCGGCGGAGCGGCCCCGCTGCGTGCACGCGGTGCGGGACGGCGTCGTCCTGTACGCCGAGACGGCGTGAGCGACACGCCGTCCGACACGCCGTCGACACGCCGACAGGGCCGTCATCACCCGAACGGACCAACGGCCGCGTGACCTGCGAATATGGCTCTGACCTGCGACGACGTCGCCTTGACGCTGGCGCTGGAACGGGTAGTTTTCCCATCGTTCCTCCCCGCGGATGCCGCGCCCAGGCTGCGCCCGACCGGTGCGCCGGATGTGCCCGCGGGGGACACCGGCTGGGCCCGTGCGTTCAGTAGACAACGGTCGTGGATGGATCATCCCGACCGGTCCGAAGGACGCGCGGGCCAGTCGGTCGGTGTCAGCCGGCAGCCGGCACTCGGCCCGCTGGTCTGGCCGTACGATCGTGCGGTGCTCCTGCCCACTCCGCGCCGACGCGCGACCTTGCTTCTCGCCGTCGGGGGAGGGGTGCTCACGGAGGCGGGCTTCCCCGGCCTCGGGTGGTGGCCGCTGACGGTCCTCGGACTCGCCCTGCTCTTCGTGGCGCTCGCCCGGGACAGCGCGCGCTGGAACGCCCTCGTCGGCCTGGTGTTCGGCCTGGCGCTGTTCGTCCCGCACGTCACCTTCGTGGAGGCGGCCGTCGGCCTCGTGCCGTGGCTGGCGTTGGCGACGGCCGAGGCGGGACTGGTCGCGCTGTTCGCGGCAGCGTGGGCGTGGGCTCGCCGCGGCGAGGTGATCTGGGGCGCCGCGCGCCTGCAGATCCCCGTGTTCGCAGCGTTGTGGGTGGCAGTCGAGGAGCTCCGCTCCGTCTGGCCGTTCGGTGGCTTCCCGTGGGGCCGTCTCGCGTTCGCGCAGGCGGACTCCCCGCTGGGTCGATGGGCCTGGGCCGGCGGCGTCCCCCTGGTCTCGTTCCTCGTGGCTGCGGCGGGGGCGGTCCTGGCTCTCGGGCTCGTGGCGCTGCGGCGCGCGAACCTCGGCAGGGCGAGCGGGGCGCTGCTGGGCGTCGCCCTGATCGTGGTCTCCGGTGTGTTCCTTCCCCTGAGCAGCGCACCCACCGACGGGCGGCTCGAGGTCGGCGCCGTCCAGGGCAACGTGCCGGACCGCGGGCTCGACTCGTTCTCACAGGCCCGCGAGGTGCTCCGCAACCACGTGACCGGCACCGAGCAGCTGGCGCAGCGCGTCGAGCGGCCTCTCGACGTCGTGCTCTGGCCGGAGAACAGCACGGACATCGACCCGCGGGCCGACGCCGAGGCGGCCGACCTGGTGACCCGAGCCGCGCAGGCCGTGGGCGCACCGATCCTCGTGGGCACTGACCACTACCCGGAGAGCGGGGGGCGCCTCAACAGCGCGCTGCTGTGGGATCCGCAGACGGGTCCCGGCGTGAGCTACGACAAGCTCCACCCCACGCCGTTCGCCGAGTACATCCCGCTGCGGTCGATCGCGCGCGCGGTGTCCGACGCCGTGGACCGGGTCCGCACGGACATGATCCCGGGCAGCGCCGTCGGCGCGCTCGACGTCGAGGTGCCCCGCCTGGACCGCACGGTGACCCTGGGCGTGGGCATCTGCTTCGAGGTCGCCTACGACGACATCATCCGCAACACCGTCCAGGACGGCGCCGAGCTGATCGTGATCCCGACGAACAACGCGACGTTCGGGCGCACGGACCTGTCCGTGCAGCAGCTGGCGATGTCGCGCATCCGGGCGATGGAGCACGGCCGGGCGACGGTCCAGATCTCGACCGTCGGCGTGAGCGCGCTCATCGACCCGGCGGGCGTCATCCTCGAGCGCACGGAGCACTGGTCGGCCGAGCAGATGTCCGCCGCTCTGCCGTTGCGCAGCTCCCTCACGCCGGCCACGCGCTTCGGTGACGCCGTCGTCTGGGCGTTCCGCGGACTCGGCGTCGCCGTGGTCCTCGCCGGGATGGCCGGCGCGGCCCGCGTGCGCCGCAGCGACCGGGCACTGGTGGACGCATGATGCGGGTGATCGTCGTGGTGCCCACGTACGACGAGGCGGAGACGCTCCCGGGCACCCTGGCGCGGCTGCGGGCCGCTGTGCCCGAGGCCGACGTCCTCGTGGTCGACGACGGCAGCCCCGACGGCACGGGGGAGCTCGCCGAGCGGGCGGCCACCGTCGACCCGGCTGTGCACGTGCTGCACCGGTCGGGCAAGCAGGGCCTCGGGAAGGCGTACGTCGCGGGGTTCGCCTGGGCGCTCGAGCGTGGCTACGACGTCGTCGTGGAGATGGACGCGGACGGGTCCCACCAGCCCGAGGAGCTCCCGCAGCTGCTCGCCGTCATGGCGGGCGTCGACGGTGCGCAGCCGCGGGCAGACCTGGTGATCGGCTCGCGGTGGGTGCCGGGCGGCAGCGTGGTCAACTGGCCGTGGCAACGGGAGGTGCTGTCCCGCGGGGCGAACACCTTCACCCGGATCGCCATGGGGCTGCCCGTCCACGACGCGACGGCGGGATTCCGCGCCTATCGGGCGCCCGTCCTCGCCTCGCTGCGCCTGGACGAGGTCGAGTCGCAGGGGTACTGCTTCCAGGTGGACATGGCCTGGCGGGTGCACCTGGCCGGTGGGGTCATCCGCGAGGTGCCGATCGAGTTCGTCGAGCGCGCGCAGGGCCGGTCGAAGATGAGCAACCGGATCGTGGCGGAGGCTCTCGTGCGGGTCACGGCGTGGGGCGTGGCGCGTCGTGCGTCCCAGGTCCGTTCCGGTCTGCGCAGAGTTGTGGCCGCCGTGCGGCGGCCACAACAGGGGAGCTGAGCACCGCCCTCAGGCGGTCGTGCGACAGGGACGCGCGTCAGGCAGAGCGGCGCAGCTTGCCGGCGCGGAGCAGCTCGAGGCGTTCGGTGAGGAGCTCCTCGAGCTCGCCGACGGTGCGGCGCTCGAGCAGCATGTCCCAGTGGGTGCGCGGCGGCTTGGTGGCCTTGGGCTCGGGCTTGCTCGCGTCGCGCAGCAGCGCCTCGGCGCCGCAGCGGCACTCCCACACCACGGGGACGTCGGCCTGCGCGGCGAAGGGCAGCACGATGGTGTGCCCGTTCGGGCAGTCGTAGTACGCCTCGAACCGCTCGGCGAACTCGACGCCCTCCTCGGACTCCATGCTGTGCGCGCCGATGCGGGTCCCGCGTAGCGATCGGTCCGCCATCGCGTCCTCCCCTCGTCAGGACGAGCACCTGTCCCTCGCTCGTCGTACCTGCACAACGCGCCGCCCTCGGGCGGTGTTCCGGGAGCGCGTGAAGGTCCGGTGAACATCGGGGGTGAAAAATCCTGCCGCTCGTCGGCACAACGTTCCCGTGGTGTGCGGGCGACCGCAACCGGAACGGGCGCTCCTCAGGCGCGGGGATGGTCCGCGTCGTACGCGAGGAAGCGCGGTTGCCAGAACGCGAACGCCGCCACGACGGTCGCGCACGCCAGGCCTCCGGCCACGGCAGCCCACGCCTCACCCACGCCCTCCGCCGCACCCCCCAGGACGACGTCGCCCAGCCTGGGCCCGCCGGCCACGACGACGATGAAGATCCCCTGCAGTCGCCCGCGCAGCGCGTCCGGCGTCGCAGCCTGCAGGATCGTGGACCGGAAGATGGCGCTGACGGTGTCCGCGGAGCCCGCGACCACCATGCAGGCCGCCGCGAGCCAGAGCGTCCAGTGGGCACCGTCCGACGGCGGACGGTCCGGGGCGGCGAGCACCACGGCTCCGAAGAGGGCCACGGACAGCCCCCAGCCGACGACGGCGACGACCACGGCCCGCCCCTGGAGCCGCACCCGGCCGAGTGGCCCGGAGAAGAGCCCGCCGAGGATGGCGCCCGCCGCGATCCCCGCGGTGAGGACACCCACCGTCGTCGCCCCGCCGCCGATGAGCGTGGCGCCGATCGCGGGGAACAGGACCCGGGGCATCGCGAGCACCATGGCCGCGAGGTCGACCACGAACGTGGCGCGCACGTTGGGTCGCGTGCGCAGGAACCGCACGCCCTCCAGGACGCTCGCGAGGCCGGGCCGCCCCACCTCGCCCCGGGGCGGCATCGGCGGGAGCGACGCGAGACCGGCCAGCGCGCCGAGGAGGAGCACGGCCTCGACGGCGTAGGTCGCGCCGTACCCGGGACCCGCGACGAGCACGCCGGCGAGCAGCGGTCCCGCCGTGCTCGCGATGCCCATCGAGAGGCTCGACAGGGCGTTCGCCGCGGGCAGGAGCCGGGTGCCGACCAGGTGCGGCACGATCGCCATCCGCGCGGGGGAGTTGACGCCCATGAGGCCCGCCTGGACCGCGACCAGCGCGTACAGGACCCGGACGTCGTCGAGGTGCGCGAACGCCTGCGCGGACAGGCCGACGGCGCAGGCGAGCTGCCCGAGCGCCGTGAGGAGGATGACGCGCCGACGGTCGTGCGCGTCGACCAGGGCGCCGCCGTACAGGCCCATGAGGACCAGCGGCCCGAGCGCCGCCAGGCCCACGAGCCCGACGCTGGCGGTCGAGCCCGTGAGCTCGTAGACCTGGAGCCCGACGACCACCGCGGTGAGCGCGCCGCCCACCCCGGCGGCCGAGGTGCCCAGCCACATCCGGCGGTACGGCACGCTCACCCGAAGCGGCGTGAGGTCGAGCAGGAGGCGTGCCACGGGCACATCCTTCCGCACGCGACAGCGCGTTCGAATCGATCCATGCCCGCGCGGACGGCCGACGTGACCGATGGGGGAGGGGACGCAGGCCCAGGGGTTCCGGCGTGCTCAGCGGGCCTGGTCTCGCGCGCCCGTCGACGAAAGACCCGCTGGCACCCGTGTCAAAGAGGCCGGTGCGTGGGACGATCCAGGGCGTGGGCACGATGGAGCAGCGGCTGGCCGACCTGGCCCGGCTGCGGCGCGTCCGGGACAGGATCGACCGGGACTTCGCTCAGCCGCTCGACGTCGACGCGCTGGCCCGGGGTGCCCACATGTCGGCCGGGCACCTGAGCCGGCAGTTCCGAGCTGCCTTCGGCGAGTCGCCCTACGCGTACCTGATGACGCGGCGCATCGAGCGCGCGATGGCGCTCCTGCGGCGCGGCGACCTGAGCGTCACCGAGATCTGCTTCGCCGTCGGCTGCTCGTCACTGGGCACCTTCAGCACCCGCTTCACCGAGCTGGTGGGTGTCCCGCCGAGCGAGTACCGGCGCCGCGAGGCGGAGCGAGCGGCGGCCGCCGGGGCGGGCGAGCCGCCGTCGTGCCTGGTCAGAGCGGCGGTGCGACCGGTCAGGAATCGAGAAGCACCCGCGAAGGAGCTGAACCTAGCGTGAGCGGCATGAACCTGAGCATCCAGTACACCTTCCTCCCGCACACCGACCCGGAGGCGTCGCTCGCCTTCTACCGCGACGCCCTCGGCTTCGAGCTCCGCCAGGACGTCGGCTACGGCGACATGCGATGGCTCACCGTGGGCCCGCCCGGGCAACCGGGCACCGCGATCGTGCTGAACCCGCCGTCCGCCGACCCGGGGCTGACCGACGACGAGCGGCGCACCATCGCCGAGCTCATGGCCAAGGGCAGCTACGCGAGCATCGTCCTGGCGGCCGACGACGTGGACCGTGCGTTCGCGGCCGTCGAGGCGACCGGCGCCGAGGTGGCGCAGGAGCCCGCCGACCAGCCCTACGGTGTGCGGGACTGCGCGTTCCGTGACCCGGCCGGGAACATGGTCCGCATCCAGCAGCAGCTCTGAGAACCTGCGCCCGAGGGGGAGCCGATGACGTCCGAGACCGGTGAGCCCGCGGCAGGTGCGGCGCACGAGGCCGACGCGCACGACCTCATCCGCGTGCTCGGCGCGCGGGTGAACAACCTCAAGCACGTCAGCGTCGAGATCCCGAAGCGGCGGCTGACGGTGTTCACCGGCGTCTCCGGCTCGGGCAAGAGCTCGCTCGTCTTCGACACCATCGCCGCCGAGTCCCAGCGGCTCATCAACGAGACCTACAGCGCGTTCGTCCAGGGCTTCATGCCGTCGTTGGCCCGGCCCGAGGTGGACGTCCTCGAGGGGCTGACGACGGCGATCATCGTCGACCAGGAGCGGATGGGCGCGAACGTGCGCTCCACCGTCGGCACGGCCACGGACGCGAACGCGCTGCTGCGCATCCTGTTCAGCCGGCTCGGCGACCCGCACGTCGGGCCGCCGCAGGCGTACTCGTTCAACGTGCCGTCGGTGACCGGGACGGGCCGGGTGACGGTCGCCCGGAGCGCGGACGCGAAGGCGGAGGCCCGCAGCTACTCGATGACGGGCGGAATGTGCCCGCGTTGCGAGGGGATGGGGACGGTCTCGGACATCGACCTGGCCGAGCTCCTGGACGAGTCGCTCTCCCTGCGCGACGGGGCGATCCGCGTGCCCGGGTACACCGCGGACGGCTGGTACGTGAAGGTCTACGGCGCCGTCGTCCCGCTCGACGTGCCGGTCCGGGACCTCACCGAGGACCAACGGCACGCGTTGCTGCACGCGGAGCCGCGCAAGGTCAAGATCGAGAACATGTCGATGACCGTCGAGGGCCTGGTCCCGAAGGTCACCAGGTCGATGCTCTCCAAGGACGTCGACGCCATGCAGCCCCACGTGCGTGCGTTCGTCGAGCGCGCGGTGACCTTCGCCCCGTGCCCGGAGTGCGAGGGGACCCGGCTGGCGGCACCTGCCCGCGCCAGCAAGATCCGTGGCATCAGCATCGCCGACGCCTGCGCGATGCAGATCACGGACCTCGCCGACTGGGTCCGCGGCCTCGACGAGCCCACCGTCGCCCCCTTGCTCGGCGGCCTCGGGCACCTGCTCGACTCCTTCGTCGAGATCGGGCTGGGCTACCTGTCGCTGGACCGGCCCTCCGGGACGCTGTCCGGCGGCGAGGCGCAGCGCACCAAGATGATCCGGCACCTGGGGTCGTCACTGACGGACGTCACGTACGTCTTCGACGAGCCGACGATCGGCCTGCACCCGCACGACATCGCGCGGATGAACACGCTGCTGCTGCGGCTGCGGGACAAGGGCAACACGGTCCTGGTGGTCGAGCACAAGCCCGAGGCGATCGCCATCGCCGACCACGTGGTCGACCTGGGGCCCGGCGCCGGCTCCGGCGGCGGCGAGGTGGTCTTCGAGGGCTCCGTGGAGAGGCTGCGGGGGAGTGGCACGCTGACCGGGCGCCACCTGGACGACCGCGCGGCCCTCAAGCCCGCCGTGCGCACACCGACGGGCCGCCTCGAGATCCGTGGGGCCAGCACGCACAACCTCCAGGACGTCGACGTCGACATCCCGCTCGGGGTGCTCGTGGTGGTCACGGGCGTGGCCGGCTCCGGCAAGAGCTCGCTGGTGCACGGGTCGGTCGCGGGACGCGACGGCGTCGTGGCGATCGACCAGAGCGCGATCCGCGGCTCCCGGCGCAGCAACCCCGCGACGTACACGGGCCTGCTCGAGCCGGTCCGCAAGGCCTTCGCCAAGGCGAACGGCGTCAAGCCGTCGCTGTTCAGCGCGAACTCCGAGGGCGCGTGCCCGGTCTGCAACGGTGCGGGGGTGGTCTTCACCGAGCTGGGGTTCATGGCGACGTTCGAGAGCCCGTGCGAGGTCTGCGAGGGCAAGGGCTTCGACGCGTCGGTCCTGGAGTACCGGCTCGGCGGCAAGGACATCTCCGAGGTGATGTCGATGCCGGTCAGCGAGGCGCACTCGTTCTTCGAGTCCGGTGCGGCGCGCCTGCCGGCGGCGTCCGCCGTCCTGGGGCGGCTGGCGGACGTGGGCCTCAGTTATGTCACGCTCGGCCAGCCCCTGACGACGCTGTCCGGGGGCGAGCGGCAGCGCCTCAAGCTCGCCACCCGGATGGGCGAGCAGGGCGGCGTGTACGTCCTGGACGAGCCGACGAACGGACTGCACCTGGCGGACGTCGCGCAGCTGCTCGGACTGCTGGACCGCCTGGTCGACGCAGGCAAGACGGTCGTCGTCATCGAGCACCACCAGGCGGTCATGGCCCATGCGGACTGGATCGTCGACCTGGGGCCGGGCGCCGGGCACGACGGCGGGCGCGTCGTGTTCGAGGGCACGCCGGCCGAGCTCGTCGAGGCGCGGTCGACGCTCACGGGCCGGCATCTCGCCGAGTACGTGGGCGCCTGACCCGCACGGCCCGTCTGCGCCGTCGAGCGGCCCGTCGCTGCCCGCGGGAGGGCCTCTCGGCCAAAGCCGATAATGTACGTTATGACATTGCGCCGCCGGGACCCGCCGGGTTGAGCTCCCCTGGGCGGCCCAGGCGCTTCCGGTCCGTCAGGCTGGCGGCGACAGGGCGGCCGCGACGGCACCGAGGCGCTCCGGCACCAGCCGGTAGTACGCCCAGACGCCGCGCTTCTCGCGCTCGAGCAGGCCGGCGTCGACGAGCACCTTCATGTGGTGCGAGATGGTGGGCTGCGACAGGCCGACCGGCTCGGTCAGGTCGCAGACGCACGCCTCCTGTCCCGCGCTGGCGGCGACCATCGACAGCAGGCGCAGCCTCGTGGGTTCCGCCACTGCCTTGAGCACGGCCGCGAGCTGCTCGGCCTCCTCGCTGCTCAGGGCCGAACCGGACTCGGGTGCGCAGCACACCGTGAGATCGGTCAACGGCAGCTCAGGGCGCGCGGGCTGGGCGTCGGCCTGGGCGCCTCCCCCGGCACGGGTGGTCGTCGTCATGACACAAGCATCGCTCAGTATTGACGAGTGTCAATGTCTCGCCCGGCGTGGCGGATCAGGCGCCCAGCTCCCGGGTCCACCGCTCCTCCGTCAGCGACCGGTCGCGCGGCACCGGCATCCGGACGCCGGACGGCGTGAAGCCGGCGGCCTCGAGGACGTCCTGGGCGGGGTGGTCGCCGTCGAGGAGCCACGACGTCAACCGGACAGCACCGTCCGATAGCGCCTCGTCGGCGGCGGCGCCCAGGAGAGACTCCCCCACGCCCTTCCCCCGCATCTCCGGCGCTACCCAGAGCCCGACGACGTGTCGTTCGTCGGCCGGCGTCCCGGGCTCCTGGATCACGGACATCAGGCCCACCGTGCGGCGGTTGTGCGTCGCCACGAACCAGGGGCTCCCCCGCAGCCGCATCCGCCAGTGGCTCTCCTTGAAGCCCTGCTCGCGCTCGAGCGACGCCAGGACCGGGTGGTCCTCCGTCAGCGACCGCAGCCGGATGTCCCGCAGCTGCCGCCAGTCGTCCTCGCCGAGGCGCTTCACGCGCATGGGCCCATCATCGCAGCGCCCGACGCGCGGCGGGAGGTCCCGCCCGCCGCTGCCCCTTGTCCCGGGGCGTCTGGGGCCCGCGGGGACGGTCAGCGGCACACCACGCGCTGCGTCGCGACGTCGGAGGAGACCTGCAGGCCAGGCGTCGACACGACGTGCAGCACGTGCGACAGCCGGGCGCTCTCGGGCGAGATCACCGCCAGCTCGTTCGGGCGGTCCCACAGGAGCTCCGGACGGAACGTGACCCCGGACTCCCCGTCGAACAGCGCGACGTAGAAGATGCCGGCCTCGACCAGGTCCTGGAAGAAGTGGCTGCCGTAGGAGAGCTCGGGCATGAACCCGGCACCCGGCGCCGAGAACTCCGCCAGCACGGCCATCGTCGAGATCTCCGCGAAGCGGACCGGCACGCCCAGGGCGGGCGTCGTCGTGCCCCACCGGCCCGGGCCGAGCAGCATCACGGACTCACCGCGCAGGGCGGAGTTGAGTCGCCCGATGTGCCGCGCGACCTCGTACCTGTCGCGCTGGTCGAGGTCCAGGTACTCGGCGGGGCGCACCGCGATCACCTTGTCCAGCGGGATGCGCACGTTGCCCCCCATGAAGCGACCTTCGCTCAGGAAGACGCACGAGCCCGGGTCGATGGTCTCCGGCATCGCCACCGGCGCTCCGACCCCGCGCGTCTGCAGCGGACGGCACTGCAGGACGTTGACGCTGAACGACCCGTCGGCGCGGAAGTTGACGGTGAACTCCACGTCGACTGGGTGCTCGTACGCCGCGGACAGGATGGCGAGCACGTCCCGGAGGACCGCCGGCAGCTCCGTCTCCTCCAGCACGCGTCGGAAGTCGAGCAGGTGCGACCGCGCGCTCTCCCCCCTGCCCCGCTCGCGCGCCCGGGAGGCCGCGGCCTCGTCGACGCGCGCGAAGAGCCCGGGATCGGCCTTGAGCTCCCCCGCGAGCACCTCCTCGAGACCGCGGCTGCGCCAGGTGTTCTCCCGCAGCGAGAGCACGTCGACCCCGCGCTGGGAGTACTTCTTCTCGTCGCCGTAGCTCATCGGCGGCAGCCGGAGCGGGTCGTCCAGGCACACGATCTTGGCGTAGTCGCCGACGGTGCGGTCCACCGCCCGGGTGCCCAGGCCGAGGACGAGTCGGACCATGCCCGCCTCGGCGTCGACCGACGGGTCCCAGATGTACAGGTTCTGGGAGTTCCCGACCCCCGCGAGGTGCGGGTAGTAGTCGTCGCCGTGCTGGTCGCCCGAGACGCGCTGGACCAGGATGGCCATCTGCTCGTCGCGGTCGACGAGGCCTCGCGCGGCGCGGTAGTCCAGCGCCTCCTCGCTCATCGCGCTCGCGTAGACCTGCCGGACCGCGTTCTCGAAGGCCTTGTAGCGTTCCTCGGGCGTCCCCTGGTTGACGCACCACACGCTGTCGTACTTCCCCGCGAACGCGTTGCCGAAGTCGTCCTCGAGGAGCGAGCTGGAGCGGACGATGATCGGCGACTGGCCGAAGTACTCCAGCATCTCCATGAACTGCTCGCGGATGTTCGTCGGGAACACCCCGTGCAGAAGCTTCTCGCGCAGCTCGGGCGCGTGCGCGTGGAAGCCCTCGCGGGTGCGCTGACGTGCGCGGATGGGCCACCAGCCGTTCTGCACGATGTACGTGTAGAAGACGTCAGAACCCAGGTAGTACGAGTCGTGGGGCTCGAGGTACCGCGCGAGCCGCGACCCGCCGTCATGCTCGAGGATGCGGCGCGCCAGGAGCATGCCGACGCTCTTGCCGCCGATCAGGCCGGTGCCCACCTCCCGGGACGCGATCGACAGCAGGTCCTCGAGCGTGAAGTAGCGACCGGCCAGCTCGGACATCCGGGACGAGCCACCGATGACCATGCGCATGAGCGAGAGCGCGGCCGCGTGCTGGGCGTGCTCCGGCAGCTCGAGCGCGTCCCGTGCGCGGTCGAACGCGATCGCCCACGGGTCGCGCCGGGCGCCGGAGCGGCGCAGCCGCGAGAACAGCTCGGCCGCCTCGGCGGACGCGGTGATGCAGACCGCGTCGTCGCCGGTGATGAGGTTCGGGAAGAACATCGTCGGCGAGTACCGCTGCCAGACCTTGAGCGGGTGGACGTACGTGCGGCCGTCGATGCGGTAGAGGTCGAGCAGGAGCTGGGTCGTCTCCCGGATGCTCGCCACGGTGCCGAACGTGTGCTCGTCGCGGCGCAGCGCGAAGTAGGCGATCGTGTCGAGCTCGTACAGGAACGGGCACGTCACCTTGAAGAAGTTGCCGATCATGAGGTCGGAGTGCCAGTACCGCAGGAGGTCGGTCAGCGCGTCGAACACGTAGAAGACGCCGGGCCCCTCCCCCGCGACGAGCTCGTGCACGTCCGTCGCGAAGCGCTCGAAGCCCTGGGACGCGTCGACGTCGACCCGCACGGCCCGGGGGTCGTCGACGAGCGGCTCGTGGTCGCCGAACCGCACGTAGACCAGCCGGCGCCCGCCCGTCAGGGTGGCCTCGACGAAGGCGTCCACGGCGGCCCGGTAGTCGTCGACGGCGTCGACCTGCCACACGACGTTGTCGCCCAGCCGCAGCCCGTCGATGACGGTGTCGACGCCTCGGGAGCCCGTCGTGATGCGACCGTGCGCGGCCATCGCGGCTGTCATGGGGGAATCATGGCAGGCTGTGGCCCATGGCCGACCGCTCCCCCGACCGCTCCCCCGACGACGACGCACCCGAGGAGAAGGTCGGCCCGACGCCCCTGACCGAGCGCTGGTGGTGGACGGGCGGCGCGCTCACCCTCGTCGGTGTCGTCGTCATCGGCTGGCAGTGGGACGTCATCGCCAAGGGCGATGCGATCGCCGCGACGTGGGCGGTCGTCGGCCTCGGCGCCGTCGCGGTCGTGGCCGGCCTCAGGTGGATCTGGCGCGACAGGCCGCGCCGCACCAGCGACGACTGAGCCCTCCGCGACGACTGAGCCCGACGACGGACGCGCATCGTCCTAGGCGATGACCATCACCAGGTCGCCGCCCTCGAGCTGCTGGACGTTCGCGATCGCGACGCGGCGGACGGTGCCCGCGACCGGCGTCGTGATTGCAGCCTCCATCTTCATCGCCTCGATGGTCGCCACGGTCTGACCCGCCTGGACCTTCTGCCCCTCGAGGACGGTCGGGGTGACCGCGCCGGCGAAGGGGGCGGCGATCTGGCCCGGGTGCCCCGGGTCCGCCTTCTCGGCCATCGCCTGGTCGACCTCGACCGTGCGGTCCCTGACCTGGATGGGGCGCAGCTGGCCGTTCAGGGTGAACATGACGGTGCGCATGCCCCGCTCGTCCGGCTCGCCGACGGCCTCGAGGCCCACCAGCAGGTGCACGCCGCGGTCCAGCTGGACCTCGACCTCGGACGTGGGCGTCATGCCGTACAGGTAGCGCTCGGTGTCCAGGACGCTGAGGTCACCGAAGCTCGCCCGGAACTGGCGGAACTCCTTGGTGGGCCCCGGGAAGAGCAGGTGGTTCAGCCGCTCACGCCGGGTCGCCGAGTCGCCGTCCAGGTCCGCGCGGTCCTGGTCGCTCAGCGGCACCTGACGCCGCCGCGGCGCACGGCCCTGCAGAGCGCGCGTGCGGAACGGCTCCGGCCAGCCGCCGGGCGGGTCCCCCAGCTCGCCCTCGAGGAAGCCGACGACCGAGTCCGGCACGTCGTACTCCTCGGGGTGCTCCGCGAAGTGCGCCGGGTCCGCCCCCCGCGCCACGAGGTGCAGCGCGAGGTCACCCACGACCTTGCTCGACGGCGTGACCTTGACCAGGCGGCCGAGGATCCGGTCGGCGGCCGCGTACATCGCCTCGATCTCCTCGAAGCGGTGCCCGAGCCCGAGCGCGATCGCCTGCTGACGCAGGTTCGACAGCTGTCCGCCCGGGATCTCGTGGTCGTAGACCCGGCCCGTCGGTCCGGGCAGGCCCGACTCGAACGGGCGGTAGACGCGGCGGATCGCCTCCCAGTACGGCTCCAGGTCGCACACCGCGCGCAGGCTCAGCCCGCTGTCACGTTCGGTGTGCTCGACCGCGGCGACGAGCGCGGAGAGGGCCGGCTGGCTCGTCGTCCCGGCCATGGCGGCGCTGGCCGCGTCGACGGCGTCGACGCCGGCGTCGATGGCCGCGACGAGCGTCGCGAGCTGGCCGCCAGGCGTGTCGTGCGTGTGCAGGTGCACGGGGAGGTCGAACCGCTCGCGCAGGGCCGACACGAGCAGGCGTGCCGCGGGCGGCCGGAGCAGGCCGGCCATGTCCTTGATGGCCAGCACGTGGGCGCCGGCCTCGACGATCTGCTCGGCGAGGTGCAGGTAGTAGTCGAGCGTGTACAGGTCCTCGGCCGGGTCGGTGAGGTTGCCGGTGTAGCAGAGCGCCACCTCGGCGATCGACACGCCCTGCTCCCGCACGGCGTCGATGGCGGGACGCATCTGGGCGACGTCGTTCAGCGAGTCGAAGATCCGGAAGATGTCGATCCCGGTCGCCGACGCCTCGCGCACGAAGGCCCGCGTCACCTCCTCCGGGTACGGCGTGTAGCCCACGGTGTTGCGGCCGCGCAGCAGCATCTGCAGCGCGACGTTCGGCAGCGCCTCGCGCACCGCGGCGAGCCGCTCCCAGGGGTCCTCCCCGAGGAACCGCAGTGCGACGTCGTACGTGGCGCCGCCCCACGTCTCCATGCTGAGCAGGCCGGGCGTGAGCCGCGCGACGTAGGGCGCGACCTTCACGAGGTCGTGCGTGCGCACGCGCGTGGCGAGGAGCGACTGGTGGGCGTCGCGGAACGTGGTCTCCGTGACCGCCACGCCCGTCTGCTCGCGCAGCGCACGCGCGAAGCCCTCCGGCCCGAGCTCGAGGAGCCGTTGCCGGCTGCCCGCCGGTGCGGGGGCGGACAGGTCCACGGCGGGCAGCTTGCGCACCGCGTCCGGCAGGTCCGCGGGCGGCCCGTAGGGCCGGTTGACCGTGACGTCGCCGAGGTAGGTGAGCAGCCGCGTCCCGCGGTCAGCGCTGACGCGGGCGGCCAGCAGCTGCGGGCGCTCCTCGATGAACGAGGTGGACAGGTGCCCGGCGACGAACTCGTCGTCGGCGAGCACGGCCTGCAGGAACGGGATGTTCGTGCGGATGCCGCGGATGCGGAACTCCGCGAGTGCGCGCCGGGCGCGCCGGACGGCCGTCGGGAAGTCCCGGCCACGGCAGGTGAGCTTGACGAGCATCGAGTCGAAGTGGCCGGTCACCTCGGCGCCGGCGCTGGCCGTGGCGCCGTCCAGCCGGACGCCCGCGCCGCCCGGCGAGCGGTAGCCGACGATCCGCCCGGTGTCGGGCCGGAAGGCGTTCGCCGGGTCCTCCGTGGTGATGCGGCACTGCAGGGCGGCGCCGTTCACACGGACGCTCTCCTGGGCGATGCCCATCTCCGCGAGGGTCTCCCCCGACGCGATCCGCATCTGGGACTGGACGAGGTCGATGTCGGTGACCTCCTCGGTCACCGTGTGCTCGACCTGGATCCGGGGGTTCATCTCGATGAACACGTGCTGACCGGCGCGATCGCCCACCGTGTCCACGAGGAACTCGACCGTGCCCGCGTTGACGTAGCCGATGCTGCGCGCGAAGGTCACGGCGTCCCGGCACAGGGCGTCCCGCAGCGCGGGGTCCAGGTCGGGCGCCGGAGCGATCTCGATCACCTTCTGGTGGCGCCGCTGGACCGAGCAGTCGCGCTCGAACAGGTGCACCACGTCCCCGCTCGCGTCGGCGAGGATCTGCACCTCGATGTGCCGGGGGCGCAGGACGGCGCGCTCGAGGAACACGGTCGGGTCACCGAAGGCGCCCTTGGCCTCGCGCATCGCCGCGGCGAGCGCCTGGGGCAGCCGTGCCGCGTCGTCGACCCGGCGCATGCCCCGTCCCCCGCCGCCGGCGACCGCCTTGACGAACAGCGGGAAGCCGACCTCCTCGGCTGCGGCCACGAGCTCGTCGACGTCGGACGAGGGCGCCGACGAGGGCAGGACCGGGATGCCCGCAGCGCGAGCGGCCTGGAGCGCCTGGACCTTGTTGCCGGCGAGCTCGAGCACGTCGGCGGGCGGGCCGACGAACGTGATCCCGGCCTCGGCGCAGGCCCGCGCGAGCTCCGGGTTCTCCGACAGGAAGCCGTAGCCCGGGTAGACGGCATCGGCACCCGACTCGCGGGCGACCCGGATGATCTCCGCGACGTCGAGGTACGCGCGGACGGGGTGGCCCGGCTCGCCGATCGAGTAGGCCTCGTCGGCCTTCAGTCGGTGCTCGGAGTTGCGGTCCTCGTAGGGGAAGACAGCGACGGTCCGGGCTCCGAGCTCGTATGCGGCACGGAAACCCCGGACCGCGATCTCGGCACGGTTGGCGACGAGCACCTTAGAGAACACGCGGCTCACCTCGTGGTCGGCGGGTCGGGTGGCAGAACGCTAACTGCTCGTGCGCGGTCGCGACGGAGCGTCCGCCCCACGGACCTCAAGCGCACGCCATGAACACGTCAAGCGACGTGCGCATGGGAGAAGAGTACGTGCTGCCGGGACCGGCTCAGCCCGCGTGCCGGGCCCGACGGCGGACCGAGAGCTCGTCGTCGCCGTCCACGAGGGCCTCGCCGTCGTCCGCGCGCTCCGTGGGCAGCGAGGCGAGCGTTCCCTCGACCTCGCGCCACACCCGGCCCACCGCGATGCCGAAGACACCCTGGCCGCCCTGGACGAGGTCGATGACCTCGTCGGCGGAGGTGCACTCGTACACCGAGGCGCCGTCGCTCATGAGCGTGATCTGGGCCAGGTCCTCCACACCACGCTCGCGCAGGTGCCCGACGGCGGTGCGGATCTGCTGGAGGGAGACGCCGGTGTCCAGGAGGCGCTTGACCACCTTCAGGACGAGGATGTCGCGGAACGAGTAGAGCCGCTGCGTGCCGGACCCGCTGGCGGGCCGGATCGACGGCTCGACCAGGCCCGTGCGGGCCCAGTAGTCGAGCTGGCGGTAGGTGATCCCCGCGGCGCGGCAGGCCGTGGGCCCGCGGTAGCCGGTGGTCGTGTCCAGGTCCGGCAGGTCGTCACCGAAGAGAAGACCCTGGGCGCGCTGCGGGATGCCGGCAGTCTCCGGCATCGTCTCTCCGGTGCTCACGCGCCGCTCCCCTCGTCCGCCCCGGCCAGCGCCGTAGGTCGATGATCTCACCGATCACGCTATGGCCGGCCCCTGGGGCCGTCAACGACGCCACGCGGGCGCGCGACGGCGTGTTTCGCGGTCCAAGTCTCAATCTTCGGTTGAACCTGATGGTTGTGTCCGATGTGGGCCGAATTCGCCCGTTTCGGCGTCAGGTCGCGGCGTCAGGAGCTGGGGCCCTTGTCGCCCTCGTCCGTGCCGACGAAGTCGTCCGCGTTCACCGTGTCGAGGAACGCGCGGAACTCCTCCACCTCCTCGTCCTCGTCGCTCGCCGCGTCCTGCACGTCGAGCGCCGAGTCCTCCAGCACCGAACGCTCGCAGAGCACCGGACTGGACGTGCGCACCGCCAGGGCGATCGCGTCGGACGCCCGCGAGTCGATGCGCCGTCCGTCGCCGAGCACGAGCTCGGCGTGGAAGACGCCGTCGATGAGGGCGACGATCTCGACGCGCTCCAGCACCGCGCCGAGCGACTGCAGGACGGAGGCCAGCAGGTCGTGCGTCATCGGGCGAGGCGGGACGACGCCCGCCTGGCCGGCCGCGATCGCCTGGCCCTCCGTCAGCCCGACGACGATCGGGAGCACCCGCCCGCCGGCCATGTCGAGGAGCAGCACCACGACCTGGTCGAGCGGCACCTGGCGCCGCACTCCCAGCACCTGCAGCTCGACGAGGTCCTCGTGCATACCGCTCACGCTACGACTCCGGCGCGACGAGAGCACCCCTTCCGCCCGGCCTAGCCGTGTCCAGGGAGGCGGTGTCGGCGTCGACCGTCCGCGGCCGTCGCCCGGCTCACAGCGGCAGGTCCGAGACCCCGCCACGGACCAGGACGGTGTGCAGCCGGCTGAAGAGCTCCGCGAGCTCGTCCGCCACGGACGCAGCGTGCGCCTGCGCGGCGACGGCGCGCTGGCCCCGCAGGGGCGCCACGATCTGACCGACCATGTCGACCTGCTTGTCCACGGCACTGCGCAGCGGGCGCAGGTGGCGCGGCTCCACACCGTGCTCGGCGAGCGCCACCGCCACCTCGAGCGCCTCCCGGGACCACGGTTCCAGGTGCCCGGCGGCGTCCCGGCGGAGGATGCCGGCCTCGAGGAGCGCGGTGACGACCTCTTCGCCGGTCCCCACGTGCTCGGCCAGACCCGCGACGGTCCACCGGCCCCCCGTCGGCCCCGGGCTCGTCGCGCGTTCACCGTCGGCCGCGGCGAGCCGGGGTGCGGGAGCCTGCCCGGTCTCCCCCGCGTCGAGGGCGTCGAGCTGCTCGCGGATCACGCGCAGCGGAAGGTACCTGTCGCGCTGCTGGGTGAGCACGAACCGGAGCCGCTCGAGGTCGGCCCGGCTGTACTGCCGGTATCCCCCCGCGGTCCGCCGAGGCTCCACGAGGCCCTGCTCCTCGAGAAAGCGCAGCTTGGACGGCGTGAGGGCCGGGAAGTCGCCGCCGAGGTCTGCCAGGACGTCCGAGATGCGCATCGTCGGCTCGCGCGAGACGCCCGGCGGCCAGGGCTCGACGAGCCGCGGCCGCGCAGCCACGTCGACGGCGGGCTCCGACGCACCGTCCGGCTCGGGTCGGACGACGGGGCTCACGACGCGGTGCCCGCTCCCTGGTCCGCGGCGCCGCCCGCGCGCACCGGACTCGGGTGGAAGGTCATCCGGAACTTGCCGATCTGGACCTCGTCGTTGGCCCGCAGGGTCGCTCGCTCGATCCGGTCGCGATTGACGTACGTGCCGTTGAGCGAGCCGACGTCCCGGACGACGAAGCCGTCGCCGTCGCGCACGAACTCCACGTGCTTGCGGGACACGGTGACGTCGTCGAGGAAGATGTCCGCGTCCGGGCTGCGGCCTGCGACGGTCCGGTCCGCGTCGAGCAGGAAGCGCGCTCCCGCGCTCGGACCGCGCTGCACGATGAGCAGCGCCGACGTCGGCGGCAGGGCGGTGACCGCAGCCTGCTCCTCGGGCGTCAGGCCGGCGGGAGCGTCGTGCTCCACCGGGCCGACGACCCCCTCGCCGAAGCTGATCGTGGTCTCGGCGGCGGTCCAGCGGCCCTCGGACGGATCGCGCTGTGTCATCGGTCCTCCTCGAGGTCGGCGTCGGCCGGGGTTCGTGCAGCACAGCCTAGGCGCCCGCGGGGGGTCCCGGCAGCCCTGGGCGGCAGCGGGCGGTCAGCCCACCTCGTCGGCGGGGACCGGCGTCGCGTAGCGGGGCGCGTCGACAGCGCGCACGGCGGTGATCTGCACCAGGTCGCTCGGGGTCACGCTGGTCGTCCCACCGGCGTTGCGGACGACGGCGAGGGCCCCACCGGGGATGCCGAGCGCCGTCGTCATCGTGTCCGGGTCGCCGATCGCGAGCCACCGGTAGGGGGACTCCACCAGGACGCCGTCGACCTCCACACCCCCCGGGGCGTCGACGATGTAGCTCGAGGCGGTGATCCGCAGGTCCGCCAGCTGCACCGCCTCGGCGCCCGCGTTCCGCAGCTCCTCCAGGACCGTGTACAGCGTCGTCGCCGCCACCTCGTCGCCGGGGTCAGCGATCACCAGCTCGATCCCCGGGCCCTCCGCGGGCAGGCGGCCCGCCAGGATGCCCTGCACCTCGGCGCGCTCCCGGGCCGCGTCCCGCGCGGCCCGGTCACCGTCCGACGCGGTCACCAGGTCGTTGCGCTGTCCGCGCAGCTCGGCGACCTGGTCGGCGAGCTGCTCGCCGTTGCGCGTGACGTCGTCGAGGAGTCGCACGAGCTCGTCCTGGCGCAGCGTGGACAGCGGATCCGCTCGGTTCGCCTGCACCTGCACCACGACGGCGAAGCCGAGGACGGCGCAGAGCACCCCGGTGAGCAGCTGCCCACGGGTCGCCCTGGGCATGGCCGCGCGCGCAAGGACCCGCCAGGGGTTCGGCGCCGGCTCCTCGTTCGCCAGGCGGTGGTCGGGCGGCACGGGTCAGGCCTTCAACAGGTGGCGGCGGATGGCCGCGGCGTTGGAGAAGATGCGGATCCCGAGGACGACGACGACGGCCGTCGAGAGCTGCGTCCCGACACCGAGCTGGTCCCCCAGGAACACGATCAGCGCGGCGACCACGACGTTCGACAGGAACGAGACCACGAACACGCGGTCGTCGAAGATCCCGTCGAGGAGGGCCCGCAGCCCGCCGAAGAGGGCGTCGAGGGCGGCGACGACGGCGATCGGCAGGTAGGGCGCCAACCCGACGGGGACCGTCGGGTCGAGGTACAGGCCGATCACGGCACCCACGACGAGGCCGATCAGCGCGATCATGACGAACCCTTCTCCTCGGACGCGTCCGACGATGCCACACCCGTGACGGGTCCCGCGTACTGCAGGGCCGCGCTCGGGGCGCCGGGCAGGCGGAGCTCGGTCTCCGACGACGTGCTGACCGTGATCCCGTAGGTCCCCGTGAGGAACGTCAGGTGGTTGGCCGCGGAGGAGCGCGCGAAGGACGTCTGCATCGCGCGCACGTCCCCGATGGCCTCGACGCGGTACGGAGGCAGGACGGGCGCCAGGTCGACCAGGACCGCCTGGCTCGCGCTGCGGATCGCGCTGAGCGACGTGAGGCGGTGGCCGTTGACGGCGATCGCCTCGGCGCCGGCCGCCCAGAGCGCGTTGGTGACGACCTGGAGGTCCACGTCCTGCACCCGCGCCTCAGGGTCGTCGTCCTCGACGGCATCCGGCCCGTCCTCGAGCACGAGCACGAGCCCGGGGCCGCTGACCGGGCTCGCGCCCGACCAGATCTCGGTCTCCGCGAGGCGCGCCAGGAAGCTCTGGTCCGTCGACAGCGCCTCCTCCTGGATCGCACTGATCTCCGCGGTCAGCCGGTCCCGCGTGGCGGCGAGCTCGGTCGCCTCCCCCGTGCGCTCGGCGATCTCGCGCGCCAGCAGCTCACGGGGCGACTCGCCCGTGCCCGTGGGCTGGCGCAGCTGGAGCACGGCGACCATGATCGTGGCCCCGAGGAGGACGGCGACCAGCATGGCCGTCGCGGTACGACCGGCTCGCCGGCGCGTGCTCGCCGGGTGCGCGCGGGTCCGGGCGGCCGCGAGGGCGTAGTCGGGCTCGAGCGCGCGGTTCGCGATGTCGTTCAGGAGGCCCATCGAGGCGTCGAGCGGGCGCCCCACACGCCGGCCCGTCATCGCCCGCGGCTCCCCCGGCGCAGCTCGCTCACGGCCTGCCGGACGTACACCGCGCCCGCGAGCCAGTAGAGCGCGATGCCCCAGACGGCCATCGCCCAGCCGACGACGTCCGCCGTGGTGCCGAGCCAGCCCGGCCAGCGCGCCAGGAGCAGCATCGGCAGGGCGTACAGCAGCGCGAACGTGCCTGCCTTGCCCACGAAGTGCACGGGCAGCGGTCCGATCCTGCGGGCCATCAGCACAGCGAGCACCAGCGTCAGCAGGAGGTCACGGCCCACGATGACGACGACCAGCCACCACGGGACGACGTCGCGGCTGGCCAGCACCAGCAAGGTGACCAGGATGAAGAGCCGGTCGGCGGAAGGGTCGAGGAGCTCGCCCAGCCGGGACTGCTGGTTCAGGGCGCGCGCGAGCCGGCCGTCCACCCAGTCGCTGGCGCCCGCGACGACGAGCACGAGCAGGGCCCAGGCGTCGTGCCCCCGGAGCGCGAGCACGGCGAACACGGGCACGAGGAGCAGCCGGAGGACGCTGACGAGGTTGGGCACGGTCGCCCAGTCAGGGCGGGTGCGCGCTGCCGCCGAGCCCGTCTCGATCACTGTCCCCTCCCCAGCCGATTCCTGGTGGCGATCCTAGGACGCGCCGTCGGCGGCGCCGGACGGCGCCCGCCGCCCGTGGCGGACACGTCGCAGCGTCACCGTCCGCGCGGCCAGGTCGGCGGCCTCCAGGCGCACCCGGACCGCCCGCCCCGCCGGCAGGTCGTCGTCGACGGTGCGGGCGACGACCGCGGGGTCGGTGATCTGGACGGTGCGGGCGTCGAGCGCGACTCCCGCGAACACCTCGCCCACGTGGCCCGCGAGGACTGCGGCCTCGACCGCGTCCGTGCACGCCCGGTCGACCGCGTTCGCCCGGCGTGCACCCGCGGCCATCACCTCCCCGAGCCCGTCGAGGCGCTCGAGCACCCAGGCCGGCGGCTCCCGGCCCGCTGCGGCGGCCACGGCGATCTCGAGGCCGTACCGGTCGACCAGGCGTCGCAGCGGTGCGGTGACGTGCGCGTAGGGCGCCGCGATGGCGCCGTGCACCGGGTTCTGGGGCGGGGCGCCCTCGAAGGGCGCCCACGCAGCGCCGCGGAAGAGCGACGTGGCGGCCGCCAGGAACGCGGCGTCCGCCGGCCGGGAGGCGTCCACGCCGGCCAGCACCTGGCCGTACGACCACCCCCGGGGCCAGGCCACACCGAGCGCGAGCGCCTGTCGGCGCAGCCGCGTGACGTCGTCGGTGGTCGCCACGGGCAGCGTGCGCAGGACGCCGACGCCGGCGTCGAGCATCAGCCGGGCCGCGGCCATGCCGGTCATGAGCGAGATCTGGGCGTTGTGGTCCTCGACCGGCAGCGCGCCGCGGAACTCGAGCTCGAAGCCGCCGCCGGGCACCTCCCGGACCTCCTGCTCCGGCCGCGCCAGGGACACGCCGCCCCGCGCCCGTTCGAGGGTCGCGCGCAGCGCGCCGATCTCCGGCAGGAGAGCCGCGAGCGGGGTGTCCTCCCCCACGTCGACCGCCCGCTGCAGGTCCGGGTACGCGAGCCGGGCACGGCTGCGCACCAGGGCACGCACGACGTCGGTCCGGGTCACCTCGCCGTCGTGGTCGAGCAAGAGATCCCACACGAGCGCCGGGCGGACCTCGCCGGGCAGGAGGGACGCGGCGCCCTCGCTCAGCTCCGGCGGGTGCAGCGGCACCCGAAGATCGGGGCAGTACACCGTGAGGACGCGTTCGTGGGCCGCGCGGTCGAGCTCTCCGCCGGGCGCGACGAACGCCGCGACGTCGGCGATGGCGTACCGGACGCGGTAGCCGCTCGGGGTACGGGCCAGGTGCATGGCCTGGTCGAGGTCCATCGCCCCTGGCGGGTCGACCGTGACGAAGGGCACGTCGGTGAGGTCGGCGTGGTCGCGCACGCGAGGTGCCCGCGCCGCGGCCGCGGCCGCCGACCGCTGGGCGGCGGTGAACTCGGCGGGCAGCTCGTGCTCGGCGCGGATCGCGGCGAAGGCGCGGCGCAGGGCGCCGTCCGCCTGCAGGCGACGTCGGGGGGTGGGCACGGCGTCACCCTACGGTCAGACCAGCCGCCTGGTGCGGGGTGTCACGACCCGCAGCCAGCGGTACCCGTAGCCGTCGAGGTCGACCTGCGCGCGGCCGTCGTCGTCGACGGGCGTCTCGCCGTCGGCCAGGACGTCCACCAGCCGCGACGCGTCCGCCACGGGTATCCGGAGCGGGACGCGCACCGGCTCCGGTGCGAGGTTGTGCAGCGTGACGATCGCCGCGTCGTCGACGGAGCTGAGGAGCGCGAGCACGCCGTCGTGCGGCTGGTCCAGCACGTGCACGCCCGACCAGCCGAGCTCGGGGCACTCCCGGTAGCGCTGCACGAGCAGGCTCACGAACGCCAGGAGGGAGTCGGGATCACGGCGCTGGGCGGCCACGTTCACGTGCTCGGGCGCGAACCCGCCCGACGGCGGGCGGCGCACCAGACGCCGGGGCTGCGCGTCGGAGAACCCGCCCGTCGGGCCCGGCTCCCACTGCATCGGCGTCCGCACGGCGAGCCGGCCCGGGACGTCGAGGTTCTCCCCCATGCCGATCTCCTCGCCGTAGAAGAGCGTGGGGGTCCCCGGCAGCGCGAACAGGAGGGAGTACGCCAGGCGGACCCGGCGGGGGTCGCCGTCGAGCATCGGCGGCAGGCGACGGCGCAGGCCGCGCCCGTAGAGCTGCATCTCCTCCTCCGGGCCGAACGCCGCGAACACCTCCGCCCGCTCGTCCTCGGTGAGCTTGTCGAGCGTGAGCTCGTCGTGGTTGCGCACGAACGTCGCCCACTGGCAGTCCGGCGGGATCGGTGGCCGCTCGAGCAGCGCCTGCGCGAGGGGGCGGGCGTCGTGCCGCGCCATCGCCAGGTACGTCTTCTGCATCGCGACGAAGTCGAACACCATGGTGACCTCGTCGCCGTTGCCGTCCCCGAAGTAGGCCCGCTGGTCCGCGTAGGGCAGGTTGATCTCACCCAGGAGGATGGCGTCCCCCACGCGGCGGCCGACGAAGCTGCGCAGGGCGCGCAGGTAGTCGTGCGGGTCGCCGGCGGCGGCCTCCTCGGTGAGCCCGAGGGTCTCGATGAAGAACGGCACGGCGTCGACCCGGAAGCCGGAGAGCCCGAGCTCCAGCCAGAACCCGATCACCTTGGCGATCTCGTCCCGCACCCGCGGGTTCGCCACGTTCAGGTCGGGCTGGTGCTTGTAGAAGCGGTGCAGGTAGTACTCCCCGCTCGCCTCGTCAAGCTCCCAGATGCCGTCCTGCTCCCCCGGGAACACCACGTCCGCGGAGGTGTCGGGCGGCGGGTCGGACCGCCAGACGTAGAAGTCGCGGTAGGGCCCGGTGGGGTCCCGCAGCGCCGCCCGGAACCAGGGATGACGGTCGGAGGTGTGATTGACGACGAGGTCCGCGATGACCCTGATGCCCCGGTCGCGCGCCGTCCGGATCAGCTCGACGAGGTCGCCGTGGGAACCGAGCCGGGGGTCCACGCCGTAGTGGTCGGTGATGTCGTAGCCGTCGTCGCGCTGCGCGGTCGGGTAGAACGGCATGAGCCACAGGCAGGTCACCCCGAGCTGGGCGAGGTGGTCGACGCGCTGCGCCATGCCGGCGAGGTCGCCGACGCCGTCCCCGTCGGAGTCGACGAACGTCTCCACGTCGGCGCAGTAGACGACCGCGTTCTTCCACCACAGGTCCCCCGTGTCGGTGACCTTCACGCGGCACCCCGAAGGGCCGGCAGGACGTCCGCCCCGAAGCGGTCGATGAACGGCCGCTGCTCCTGGCCGACGTGGTGCAGGTAGAGGTGCTCGAAGCCGAGCTCGACCAGACCGGCGAGGTACTCGACGTGCCGGCCGGTGTCGGCGGAGATGAGCACCGACTCCGCGACGTCCTCGGGGCGGGTGTGCCGGGAGGCGACGTCGAAGTGCTCGGGGGTCGCCAGGTCCCAGCACACCGGTGGCGGGAACACGTTGCTGCGCCACTGGTCGAACGCGATCCGCTCGGCCTCGGCCTGGTCCTCGTGCCAGGCCAGGTGCACCTGGATCGCGAGGGGGCCACGGCCACCGTGGTCGCGGTACGCGGCGACGATCTCCCGCAGCGTCGCGATCGGCTGGTTGATCGTGATGAGGCCGTCCGCCCAGGTGGCCGCCCGCGCCGCCGTCGCCGGCGTGACGGCCGGGCCGATGAGCGCAGGTGGCTCCGTGGGCAGGGTCCACACCCGCGCCCGGTCGACCTGGACGAGCCCGCGGTGGGTCACCTCCTGCCCGGCGAGCAGTCGCCGGATGACGTCGACGGACTCGAGCAGGCGCGCGTCCCGGACGTCCTTCGTGGGCCAGGGATCGCCGGTCACGTGCTCGTTGGCGTTCTCCCCCGAGCCCAGGGCCACCCAGAAGCGGCCCGGGAACATCGCCGCGAGGGTCGCGGCCGCCTGCGCGACGATCGCGGGGTGGTACCGCTGGCCAGGGGCGTTCACGACGCCGAAGGGCAGCGACGTCGTGGCCAGCGCGGCGCCGAGCCACGCCCAGGCGAACCCCGAGTGGCCCTGGCGTTCGCTCCACGGCGCGAGGTGGTCCGAGCACATCGCGGCGTCGAACCCCGCCTGCTCGGCCGCCTGGACGGCGCTCAGCAGCGCTGACGGGTGCACCTGCTCGTGCGAGGCGTGGAAGCCGATG
Source organism: Actinotalea fermentans ATCC 43279 = JCM 9966 = DSM 3133 (assembly GCA_000767215.1). Taxonomy (GTDB): domain Bacteria; phylum Actinomycetota; class Actinomycetes; order Actinomycetales; family Cellulomonadaceae; genus Actinotalea; species Actinotalea fermentans. The sequence goes on from AXCX01000014.1 coordinate 25,281, forward strand.
ATGGTCACCCGGACCTGTCTACCTGGGCTCCGCGCAGGTCGCGCGTCGAGAGCGAGCCGTCGACGGACCGCGCCGCCCTGGCGATACTGGCCGCAGTCGCCCCTGCAGCCGGCGGCACGGAGGGGGTCGGGATGGACAAGCTGTCGTTGGTGGCGCTGGCACGGCACGAGATCGAGACGGCCCGGCGCGCGCCGGCCGGCCGCAGCGCGAAGACGGTGCACGGGGGTCACGAGAAGGTGCTGCGGCAGACCGTCATCGCGCTGTGCGCGGGGCGCTCGACCGACCAGTGGGAGAGCCCCGGCGAGGCGACCGTGCAGGTCCTCAGCGGCCGGGTGCAGGTGGTCTGCGACCGGGCGTCGTGGGAGGGCAGCCCGGGCGACCTGGTGGTGGTGCCCCGAGACCGGTCGGCCATCCGGGCCCTCGAGGACAGCGTGGTGCTGCTGACGGTGGCCAAGCTCTGACGCCGTGCGCGCTCCCGGGACGGCGTCGCGCCGGCCTGGGGACGGATGGGCGGTGCACGCTCGTCGATGACAGACTCCACCGCGTGAGCGTCTCCACCAGCAGCCAGCGCCCCCACGTGGCGGCTCGCCTCGAGGACCGCGCGTACGCGGTCGTGGGCAGGTGGCTCGCCCGGCGCGGGTGGGAGCCGCGCGTCGAGGCGTACACGGGCTACGCGGGCGACGGGTGGGCCCGGATCATGGCGCGCACGGTGCTCGCGCCGCCGGGGACGCGCCCGGCGGAGGTCGCGGAGAAGGACGCCGGGTCCGCGGGCCGTGCGGTCCGCGGCTGGCGATCCTTCCTGACCGCCGCCGTCCCGCACGCCGTGGTCGGCGTGGAGGTCGGCGGCCAGGTGCACGAGGTCCGCGCCGACCGGGGAGGGTACGTCGACGCCATGCTCGGGGCGGCGCTCGAGCCGGGCTGGCGGCAGGCGCGCCTGAGCCTGGGCGGCTCGACGTCGGTGGCGCCCGTCCTCGTGGTGCCGCCAGGTCCGGGCACCGCGCTGGTGAGCGACGTGGACGACACCGCGATGGTGACCGCCCTTCCCCGGCCGCTCCTTGCCGCGTGGAACAGCTTCGTGCTCCACGAGCACGCGCGGCGCCCCGTGCCCGGCATGGCAGGCCTGTACCGCCGGTGGCTGGCCGCGAACCCGGGCGCACCCACGTTCTACCTCTCGACGGGCGCCTGGAACGTCGCCCCCGCGCTGCGGCGGTTCCTCGAGCGGCACGGCTACCCGGCTGGCCCGCTCCTGCTGACCGACTGGGGCCCGACGAACACGGGCTGGTTCCGCAGCGGCCGGGAGCACAAGCTGCGGTCGCTGCAGCGGCTGCTGGCCGAGTTCCCGGAGACCACCTGGGTGCTGGTGGGCGACGACGGCCAGCACGACCCGCAGATCTACGCCGAGATCGCGGCCGAGCACCCTGGCCGCGTGCGTGTCGTCGCGATCCGCCAGCTGTCGCCGGCCGAGCAGGTGCTCGCGCACGGCTCCCCCGTCCCGACCCGCGACGGCGAGCCGTCCCCGGAGGCAGCCGTGCCGTCCGCCGCCGCGGCCCACGGGGCACCGCAGGTCGGCGCGACCGTGACCGTGACGGGTGGCGACGGGAACGCGCTCGCGCTCGCGCTCATCGACCGCGGACTGCTGCCCGCGGGGTGACCGCCGGTCGGCGCGCCGACCCCCGTGCCGTCGTCAGGCCAGGTCGCGCACCGCGGCGACGACCGAGGCCGTGAGCTCGTCCACATCCGTCTGGGTCGTGTCGAACGAGCACATCAGCCGGACCATCCCGGGCCGGCCGTCCCAGTCGTAGAACCAGTAGCGCTCCCGCACACGGTCGGCCACACCTGGCGGCAGGATCGCGAAGACGGCGTTGGCCTGGACCGGCAGCGCGATCTCGACGCCGGGCACGGCGGCGAGAGCACCCGCCAGGCGGGCCGCCATGGCGTTGGCGTGCGCGGCCGAGCGCAGCCACAGGTCGCCGTCGTACAGCGCGAGCAGCTGCGCGGAGACGAAGCGCATCTTCGACGCGAGCTGCATGTCCATCTTTCGCAGGTAGCGCAGCCCGTCCACGGCCGAGGGCTCGAGGACGACGATCGCCTCGGCGCCCAGGGCGCCGTTCTTCGTGCCACCCAGGCTCACGACGTCGACCCCGACGTCACTGGTGAACGCGCGCAGCGGCAGGCCCAGCGCGGCCGCGGCGTTGGCGATCCGGGCGCCGTCGAGGTGGACGCGCAGGCCCAGGGCGTGCGCGGTGTCGGCCAGCGCACCGATCTCGTCGGGCGTGTAGACCGTGCCGACCTCGGTGGACTGCGTGATCGACACGACGGCGGGCTGGGCCCGGTGCTCGTCGCCGCGACCGCCCGCGCGTGCCTCCAGCCCCTGCGGCGTGAGCTTGCCGTCGGTGGTCGGCACCGGGAGCAGCTTGAGCCCGGCGACCCGCTCCGGGGCGGCGTTCTCGTCGGTGTTGATGTGCGCCCACTCGGTGCACACCGCCGCGCCCCAGCGAGGCACCATCGCCTGCAGCGCGACGACGTTCGCGCCGGTCCCGTTGAAGACCGGGAACGCCTCGACGACGCGGCCGAAGTGCGCAGCGAGGACGTCCTGCAGGCGCGCCGTGTACACGTCGGCGCCGTAGCTCGTCTGGTGGCCGCCGTTGGCCGCGGCCACGGCAGCGAGCACCTCCGGGTGCGCACCGGCGTAGTTGTCTGAGCCGAAGTCGCGCCGCGTCGGGTCGTGGAGGGCAGGAGGGCCGGCGAACGTGGTGGGCTCGGTGGCGGGCTGGGTCGCAGTCACCCGCGCATCTTCTCACCGGTGACGGACCTCCCGGCCCGCCCGCGCGGCCCGGGGCCGGCTCAGTCGTCGACGCGTGCCAGGAGGCCCTCGAGCACGGCGATCTCGGCGGTCTGGGAGTCCACGACCGCCTGGGCCAGCCGCCGCACCGCGGGGTGCTCGGCGAGGTCGAGGGCGGACCGCGCCATCGCCACGCCCCCCTCGTGGTGGGCGATCATCAGCTCGAGGAACAGTCGCTCGGCGTCGCTGCCACGGGCGTCGCGCAGTGCGGCGAGCTGCTCGGCCGTCGCCATGCCGGGCATCCCGACGGTGCCGCCCGCCTCGGCACCGCCCGCCTCCGCACCGCCGTGGCCGTGGCCCTGCGCCCAGGCCATGGGTGCGGCCGTCGTCGCCTGGGGCAGACCCCACACGGACAGCCAGCCGTACATCTGGCCCTGCTGCTGCTGCTGGGTGAGCACGATGTCGAGCGCGACCTGCCGCAGCTCGGCGTCGTCGCTGCGGTCGCGGACGAGCATGGCCATCTCGACGGCCTGCGCGTGGTGGGCCTGCATGTCCCGGGCGAATCCGACCTCGGCCGAGCCCTCGACGGGCACGTCGGCACGCAGCACGCCGCCCGCGACGAGCAGCCCGACGGCGAGCCCGGCCGCCGTCGCCACGACGACCGCGGCCACCGTGGCCGCCCGGCCCGTGAGCCGGGCGCTCACGCCCCGATGCCGCCGGAGCAGGCGGCGCCGGGCTCGGGCGTCTGCGGGCCCTGCAGGTACTTGATGAGGAAGGGCTGGAGCCGGTCGTCGTCGACGCCGTCGAGCTGGACCTGCACGCCCCACGCCGACGCCACCAGCCCGTCGACGCCGTCGAACGGGCTGACGAGCAGGTACGGGTGCTGGTCGGACAGGCGCCGCAGCTCCGCCACGTCCGCGTCGGCCAGGTCGGGGTCGTAGGTGATCCACACGGCGCCGTGCTCCAGCGAGTGCACGGCGTGCTCCTCCGTCACCGGGGCGTCGTAGAAGCCGCAGTTCTGCCACGTCGGGTGGTGGTCGCCACCCACCGGCGGGCTCTGCTCGTAGTCGACGTCCTCGGTGGTGTGGGTGGCGGCGAGCTCCGTGAACTCCTCGGCCCCCTCGATCGGTGCCTCGGCGGCCGCCTGGGCCTCCTGCGCGTCGCGCTCCGCGTTCCACACGACGATCGCCGTCGGGACCACCAGGGCGATCGCGACTCCGACGGCCGCAGCGACGATCAGACGCGTGCGGCGCCGCTCAGCCCTGCGCTGGGCCTCCTGCAGTGCCGCCAGCTGCTCGCGCCGCTCCTGCCGTGCCGAGACGCCCATCGGGACTCCTCCCCTGGCCGTCACAGCCGGCCGTTCTAGGACCTTGGTCCTGACCATGGTACGTGAACGGTCAACTAAACGGTCAGATGGCGTCCCGTCGCTCCGCGATGAGGCGCCGCTGGCGGTCCAGGACGGCGCGGAACAGCGTCTCGGTGTCGCGCTCGCTCATGCCGACGAACCGTCCGCCGTGCCCGACGGCGCCGCGCAGCTCCTCGTGCCGGAGCACCTCGACCACGATCGGGACCGGGCGTTGCGGCGTCGGGTAGGTGCCCACGAGTCGCGTCCCCGTGGGGACCTGCGTCTCGGAGCGGAACCGCATCCCGTACGCGGACAGGTCGAGCACCTGCGCCGCCACGGGCTCCTCGAGCGGGACCTGCTGGTCTCCCTCCGCCACGTGCGCGAACGTGACGTGCTCCGACACGGGCACGCGGACCGCCGTGCGCTTCTGCTCCACGACGCGGATGCGCAGGTCGGCCAGCTCGAGCCGCGTCCGCGCGCTCGCCTGGACGACGGCGTCGATCGTGCAGGAGCCCCGGAGCTGGCTCGCGACGACGAGCACCACGGGGTCGCCCGGCCACAGCGACCCGCCCGAGTACTTCGGCGCCTCGACCACCAGGCGGTCGTCCTCGTGCGTGCGGACGTGCCCGGCCGCGATCAGCTCGCCACCCTCACCGTGCACCCAGCACGGATCGAGCTCGAACCCCACGGCGCCACTCCCGTCGTCACCGACCGCGGCGTGCCGCGGCTCGACCTCGCCGACGCGCTCCCACGTCGAGTCGGCAGGACCCTACAACTCACCATCGGCAGGCAGTGCCCTCAGTCATGGCTCGCGGGCTCGTTCTCACCCGCTGCCACACGGCCGAGCACGAAGAGCAGGTCCGAGAGGCGGTTCACGTAGCCGCGGACCGCGGGGCTCACCGGGTGCCCGGCATCGCCCAGCGCGACGACGCTGCGCTCCGCGCGACGCAGCACGGCGCGAGCGAGGTCCAGCGCGGCCGACGCCGGGGTCGTGCCCGGCACCACGAACACCGGTCGCAGCGGTCGCGCGGCGACCCGCTCGTCGATCTCGCGCTCCACATCGGCCGCCATGTCCTCCGTCACGAGCGACACGCCCGGGACCAGGCGGTCACGGTGGGCCGGGTTGGTCGCCAGGTCCGCCGCGACGACGAAGAGCTCCCGCTGGCGCCGCAGGATCGCCGGCGCGAGGTCCTCGTGCGCTCCCGGCTCGCGCTCGAGCGCGGCGCGCGCCACGCCGAGCGCCGCAACGGCCTCGTCCATGTCGCCGCACGCGTCCATCAGCCGGTCGGCCTTCGAGACCCGGCCACCGAGGAACAGCCCCGTGGTGCCGTCGTCCCCGGCCCGCGTGTACACCTTCATCGCCGGTCCTCTCTTCGTGCGGGCGGGCGCCGCCATGGCGACGGCGGCGGCGTGGCCGACGCCGGACCGTCCTGGCCGCCGTGCGCACCCTGACCCAGGAGGAGGCGATGTCGCAACCCGCGCCGGCCCGGGAGCCGCGCGTCGGGCAGAGGGAGTACGGTGGGCGCCGCCACCCTCGGGTGGCAGTCATGGCCCGCAGCCAGGGGAAGCCGGTCGAAGTCCGGCGCTGACCCGCAACCGTAGGTCGAGGTCTCCTCGACGAGCCGGAGCACCTGCTGAGGGCATCGAGGCTCCTACCGTCGAGGAATGCGGGGCGGAGCCCGGGTCGTCGGACCCGTCCCTCGGGCGGCAGCGACGGTGCCGGGTCCTGTCGCGGACCCTCAGAAAGAGGCACCATGCTCGTCACATCCACGCCCGTCACATCCACGCCCGTGACCAGCCGGCGCGGGCCCCGTGCGCTGGCCACGGTCCTCGTGCTCGCCGGCGCCGTAGCGCTCCCGGCGTCGGCCGCGGTCGCGTCGTCCTGGCCTGCCGCTGTCGACGTGAGCGGCGCCTGCGCCGACGAGTCCGGCGTGACCGTCGTCGTCGACGCCACCGAGCTCGAGGGCGACGTCACGGTCGGCTGCGCGTCCGACCCGGCGACCGGGACCGAGGCGCTCGCCCAGGCAGGGATCGCCGAGACGCGTGACCCCTCCGGCTACATCTGCGCCGTCGGCGGTCTGCCCGACCCCTGCCCGACGGAGTTCACCGGGAGCTACTGGAGCTACTGGACGGCCGCACCGGGCGGCGAGTGGACCGCGTACGCGGAGGGGTCCGACACGGCCGTCCCGGCCGCCGGGAGCGTCGAGGGATGGCGGTACGGCGACGGCACGCAGCCGCCGGCGGTCGCGCCCGCGGACGTGCGCCCGGGCGTCGCCACCGTCGAGGCCGAGCCGACCACCGACGCCGACGCACCCGCGGCGGACCAGGCGGCCGACGACGCCGTCACGGCCGTCGCGCCCCAGGACGGCGGTGACGGGGTGTCGCTCGCCGTCGGCGTCGCCGTGGGCGTCGCCATCGTCGGAGCCCTCGTCGGCCTGATCGTGCGCCTGCGTCGGCAGTCGCAGGGCTCCGCGAAGGACTGAGGCGACGTGACGGCCCTGCACCCCCTCGCGTGGTGGGCGTGGGCGATGGCCCTGGCCGTCGCCGCTGCGCGCGCGCCCGGGGTCGGGGCCGTCACCGCCGTCCTCGCCGCCGTCGTCGTCGTGGTGAGCGTCCGAGCGGGCCAGGCACCGACGGCCCGTCTCTTCCCCGGCTACCTGGCGCTCGGGGTGGGCATCGTCCTCGTCCGGATCGCCTTCCACGTGGTCGTCGGCATCAAGCCGCCCGGGACGGTGGTCCTGGACCTGCCGACGGTGCGGGCACCCGACTGGGCCGTCGGCGTCCACCTCCTCGGCCCCGTGACGACGCAAGGGCTCGCCACCGCGGCGGCGGCCGGCCTGCAGCTCGCCACGCTCGTCGTGTGCTTCGGTGCTGCCTCCGCCCTCGCCGACCCGCGCCGTGCCCTGCGGTCGCTGCCGGGTGCCATGCACCACATGGGCACCGCCGTCGTCATCGCGGTGAGCGTCACGCCGCAGCTCGTCACGGCCGCCGCGACCGTCCGCCGGGCGCAGCGCCTGCGCGGCACCCCCGAGCGAGGCTGGCGCGCTCTTCGCGCGACCGGCCTGCCCGTCTTCACCGACGCGCTCGACAGGTCGCTGGCTCTCGCCGCGTCGATGGACACCCGCGGGTTCGCGCGGTCCGGCCCGGACGGCCCCGACCGGCGGACGGGTCCACTCCTCGCGTTCGCGCTCGTCGCGCTGGGCCTCGGAGGCTACGGCCTCCTCGCGGACGACTCCGGCTGGCGCGGTGCACTGCTCGTCGGGGTCGGCGCCGCGGCCGGGTTCGCCGGCGTCGTGGTCGCCGGTCGGCGGGTGCAGCACACCCGGTACCGCCCCGAGCGGTGGGGACCGGCGGAGACCGGCGTCGCCCTCGCCGGCGCACTCACCGCCGTCGTCGTGCTGCTCGCGCCGCGGTTCGCGCCCGCGGCGGGCACGTCAGGACCAGGGACCGCCGCCGTCGCCGTGGTCGCCTTCCTCCTCGCCGTCGCCCCCGTGCTCGCGGGGCGTCGGAGCCACGCCCCTGTGACGCCCGTCCTTCAGGAGGTCGTCCGGTGACGGCCCTGAGCTTCGACCGCGTGAGCATCACCTATCCGCGCTCGACCACCCCGGTGCTCCGCGACGTCACGCTGACCGTCCCGGAGGGCGAGCTGTGCCTCGTCGTGGGACCGACCGGTTCGGGCAAGTCCACCTTGCTGCGGGCGGCCTGCGGGCTCGTCCCCCACTTCACGGGCGGGACCCAGGCCGGCCGCGTCCTCGTGGCGGGCCGGGACACGCGGGAGCACCTGCCGCGCGACCTGGCCGACGTCGTCGGCGTCGTCGGCCAGGACCCGGCCGCGGGCTTCGTGACGGGCACCGTGGAGGACGAGCTCGCCTACGCGATGGAGCAGCTCGGCGTCGCGCCGGCCACCATGCGCACGCGCGTCGAGGAGGTGCTCGACCTGCTCGGCCTGACCCCGCTCCGGGAGCGGGCCCTGGGTGACCTCTCCGGCGGCGAGCAGCAGCGGGTGGCGATCGGCTCGGTCCTCACGCCCGGCCCACGGCTCCTGCTGCTCGACGAGCCGACGTCGGCCCTGGACCCCGGCGCCGCGGAGGAGGTCCTCGCAGCGCTGACCAGGCTGGTGCACGACCTCGGCCTCACGGTGGTCGTCGCCGAGCACCGCCTGGAGCGGGTCGTGCAGTACGCCGATCGGGTCGTCGCCGTCGGCGCGGACGGGACCGTGGCGGACGGGCCGCCCGAGGAGATGCTCGCGGTCGTCGCGGCCGCGCCCCCGATCGTCGAGCTGGGCCGCTGGGCCGGGTGGCGCCCGCTGCCCCTGTCGGTCCGCGACGCCCGCC